>DAOUCP010000098.1:0-78923 GCA_034432155.1 Anaerolineae bacterium
CGGCCGTGGACCATGGGAACCGGGCGCTGCCAGTAGCCGGGCACGACGGAACCCCGCGGCCGATCGCGGCCGTGGACCATGGGAACCCGGCGCTGCCAGCAGCCGGGCACGACGGAACCCCGCGGCCGATCGCGGCCGTGCACGATGCGAACCGGGCGCCGGCGGCGGGGCACGACGGCGACCGGGCGCCGATCGCGGCCGTGGACCATGGGAACCGGGCGCTGCCAGCAGCCGGGCACGATGGGAACCCGGGGCCGATCGCGCCCGCGTTCGATGAAAGCCGCGCGCTGCCCACGAGCCAGCGCTACGCCGGGCTAGCCGCGACCAAGCCGCTCGGCCACGAGGCTGGCGATCTCGTCGGGATGACGCGCCACGGCCACGCCAGCGGCCTCTAGGGCGGCGACTTTGGCCTCCGCCGTGCCCGTGCCGCCGGCGATGATGGCGCCCGCATGCCCCATGCGTTTTCCCGGTGGCGCCGAACGGCCGGCAACGAAAGCCACGACCGGCTTGGTGAGCTTGTCACGAAGGAAGGCCGCAGCGCGCTCCTCTTCGGTGCCACCGATCTCGCCAATCAAGACGACGGCTTCCGTCTGGGGGTCGGCTTGGAAGCGAGCCAACAGCTCCACGAACCCCGTGCCCGGCAATGCGTCGCCGCCCATCCCGACGGCGGTGGACTGGCCGATGCCGCGCGCAGTCAATGCGTAGAGCACCTCGTAGGTCAGGGTGCCGCTGCGGCTGGCGACGCCCACCGGGCCGGGCTTCACGATCTCGCCGGGTATGATCCCCACTTTGGCTTCTCCCGGCGTGATGAGGCCAGGCGAGTTGGGCCCGATGAGGGTGATGTCCCGCGGGCCCAGGTAGCTTAGCACGCGCGTCATGTCGCGGGCCGGCACGCCCTCCGTGATGATCACCAGCAAGCGGATGCCGGCCTCCGCTGCCTCCAGGATGGAATCGGCGCAGTGGGCGGCGGGCACGAAGACCACGCTGGCATTGGCTCCGGTAGCTGCGACGGCGTCGCGCACGGTGTCGTAAACCGGGACACCGGCCACCGCTTCGCCGCCTTTCCCGGGCGTAACCCCGGCCACCACGTTGGTGCCGTACTGGACCATCTGCGCGGTGTGGAAGGCCCCCTCGCGACCGGTGATCCCCTGCACCAAGAGCCGCGTGTCGCGGCCGACCAAGATGCTCATGCTGGGCTCCTCTGGGCCGGGTCTAGGACGGCGGCGACCTCGCGAAACAGCGCCTGGCCGACCAAGACGCTCATGTCGGACTCCTCTGCGCTTGGGCCCGGTCGTCGCCGGCGGCGGCAATCGCCAGCCGGGCTGCCTCGGTGAGGGTCTGGGCGGTCTGCATATGCGCTCCCGACAGGATGGATCGTCCTGCGGCAGCATTGGTCCCCTCGAGCCGTACCACGAACGGCACATCGGTCCCGATGGCTGCCAGTGCGGCCACGATGCCGCGGGCGACTTCGTCACAGCGGGTGATACCGCCGAAGATGTTGATGAGCACGCTGCGCACGCGGCCATCGTCCAAGAGCAGACGCATCGCCAGCTCTACCTGATCGGCCCGAGCGCCACCGCCGATGTCCAAGAAGTTGGCGGGCTCGCCACCCAAGAGCTTGATGACGTCCATGGTCGCCATGGCCAGGCCAGCGCCATTGACCAGGCAGCCGATGGTGCCGGCGAGCGAGACGTAGCTCAGCCCGGCGGACCGCGCCGCCCGTTCCGCCGGCGTCTCCGCGGTTTCATCCCGCAGGGCGGCCAGGTCCGGATGGCGGAAGAGGGCGTTGTCGTCGAGATTGATCTTAGCGTCCAGGGCGACCAGCGTGCCATCCTCGAGGATGGCCAGCCGATTGACCTCCACCAGCGTGGCATCGAGGGCATCGTAGACAGCGTAGAGACGGGTTGCGATGTCGGCTAGCGCGCGCGCTTGGGTTCCGGCAAGACCAAGATCGAGTGCCAGGCGGCGCGTCTGGTAGGCCTGGAGCCCCAATAGCGGCTCCACTGTCTCGCGGCGGATGGCCGCCGGATCTCGGGCGGCCACTTCTTCGATGTCGATGCCGCCCTGCCGGCAGCCGATGAGCACCGGCCGACGGGCGGCGCGATCCAGAACGACGCCCAGATAGAGCTCGCGCTGGATAGCGGTGGCCCGCTCCACCAGTACCGAGCGCACGGTGTAGCCGCGGATGTCCATGCCCAGGATGTCCGCTGCCGCCTGGGCAGCGTCATCGGGCGTCGCCGCCAAGCGAATGCCACCTGCTTTACCGCGGCCACCGGTGAGCACCTGGGCCTTGACGGCCACGGGTCCTCCGAGTCGCCAGGCGTGCTCCCGGGCCTCGGCCGCGTCCGCGGCCACGGCGCCTTCGGGGACGGGCAGGCCCTGCGCGCGGAGCCGCTCTTTGGCCTGATACTCGTGCAAGTTCATCGAAGCCGCCTTTCCGTCGGCCGGCGATCAAGCCGGAATGCCGAGTACTTCCTGGGTCCGGGCTCGGACGCGCTCGTAGAGCTCGCCGTCCTTGGCCAGCGAGTGACCGTAGCCAGGGATCATCGTCGCCAGTTTGCGCTGGCCCTCGGCGCTCGAAGCCAGCTCCGGGAAGCACCGGCCGATCAACTCCAGCATCGTCGCCACGCATGTCGATGCACCCGGCGAGGCGCCCAGCAGGGCGGCCATCGAGCCGTCGGCGGCAGCGACCACCTCCGTCCCGAATTCCAGCTTGCCGCGACGCTTCGGATCGGGCTTGATGATCTGCACTCGTTGGCCGGCGATGGCCAACTGCCAGTCCACTTGCCGGGCCGTCGGGAGAAAGTTGCGCAGGGCGGCCAGTCGGTCATCGGGCGACTGCAGAACCTGGCCGATCAAGTAGCCGGCGAGGTCCAGGTTGCTGGCACAGGCCGCCACCATCGGCACCAGGTTGCTCGGCTTCCATGAGCGCGGCCAATCGAGGTAGGAGCCCATCTTGAGGAACTTGGTGGAGAAGCCGGCGTACGGGCCAAACAGGACAGACTTTCGGCCCTCAATGATCCGGCTGTCCAAGTGAGGAACGCTCATGGGCGGCGCACCCACGGCCGCCTTGCCGTAGACCTTGCAGTCGTGGGTCGCGATCAGCGACGGGTTCGTGCAGACCAGCCACTGGCCGCTCACCGGAAAGCCGCCATAGCCTCGACCCTCGGCGATGCGTGATCCCATGAGCAACGGCAGCGAGCCGCCGCCCGCCCCCAGGAACACAAAGCGGGCACGCAGCTCGCCCCGACTCTGGCTTGCGAGGTCCCGGAAGGCCACCCGCCACCGGCCATCCGGGGCGCGCGCCAGGCCAGTCACGGGATGCCGCAACAGCAATCGGAAGTCGGCTCGCCGAGCCAGGTCCTCGAACAGGAAGCGGGTGACGGCCCCGAAAGCCACGTCCGTGCCCCGCGCCATGTGGGTCGCCGCCAGCTTCTGGCTGGGATCTCGCTCCATCATGACCAGCGGCATCCACTCCCGCATTCGGCCATGGTCCTCGGTGTATTCCATGGCCGCAAAGTACGGATGGCTCCGTATGGCCTCGTAGCGCCGGCGCAGGAAGCCGACGTCCTCGTCCCCCCAGACGAAGCTGAGGTGCGGACAGACGTGGAGGAAGCGTCGTGGCTCAGGCAGTGCTCCTTCGGCGACAAGGTAGCTCCAGTACTGGAGCGTGGTCTCGTAACCCTCGTTGACGGTCACCGCTTTGGCGATGTCGATCTGGCCGTCGGCCTTCTCCGGCGTGTAGTTGAGCTCGCAGTAGCCGGCGTGGCCCGTGCCGGCGTTGTTCGTGGCGTCGGTGCTCTCCAGGGCAATGCCGTCGAGTCGTTCGAGGGCCACAATCCGAAGGTGCGGGGCGAGCGCGTGGAGCAGCGACCCTAGGGTGGCACTCATGATACCGGCGCCGACAAGGACGACATCGGCATCGCTTTCTCGTACGGTGGTGCTTGGCATCTGCGTTGCTCTCCCGTGTCTAGGCGGTGGCGCGAATTCGTTCGTGAATGACCGCCATGTTATCGTTGACCTGCCTTGTCACTTCCGCATACAGCGACTGGCGATGGCTGTCCATCGCGACGACCAAGGGGCCGAAGGACCTCACCTCGAACACCCAGATCGCCTCGGCCATGCCGAGATCGTCGAGCCAACGCACGTCCGCGACACGCTCGATGGCCTGGGCAGCCAGCGCGCCGGCGCCGCCCGTGAAATGCGCATACGCGGCGCCGACCTCGGCGAGGGCCTCCAGCGTCGTATTGCCCATGCCGCCCTTGCCAACGATCAGCCGTGGCCGAAAGCGCCGCAGGACCTCGCCTTCCCAGAGTTCCAGACGGGCCGAGGTCGTAGGGCCGGCGGCCAGCACCAGCCAGCTAGCGTCTTGGCGCTGCACGACGGGTCCGCAGTGAAACAGCGCTAGGCCGGCCAGCTCGAAGGGGGCACCGTGTTCCAACAGCCGGGCATGCGCTTCGTCACGGGCGGTGAATACGGTTCCCGTGAGGTAGACCACATCGCCGACGCGCAGCTCGCGCGCCTGGTGCTCGGCAATGGGGGTGGTCAGATGTCGCTCCATTCGTCCTCCTGGTGGTCCTTCTCGGGCGAGGGGTGGCCAGGCGGCGCTATCGGCCGACGCTCGCGCACGGGACAGCTCGGCAGGCTGTGCCATGGCCGTGCACGAAGCTAGGCAACCTCCACTGCGCCGTCGGCCGCAATCCGTACCGTGCCGTGCCGATGGGCCCAGCATTGGACGACGATCCCGAGAGGCAACGAGGCCGGATGGCGATGCGCCACCTCGACGTGCACGGCCAAGACCGTTGTCTTGCCGCCGAGGCCCATCGGTCCGACCCCGGACATGTTGATCAGTTGCTCCAACTCCGACTCCAAGGCCGCGACCTGGGGATCGTCGTGGCGTTGGCCGAGCGGGCGCAAGAGCGCGAGCTTGCCGAGCTTGAGGGCCAGGTCCGCGCCGCCGCCAAGGCCGACGCCGACCACGGTGGGAGGGCAGGGGCGACCGCCACAACCGACCACGTGATCGACCACGGCTTTCTTGACGCCGCGCAGGCCAGCTCCGGGAGTCAGCATCATGAGCGCACTGCAGTTTTCCGAGCCGCCCCCCTTCGGCAAGATGGTGACAACTGCGGTTTCTCCGCTCATCGGTTCCCAGGTGATCGAAGGAACGTGAAGGCCGGTATTGTCCCCCGGATTGCGGCCGTCCAACGGGTGGACGGTGTTTGGGCGCAGCGGAATGTCTCGGGTTGCGAGTCGAGCCGCCGCAGTCAGGGCTTCCCGGAGTGCGGCCAGATGGGGAAAGCCGGTGCCGAACCGCACATAGTAAGTCAGGGTGCCGGTGTCCTGGCACATGGGGACGCCTTGGGAGCGGGCAATGGCCACGTTCTGGAGGATCGCCTCCAGCTGAACGCGTGCCAGGCCCAACTCGCGGTCGCGCGCGGCCTCGAGGGCTGCCACCACGTCGTCGGGGAGCGTGGTGACCGCCCGGCCGATGGCAGCACGGATGACGGAAGCCACGGACTCCACGCCCGGCCGGGACGATGCACTGGTCTCTTCCGCCACGCTGGCCTCCCCCCTTGGTTCCTGTCCCCCCTGCCGGCAGCGCGCGGCATCATAGTCGGCGACCCGCTGCCTGTCCAGTGACTTCGGCGCACCAGGCGACTTGGATATAATTGCGGCCCAACGTGCCAGTAACCCACCCTTCGGGCGGGAGCGAGAACGGCGGCCGAGAGGGCGCGTGGCTTAGAGCTCCCGATTCGCCAGCAGGGGACCGAGCATTGCGTGTGACGCTAACGCGCCAGCGAGCGCGTTCGGAATTCGTTGCCAGGGTGGAGGCCATCAGCGGTCAGGATGTTCTGGCCTGCTATCAGTGTGGCAAGTGCTCGGCTGGCTGTCCGGCTGTGCCGCAAGCAGACCTCCTGCCCAACCAAGTGCTGCGCTTCATCCAGCTGGGCCTGGAGGATGAGCTGCGTCGGGCGCGGACCCCTTGGCTGTGCGCGACCTGCCTCGTGTGCAACGTCCGCTGTCCCAAGGGCATCCGCATTGCCGAGGTGATGGAGGCGGTACGGCTTCTGCAGTTGCGCGGGAACCAGGATCGACTCCTCGTCTCCGCGCTGGCAGAGGAGGATCGGGAATCCGTGCCCACCATCGCCCTGGTCAGCAGCCTTCGCAAGTACACCGCGTGATCCCGTCCGCCTTTTTCGAGGGCTGGTGCGCGCGGAGCAAGGCAGTCACATGGCGACGAGCTACTATCCCGGCTGCACCCTGAAGACGCAGGCGCGCAACTTCGAGCAGTCGCTGTTGTTTGCCCTTCGGGCGCTCGGTCTGGAAGCGACGGAGATCGCCCGCTGGAACTGCTGCGGGACGGTGTTCTCCCTGGCGACCGACGATCTCATCCATCACGTGGCGCCCGTTCGCAACCTCATTCGCGCTGCCGAGGCCGGCTCCGACTCGCTGCTTGTGCCCTGTGCAATGTGCTTCAACACCCTGAAGCGTGCCAACGCCAAGGTCCGCGCCGAGCCGGAGGCGCTCGAGACCATCAACGCGTTCATCGATGCCGAGGGCATCGCCTACGATGGTGGCGTCGAGGTGGTGCATCCCTTGGAGTGGCTGCGGGACGAGGTGACCTTCGACCGTCTGGCAGCCCAAATCGTTCGGCCGCTGTCCGGGCTCCGCGTGGCCAGCTACTATGGCTGCCTTCTGGTCCGTCCGACCGGCATCGGGATCGACGACTCCGAGTCTCCCAGCGTCATGGAGGACCTGGCGGCAGCGCTGGGTGCGACAGGCGTGTCCTTTCCGCAACGTACCGAGTGCTGCGGCGCCTACGAGACGGTCGACCATCCGGAAATCGTGGCCGAACGAACGATCGCCATCGTGGGTTCGGCCCGACGGAGGGGCGCCGAGGTGTTGGCGGTGAGCTGTCCGCTGTGCGCCTTCAACTTGGATCATCGACAGACGCAGGCGGTGGCGATGGAGCCGCAGTTCCAGGGACTTCCCGTCCTGTATTTCAGTCAGCTCTTGGCGATCGCCCTGGGCTGCCCGGAGTCGACCCTGGAGCTTAGCGCGCACCACATGGATCCGCGACCGGTTCTGGTCGAAAAAGGTGTTCTACCATGACCAACGGATCGAAAATCTACTTTGGCGACCTCAAGCCAAAACGGGGCGTCATCCATATAGAAATAGATCGATGTAAGGGTTGCGGTTTTTGCGTCGAATATTGCCCTAGAGATGTGCTTGCCATATCCGAGATCTTCAATGCGAAAGGGTACCATCCGCCAGAGGTAAGAGACATGGCGAACTGCTGCTACTGTCAGCTCTGCGAGGCGATCTGTCCTGAGTTTGCCTTGTTTGTCACGTGCGCGGAGGAGGAAGCAGAGGTTGGAGACCGTAACGGCTGATCCGAAGGGGGTACTGACGGGCGAGCACTATCTGGATGGCGACTACGCAATCGCGGAGGGCGCTCTGGCGGCCGGCTGTCGGTTCTTTGCCGGCTATCCGATCACGCCGTCCACCGAGACGGCCGAGCGCTTCGCCGAGCGCATCCCGCGGGTGGGCGGCGTCTTCATCCAGATGGAGGACGAGATGGCATCGGTCGCCGCCCTGATTGGCGCCGTGTGGGCTGGCCAGAAGGCGATGACGGTCACCTCGGGGCCCGGCTTCTCGCTGATGATGGAGAACATTGGGCTCGCGGCGATGATGGAAGTACCGCTCGTGATCGCCAACGTGCAACGTGGCGGCCCCTCCACCGGGCTGCCGACGCTGACGGCACAAGGTGACATGATGCAGGTGCGCTGGGGGTCGCACGGCGACTACCAGATCATTGCCCTGTCACCGGACTCGCCGCAGGAGTGCTTCGACCTCACGGTGCATGCGTTCAACCTGGCGGAGACCTACCGCGTCCCCGTGTTCCTCATGACCGACGAGTGCGTGGGCCACATGCATGAGAAGGTGGTCATCCCACCGGCAGACCAGATCGCCCTTGTGCCGCGCAAGTGGTACCAGGGCCCCCGTGAGCAGTACGCGCCCTACGAGCCGGATGAGGATCTGGTGCCTTTCATGGCCAAGGCAGGAGATGGCTACCGGTTCCACACCACCGGGCTGACGCACGACCAGCGCGGCTACCCGGTCATCAATGCCGAGTGCCAGGACTGGGTAGTGCGCCACCTGCGGGACAAGATCGTCCGGAATGCGTCTAAGATCGTTCGCTTCGAGGAGGATGCTTGTGATAATGCCGAGGTGGTGGTGGTGTCCTACGGCATCACCTCGCGTGTCGCTTACCGCGCCGTGCAGCTGGCGCGGCAGCAAGGGGTGCGCGTGGGCACCTTCCGGCTGGTCACGGTCTGGCCCTTTCCCGCCCCTCGGCTCACCGAGCTGGCGCAAACCGTCAAGGCCTTTGTGGTGCCGGAGATCAACCTCGGTCAGATGGTCCTCGAGGTCGAGCGAGCGGCTGGGGGGCGCGCTCCGGCCATCCCGGTCAGCCATGCGGGTGGCTGGGTCCACGATCCACAGGACATCGTCAAGGCAATCCTGGAGGCGGTGCGATGAGCGAGATGGAAGCGCCGACCAAAGAGGCGAAGGTGCGAAACCCCCTGGAGGGCTTCCTCCGGATGGACCGTATGCCGCACATCTGGTGCTCGGGTTGCGGTATCGGCATCGTCGTCACCGCCTTCGCGGACGCCCTGCGCAAGAGCGGCGTGGATCTGGACAAGGTGGCGGTCGTATCCGGGATTGGCTGCACGGGTCGCGTCGCTGGCTACATCCGGCTGGACTCGTTCCACACCACGCATGGCCGGGCTGTTCCGTTCGCCACCGGGCTGAAGCTGGGCAATCCCGAATTACAGGTGGTGGTCTTCAGTGGCGACGGCGACATTGTGGGCATCGGTGGCAACCATCTCATCCATGCCGCGCGTCGCAACATGGACATCCTGGTGATCTGCGTCAACAACTTCAACTACGCCATGACCGGCGGGCAAGTGGCCGCGACGTCGCCCATTGGCGCGAACCTGTCCACCGCGCCGTTTGGCAACTTCGAGTATCCCTTCAACTTGCCGTACCTAGCCGACGCCTGCGGGGCCAGCTACGTCGCCCGCTGGACGTGCCTCCACATTCGCCGGCTGACGCACACCATCCGCGAAGCGTTGGGCAAGCGAGGGTTTCGCTTCATCGAGGTCATCACGCCTTGCGTCACGGTGTATGCGCGCCGCAATCGCCTGGGGCAAGGGCTGGATCTCCTCAAGTACTATTACAACGAATCCGAAATTAAGCATCACGCAGATACAAGAGATGTCGCAATCGGTTACCAGAGTAAGATTATTTGCGGCAAATTTGTTGACCGAGAAAAGCCAACGTTTTTAGATTGCATGAATAGTTATCTTACCAGCAAACTCGGCGATAAGTACGTGCCTTATGGAGTCCAGGAATGACCGAGATCCGATTCTCCGGGTTCGGTGGCCAGGGGATCATCCGCTGTGGTCTCATCACGGGCAAGGCAATCTCGCTGTTCGGGGGCAAGTACGCCACGATGACCCAGAGCTTTGGACCCGAGGCGCGAGGCAGCACCTGCAGCTCGCAACTCGTCGTTTCCGAGGAGCGCGTTCTATATCCCTACGTCGATCGGCCGGAGATCCTGGTCGCCATGTCCCAGGATGCCTGCGACAAGTATGAGCCGGAGCTGCGGGACGGCGGCCTGCTTCTGGTGGACGCGGACCTGGTGAAGGCCGATCGGGCCGCCGGACGCGTTCGCGTGTTCGCCGTCCCGGCGACGCGGATGGCGGAGGAGATGGGCAACCGCATCTTCGCCAACCTGGTGATGCTGGGGTTCTTCACCGCGGTCACGCAAGTGGTCTCGGCCGAGGCGATGAAACGGGCGCTGCCGGGCTTGGTTCCCAGTCGCTCGCTGGACCGGAACATCGAGGCCTTCGACCGTGGCTACGAGTATGCCCTGACGTTGCTGGCTTCCCAGGCCGCGAAGGAGGGGCCGGCGTGAAGCGCGTGGGTGTGTTCGTCTGTCACTGCGGCGTGAACATTGCCGGCACGGTGGACGTCCGGTGGTTGGCGGCGGAATTGGCAAAGCAGCCCGGTGTCGTCCATGCCGAAGACTACCTGTACATGTGCTCCGATCCCGGCCAGAACCGGATCATCGAGGCTATTCGGCAGAAAGGCCTGGATAGCATCGTGGTGGCTTGCTGTTCCCCCAATCTCCACGAAAGCACCTTTCGCCGGGCGGCGCAGGCGGCGGGACGGAACGCCTACGAGTGCGAGATTGCCAACATCCGTGAGCAGTGCAGCTGGGTGCACCGGGACAGGGCGCTTGCTACGGCCAAGGCTCTGCGGATCAGCCAGATTGCGATCGAGCGCGTGCGTGGCAATGAGCCACTGGAGCCGCTGAGCGTGAGCGTGACACGGCGTGCCCTGGTCGTCGGAGGCGGGATCGCCGGCATCCAGGCAGCGCTGGACCTGGCCAATGCAGGCTACGAAGTGGTGTTGGTGGAGCGCTCGCCCTCCATTGGTGGGCACATGGCGCAGCTATCGGAGACGTTTCCCACGTTGGACTGCTCGCAATGCATTCTGACACCCAAGATGGTGGAGGCCGCCAAGCACCCGAACATCCGGTTGATGACCTACAGCGAGGTGCAGTCGGTCTCGGGTTATGTCGGGAACTTCCGGGTGAAGATCCTTCGCAAGCCGACGTACGTCGATGCCGACAAGTGTACCCTCTGTGACGAGTGCACGAAGGTGTGTCCGATTGTCGTTCCGAACGAGTTCGACCATGGACTGACCGGGCGACGCGCCATCTACATGGCGTTCCCCCAGGCGGTTCCGGCCACCTACGTGCTCGATGACAAGGCCTGTCCGGACCCCATCGTAACCATCGCTTGTGGCAAGTGCATCGAAGTCTGTGAGCCGAAAGCAATCAGCTTCGATGATCGGCCGCAAATCGTCGAGGAGGAGGTCGGCGCGATCATCGTTGCCACCGGTTACGACCTCTACGGCAAGCAGCACATGGCCGAGTACGGTTACGGTGCGTACCCCGATGTCCTGGATGGACTGCAATTCGAGCGCCTGTGCTCCGCTTCGGGGCCCACCATGGGACGGATCCTCCGCCCTTCGGACCACCAAGAGCCCAAGGAGGTGGTCTTCATCCAGTGTTCGGGTGCGCGCTATCCCGAGCTGCACCGCCCCTACTGCTCGAAGATATGCTGCATGTACACTGCGAAACATGCGATGCTGTACAAGCATCATGTCCCGGATGGTCAAGCTTATGTTTTCTATATTGACATCCGATCGGGCGGGAAGGGCTACGAGGAGTTCGTGCAGCGAGCGGTCGAGGAGGATGGGGTGATCTACCTGCGCGGCAAGGTGGCGCGGGTCTTTGAAGAGGATGGCAAGCTGGTCGTGATGGGCGTGGATACGCTTTCTGGCCGAACGGTCGAGATTCGGGCCGACATGGTGGTGCTGGCACAAGCGATGGTGCCAGCGGAGGATGCAGCTGGACTTGCCAAGCGGCTCAAGATCGGACTGGACAAGGACGGCTTCATGGCGGAGGCTCATCCGAAGCTGCGTCCGCTGGAAAGCGTGACCAGCGGCGTATTCCTCGCTGGCGCCGGACAGGCGCCCAAGGACATTCCTGAGGCTGTGGCGCAAGCCAGCGGTGCCGCGAGCAAGGCGGTAGCCATCCTTGCCCAAGAGCGGCTGTGGCATGCGCCGACGGTGGCCCAAGTGAGAGAGGCGTTGTGCACCGCCTGTGGCATGTGTGTCGCAGTATGTCCGTACGACGCTATCTCGCTCGTGGGTGGGCGCGTGGAAGTGAACGAGATGCTTTGCGAGGGCTGCGGGACATGCGCCGCCACCTGTCTGCGGGCGGCGATCGAGGTCCGCAATGCCACCGGACACCAGATCGAGAAGATGCTCTTCGCCTCCTTGGCTGGCCGGCTATGAGCGACGACTTCGAGCCGGTCATCGTCGCCTTCTTGTGCAAGTGGTGCTCCTCGGCGGGGAGCGATCTGGCGGGCGTATCCCGAATGCAGTATCCGCCGAATGTGATCCCCATTCAGGTCATGTGCTCGGGCAGCGTCTCGCCCCTGTACGTGCTCGCCGCGTTCAAGCGGGGTGCGGACGGTGTGCTCGTGTCGGGCTGCCACCCGGGCGATTGTCACTACACGAGCGGGAACCTTCACGCGCGGCGGCGATTGGCCCTGACGAAGAGACTCCTCGAGTACGTTGGCTTGGAGCCCGAACGGTTCCAGGTCTCGTGGGTCTCGGCGGCCGAGGGCAAGAAGTTCACGGAGATCATCCAGGCCCTGACCGCCGAGCTGAAGCCGCTCGGACCGCAGACCAAGCTGAGGCGAACGCCATGACTCACCCCTCGTTGCGGACGGATTCTGCTGGCCGGACGGATCCCTCTGCTGGGAGCGATTCGTCGGCCGTGGCCGAGTCGCCTGCTCTGGCTGGCCCGGCCACGGCGGCCGTGCCCGAGTCGTCTGCCCGGGCTGGGCTGCCCACCGCGGCCGATTCGTCGGCCGTGACCGGACCTGCGGCCGAGCTCATCGCCACCGTTGGGCAGCTCTTGTTGGATGCGACGGTGGCGTCTGTGCTGGCCTACGAGCGCGATGTGCGAACCGGTGGAGCGCGACCGGTCCGCATCCGGGATGTCGACGAGGCCAGACGCCTCGTCTGGGACCCCACCTGTGTCCACAACCTCGCCCGCTTTTTCCTTGCCGAGCGAAAGCGGCAGGCGACCGGCGGCGTGGCTGAGGGTCGGCCGACGGGGATCGTGGTGAAGGGTTGTGACAGCCGAGCGATCGCCGTGCTGCTGCAGGAACGGCTCATCCGACGCGAGGAGGTCTATCTGATCGGTGTCTCGTGCGGCCGTGGGGGTGTGGTGGACGAGCGACGTCTGCACGCCCTGGTGGCGGGGCAGAGCCCGACGCGCGTGGCGTACGAGGAGGGGGATGCATTCCTCGTGCACACACCGGGCGGGGCGCTGCGGGTGCCTTTCTCGGAGCTCATGGCCGACCGCTGCCTCGATTGCCGCATGCCGTCGCCCCGACTCTACGATGTCCTGATCGGCGAGCCAGCAAGCCGTGCGGTGCAGAACCCATATCGCTCGCTGGAGGCCATCGAGTCGCTGTCGCCTTCCGAACGGTGGGCCTTTTGGCAACGCGAATTCGACCGCTGCCTGCGTTGTTACGCCTGTCGTTCGGTCTGCCCGATGTGTTACTGTGAGGAGTGCGTGGCTGACCCGACCCAGTACGCCGTCACGGCCCAGACGACGGCCGAGGAGAAGGCGCAGCGGGTGCGATGGGTCGAGAAGTCAACGGTGACTGCCGAGAATGCCTTCTACCACCTGGTGCGGGCCATCCACATGGCCGGGCGCTGCATCGACTGCCAGGAGTGTGAGCGCGTCTGTCCGGTGAACATCCCCTTGCGCCTCTTGTACAAGGCCATGGAGAAGGAAGCCGAGGCCTTGTTCGGTTATACCGCTGGCGCCGATCCCGATGCTCCGGCCCTCGTCGCCTCGTTCCGGATGGAGGATCCCAGTGACTTCATCCGCTGAACCGAGGTGTCAGACGGTGCCCAAGGCGAGCCTTGGCGCGTGGCTGGCTCGTCTCGAGGGTTACCAGATCTACCTTCCGCAGTGCGAAGCGGGGGTCTGGAACTATGCTCTGTGGCGCGGTGCGTCCGACGTCTGTCTCGACTACCCGATGACAGTGATCCCAGCCAAGGCGTTCGTGTTTCGGCAGAGCGAGCCCCTGCTGGCTTTCCGGCAAGGAGAGGATGGTGGCTACGAGGTCGAGGAGACGACGCTCGAGGTGCAGCCCGCCGTCATCGTCGGGCTCCGCCCTTGCGAGGGGCGGGCCATGGTCCTCCTGGACGAGGTCATGGAGCGGCCACCGGCGGACGTATTCTACCGCCAACGGCGACGAGCAACGGCCCTCGTTGGTCTGGCGTGCAACGTGCCGCCATCGCCGGACTGCTTCTGCGATTCGGTGGGCGGATCGCCCTACGGAGAATCTGGGCTCGACGTCCTTCTCACCGACCTTGGCGACCGCTACTTCGTCCAGGCGCTGACCGAGCAGGGCGAGGCACTGGTGGCCGCCGGGGAAGGTGAAATGGCACCCGTCGATCCGGCCGACCGATCGGCGGTCGAAGAACGCCACCGGGCTTCGCTGGCACAGATGCCGCGGCGTCTTGGCAGCCTCGAGGACATCCACCGCAAGCTGGCCGATGCCTTCGATGCGCCCCTGTGGCGTGAGGAGTCGATGAGCTGCATTGGCTGCGGCATCTGTACCTACCTATGTCCTACGTGCCACTGCTTCGACATCAACGACGAGGTCATGAGCATCACGCCGCTCCGTGGCCTCCGGATTCGCACCTGGGATACGTGCCAGTTTGCGGATTTCACGATGCATTCCTCGGGGCACAATCCGCGCCCGGATGCGGCGGCGCGCCTGAGGCAACGCGTGAGTCATAAGTTCCGCTACGGAGTCGAGGCCGGGCTAGGCATCCTGTGCGTCGGCTGCGGCCGCTGCATCTCGCAGTGTCCGATGGGCATCGACCTCGTCCGCATTCTCGAGGAGGTCAGGAATCGTCTCGGCTAATCCGTACCTGCCCCGTCTCGGGCGGGTTCGCTCCATCCGACAAGAGGTGGGTGGGCTCCGCCCTATCAAGACGCTCCAGGTCGAGCTGCTCGACGGGGAGCCGTTCGTCTTTCGCTGCGGTCAGTGTGCCATGCTGTCGGTCTTCGGCCGCGGCGAGTCGATGATCTCCGTCTCATCCTCACCGCTTGTCACCGACCACTTGCAGTTCAGCGTCCTCAAGACGGGGCGCGTGACCACGGCCATCCATGATCTCGAGGTCGGCGATGTGCTCGGCATTCGGGGGCCCTACGGCAATGGCTTCCCCCTCGAGGACTGGCGAGGCCACAAGTTGGTCTTCGTGGCCGGTGGCATTGGCCTGGCGCCGATCTGGTCGGTCCTGCAGACGGCGCTGCTGCGTCGAGCAGAGTTCGGGGCATTGACGCTGTTCTACGGTGCCCGGAGCTCGGCCGACCTGATCTATCGCGACGAGCTGGAGGCGTTGCGCTCCGACATCGCACTGTTCCGGTCGATCGATCAGGCGGAGCCTGACTGGCCAGAGTTCGTGGGCTTTGTGGCCCAGAATGTGGCCGACAAGAAGCCTGCCGCGGATGGCGCTACGGCTGTGGTCTGTGGCCCGCCGGTGATGATCCGGACCGTCGTCCAGGCCCTATCCGGCCTTGGGTTTGCCGATGAGCAGGTCTATACCACCCTGGAAAACAAGATGAAGTGCGGCATTGGCAAGTGCGGCCGTTGTGGCATCGGGCACCATCTCATCTGCCGCGATGGCCCGGTGTACTCCTGGGCGCAGCTACGGCGCCTGCCGCCAGAGTACTGACTTGGAGAGGCTCGCGATGCCAGAGGCTGAGAAGGTGACCGTCTACATCATGGGTCGGCCCTACCGGGTCCCGGCGGACGCCACCATCATGGGGGCCATCGAGTACGCTGGCTACCAGATCAAGCGGGGTGCTGGCTGTCGAGAAGGCTTCTGCGGCGCCTGCGCCACCGTCTATCGCCTGCGGGGGGACTACAAGATCTACACCGGAATGGCGTGCATGACCTTGGTCAAGGAGGGCATGTGGCTGGCACAGCTCCCGGCCATTCCGGCCCAGAAGCCAAGCTACGACATCGAACAGCTCGCCCCCACCGTGGCGGCCTTCCAGCGCCTCTATCCAGAGATCTTCCGCTGCGTGGCCTGCAACACCTGCACCAAGGCCTGTCCCCAGGGACTGCAGGTGATGGACTACATCCAGGCGGCCAAGCGTGGCGACATCGCTACCGTCATGGACCTATCCTTCGATTGCCTGGCCTGTGGTCTGTGCGCCATCCGCTGTCCGGCAGAGATCGTGCACTACCACGTCGCCATCCTGGCGCGGCGGCTGTACGGCCGCTACCTGGCCCCGCGCAGCGAGCACCTCGACCGGCGGATCGAGCAGGTGCGCTCGGGGTGTTACAACGGCCAGTACGCCGAGCTGATGGGCCTCTCCAAGGAAGAGCTGAACCAGCGATACTACGCGCGAGACATTGAGTAGCCTTTTCCCCCGGCTGCAGGCTGGGGTACGTGGGGATGGTGGGCTGCCACTGTCCCGTCTAGGAGCAGGAGCAAAGGATGTACCCGGAGTACATGCAGGCCTCGCTTCGCAAGGTCGAAGAGACACGCCCGCGCCGCTTGGCGCTGGAGCGATCGGGCAAGCCGGTCTTTCCGCCCATGACGGCCAAGGAGCGTCAGGCGGTCTTGGACCGGTTCCACCCCGACTACCAGCCGGATGCGCGACGAGCCGTTCGCGTTGGGCCCAACCAGGGCGAGCTCTTGACCACGGAGGTGGCCGATCTGCTCGAGTCGCATAGTCGCATCACTCCCGACCTCTTCGATCTCCGTGTCCCCGACTACGAGACGGACATCCTGATCATCGGCGGCGGAGGAGCCGGTTGCGCGGCGGCCATCGTCGCGCGCCAACACGGTGCCTCCTCGATCATCGCCACCAAGCTGCGGCTCGGCGATGCGAACTCCATGATGTCCCAGGGCGGGATGCAGGCGGCGGTTGCCGAGCATGACGCGCCGCCGATCCATTACCTGGACGCCATGGGGGGCGGACACTTCGACAACAAGCCAGAGCTGGTGCGCGCCTTGACCGAGGATGCGCCCGAGGTGGTTCGGTGGCTCGAGGAACTGGGGGTGGTGTGGGACAAGAACCCGGATGGCTCACTGTACGTGCTTCACGGCGGCGGGACGTCGCGCAAGCGCATGCTCTCCTGCCGCGACTACACGGGCGCCATCATCATGCGAACCCTCATGGACGAGGTCCGCAACCATCCCGACACCATCGCGGTGCTGGAGTTCATGCCGGTGGTCGAGCTGCTGCTCGACGAGCAGGGGCGATGCGCCGGTGGCGTGTTGTACAACCTGGAAACCGAGGAATACTTCACCGTGAAGGCCCGGGCCGTGATTCTGGCCACCGGTGGCTACGGCCGGCTGCACATCCGGAGCTTTGACACCACGAACCACTATGGCGCCACGGGGGACGGGCTGGTCTTGGCCTATCGCGCCGGAGCCAAGCTCCTGTACATGGACTCCGTCCAATACCATCCAACCGGCGCTGCCTTCCCCGAACAGATCGCCGGCTTCCTCATCACCGAGAAGATGCGAGCCGCCGGCGGTCATCCCGTCAATCGGCACGGTGAGCTGTTCGTCTGGCCGCGCGAGCCGCGCGACGTCGAGAGTGCCGCCTTCATCCGGGAGTGCGTCGAGCGATCAAACGGCATCGAGACGCCCAGCGGGCGCTGGGGGGTCTGGCTAGACTCCCCCATGATTGAGACGATTCAGGGCGAGGGCTACATCAAGCGCAGCTTTCCGGCCATGTATCGCCAGTTCAGTCGCTACGGCATCGACATCACCCTCGAGCCCATGCTGGTGTACCCCTGCCTCCACTACCAGAACGGGGGCGTGGAGATCAACGAGCGCTGTGAGACGAGCGTCCCGGGTCTGTACGTAGCAGGCGAGGCTTCCGGCGGGGTGCACGGCCGCAACCGGCTGATGGGCAACTCGGTCCTCGACTATAACGTGTTTGGCCGGCGCGCTGGGCGCTTCGCCGCCGAGTATGCCCGGCAGGCGACGATCGGCCGACTGTCCTTGGACCACGTGCGCGCCCACGAGGACGGGTTGCGCCAGGCCGGCATCGAGACCGACCGCCTGGCGCCGGTGCTGCTGCCGTCCTACACACCGGAAGATGTGCGCAAGCGGCAGCTCACCGCCCGCTACGAGGGCACGTTGCGCTAGCCGCGGCGGTCGTTCGGCTCCCGACCGACGTTGCGGCGGCTGCGCGCTCTCCCCGCCTTCCCCTGCCCTCCGCGTCGCCGTATCATCGAGCATCGCCGCGCAGATGGCGCGGTTCGAGAGAGGGCCATGCGACCAGGGGGCAAGGTGATGCGCGAACGACTCCGCAAGCTTGAACCGACGGTCGACGTGCTTGCCACCGGCGGCGCCCTGGCCGTGGTAGCGGTGATCTTCGTGGAGTCGACGGCCACCGACACCCGCTGGCTGCAAGGCGCTGCCGCAGCCAACTGGATGATTTGGTGGCTCTTCGTCGCCGATGCCCTGATCAAGGCATTGGCCCACGGCTGCCGGTGGCTCCGCACGCGGATGGCTTGGTTCGATTTCTTCGTGATCGCCGTCAGCTACCCTGGCCTCGGAAGCTTGTTGGCCTTCGCCCGGCTGGCCCGACTTCTCCGGCTCGGAAGACTGTCTCGAACCGCCCGGCTTGCCCGGCTGTCGCGGCTGCTACGGGCGGTGCGCCTCCTGCGCCTCGGTGCGGTGGCCGCCCGGGGCCTGGTGGGTCTTCACCGCGTGCTCGATCCGCGGGCCTTTCCCTTCGTCACCCTCGTCGTGATTCTGGTCGTGGCCGCTGGCGGTGGGGCCCTGTATCTCGTCGAGTCCGGCCTAGAGCCGCTGCGCATCGAGGATGCCCTGTGGTGGGCCGTGACCACCGTCACCACCGTTGGTTACGGCGATCTGGTGCCGCACACCGGCCTCGGTCGCTGCATTGCCGTCGCTGTCATGCTTATTGGCATCACCTTCACCAGCCTCTTGACGGCCAACATCGCTGCGTACTTGACGCGGCGCGGCGACGAACGGGCCCAGGATGACGTCCTGGCTCGCCTAGACGCTCTGACGGCCAAGGTGGATCAGCTGGGGGCGGAGCTGGCGCGGTTGCGGTCTGCTGCGCGCTGCGTCGATGCGCTGCGCGACAGGGCGCTCGCCGATGCGGGATCCGAATCCGCCGGTGAATCCGGGGCCGGCTGATGGCGGATCCCACAATCCGCCGGTGAATCCGGGGCCGGCTGAGGGTTGCCAGCCGGTAGCCGGTCGTGCTTCCCGGCGCCTCGCTGTCCCAGGCCGGTCAGCCCGCGCCACGTGGTGTTGCGTCACCCTTGGAATCCTGGCCCCGACTGCCCAGTGGCTTGGCTTTGGGTTTGGGGTGGTCGAAGGCGGGCACGCGCGTCGGACGCGACCAGCGCCAGCCTAGCAGCCAATGGATGACTCGAGGGGGCGAGCGCCGCAGGCGCGAGATCTCAAGAAGCGGCCACTCATGTGAGTGGATTGGTGTAACGGACTCCAGCGAATCGTCCGAAGTCGGGATCACTGGAGCAGATCTCCGCGCCGTGCTCGAGGGCGATCGCCGCTAGATGGGCATCGCTGGTGAGGTTGCCCGCAGTTCCCAACGGCGCCAGGAGGCCCCGGAGAATGGCGAAGTGGCGGGGCGTTGGATTCAGAATGGTCGCGCACGGTCGAGCGAGCCAGGCCTCGAGCACCTCGAAGGCCTCGTCCGGCTCGAGTGGATGGGGGAAGATCGCCGGTCGTGTGCTGAGGCGCAAGAACGCCAGTAGGACAACCCACGTGAAGGCGACCGTCTCGGAGCCGGACAGAGCCTGCTCCAACCAGGACCTCGCGGCTGCGTGGCAGGGCGCATCCTCGTTGACGGCATAGAGCAGGAGGTTAGCGTCGACCAGCTTCACTTGCCCACGCTCAGCCTGCGCGCGATCTCGTGGTCTTCGAGAGCTGCCGCCAGCGACAGCGCCCGATCCAGCGACGCCTCCGGGCGGAAGCCCATGCGGAACGTGCGCTGCACGAACCTTTCCTGGGGGCTGCTCGCGCCAACCAACAGTGCTGATCTCAGGGCCTGGTTCAGCGCCTCCTTGAACGAGATACCCTGCTCGCGCATACGATTGCGGATCAGGGCCTCCACATCTGGGTCTAGGGTCACGGTGGTTCGCATGCCAACATCATAGCATCAGCCTGGTAGCTGTCAAGATGATGCCGCGACAGGCCTCCGGGATGGCGCCCAGCCCTCGGCAGTGCTTGAGGCCCGGGATGGCGCCGAGCCCTCGGCAGTGCTCCAGGCACGGGAGGCGTTCACCGCGTGATCGCGTGCCTGCCATCGGGTTGGGGATTGGATGCCTGCGCTTGTCGGCAGTCGCGGCCTATCCGGACGCCCGGCCGCGCTCGGTAAGCGCATCCCCGACGTGAGAGGGACGCATTGGTACCGAAGTCCTCTGGGCGATCCAGGCCGCTGGCCGCCGAAGCGCTACGCCACGCCGTCAGGATTGGCGCGGTCGCCCGACTGCCAGGACGGCCAGGAAGATCAGCGTCGCCGTGAGCACGATGGCCGCGCCGGAGGCCACACCAAGGTAGTATGACGCGTACAGCCCGATCACGCCCGAGGCAGCGGCCACAAAAGCCGAGAGCGCCATCATGGCCGGCAACCGACGGGTGACGAGCGAAGCGGTAGCTGCCGGCGTGACCAACATGGCTACCATCAGGGCCACGCCGACGGTCTGGAGGGAGATGGCGACCGTCACGGCAACGAGTACGAGCAGGAGGTTGTCGAAGAGTGCTGCTGGCAGGCGCAGCGTCGATGCCAGGACCGGATCGAAGGAGATGACCAAGAACTCCTTGTAGAAGGCGACGATGACCAGGAGGACCAAGGCACCGAAACCGCCGATCCAGACCAGCGACCGCGGGCCGACTCCCAGCACGTCGCCGAATAAGAAGTGACTCAAGTCCACCGCGTAGCTTCGCACCGTCGAGATGATGGCGATGCCAAGGGCGAACATCCCGGCGAAGATGACACCGATCGCCGTGTCCTCTTTGATGCGCCCTGTCCGGCGAACCGCGCCGATGCCCAACGATGCCACCACCGCGGTACCCAACGCCCACCAGAAGAGTGGCTCGCGGCTTCCGCCGCCCACCAGGTAGCCCACCGCCACGCCCGGCAGCACGCTGTGCGCCAACGCATCGCCGAAGAAGGCCATGCCGCGGAGGACGACGTAGGTCCCCACCACCGCGCACACTGTGCCCGCCATGAGAACGGCCACCAGGCCCCGCTGCATGAACCCGTAGCGCAAAGGGTCGGCCAGCCAATCAGTGAGCGGCATGCCGGTCGCCCTCGCAACACGTATCCGCCACCACGTGATCGTCGACGATGGTCAACGCGGGGCCGTACGCTTCTCGCAAGAATGCCGACCGCATGACCACCTCGGCGGTGCCGAAGGCCACGAGCCGACGGTTAAGGAGCAGGATCCGGTCAAAGTAGCGTGCCGCCTGCTCGAGGTCGTGGGTGGCCACCATCACCGTCACCTTGGCGTGGCGCAGACGCTCCAGAAGTGCCAGCAGGCCCTCCTGAGCCGGTGCGTCCAGACCGGCGAGCGGCTCGTCCATTAGGAGCAGCTCCGATTCTTGGGCCAGGGCGCGAGCGATGAACATCCGCTGCTGCTGCCCGCCAGAAAGCTCCGCGATGTGGCGATCCGCCAGGTCGGCAATGCCGACCGTCGCCAGCGTCGTACGGACGAATTCCCAGTCTCGCTTCTTCGGCCAGCCGAAGAGACCCAGCTTGGCGATCCGCCCCATCATGACGACATCGGCCACCGACACTGGGAAATGCCAATCGACCTGGTTGCGCTGCGGAACGTAGGCGATGCACACGTGCCCACTGGGCCCCGAGCCGTAGACCGTCACCTCACCTTCGTCCGGGCGCAGGACGCCGGCGATGACTTTGAAGAGGGTGCTCTTGCCTGCGCCGTTCGGACCCACCACGGCGATCCGCTCGCCAGGGTGGAGGTGGAAGCTCACCCCTTCGAGTGCGGCGAGGCCGTGGTACCGAACCGTCAGGCCACGCACGTCGAGAATGCGTTGGTCCGGTTTGTGGACCGAGTGGCGGTACACGGCGAGGGTCCGCCTGGTCCGATTCCGCCTTCTGCCGAACGAGCGAGCAAGAGAGAGTCTCGTCACTTCAATCCTTCTGCGATGGCCGTGACATTGTACTGCATGTATTTCAGGTAGGTATCAGCCTTCCCACCCGGTTCACTCAGCGAACCCGTGTAAATGCGCACCACCTGGATCCCCGTGTCGTTGGCCACTTGTTCGGCCAGAGTTGGATTGGCGCTCATGCCAACGAAAATTGCCGGGACCCGCGCGGCGCGGATCCGCTCCTCGAGTTGGGCGAGCTCTCGCGCCGAGGGCGATGCGTTGCTGCTGAACGAGCCGATGAGCGCGCCGACCTGTTGAAAGCCATACTCCTGGGCGAAGTAGCCGAACACGAGATGATCGCTGACCAGTCTGCGTCGCTCGGGCGGGATCGGGGCCACCCGCACGCGGATCCAGGCATCGAGTTCGCGCAAACGTCCGGCGTAGGCCTCCGCGTTGGCCCGGTATGCCGCGGCGTGCGCGGGGTCGGCCTCGGAGAGGGCAGCAGCGATGTTCTCTGTCCAGACGATCACGTTGTTGGGATCGGTCCAGGTGTGGGGATCGCCACCCTCGTGATGGTGGTCGGCCGCCGTGGGGCCGCGCTCGTCCTCGGGTTCGCCTTCTTGGGGTTCCTCGCCTTGGCTGCCGTGTTGGCCGTCGCCGAGCTGCAGCGGTGGAATGCCCTCCGAGGCATGGACAACGGTGCCCCGGGCGTTGGATTCCAGTACGGGAGCGAGCGCCTCCTCCAGGCCTAGACCGTTGATGACGATGACATCGGCGGCACCGATGACCGCCACGTCCTCGGGTCTGGGCTGAAAGGTGTGGGGGTCGCTGCCGGGCGGGAACAGAACCGTGCAGTCGATCCCGTCGCCGCCAACTTGGGCCACAACGTCCCCGACGATGGTTGTCGAAGCGACCACCCTGAGAGGACTCGGCCCGCCACCCAGCTCGCCGCGGCAGGCCGCGGGCAAGAAGGTGCCGATGATCCCGACGATGGCCGCGAGGCCGACGAGAAGAAGTCTGTGTCCGTGCGCGGTCACCATCGTTTCCTTCCCTCGAAGTGCTCAGCAGTCCGTCCGGCCATCCGTCTGACAAGCCTCGCAGACGCCGGAGACCTGCAACCAATGGTCGCGGATGTCGAAACCCGTCTCCTGACCGATGCGACGAAAGAGTGCCTCCAGGCGGTCGCCCTCGAACAGCACCGCCCGTCCGCAGCCTTCGCAAAGCAAGATGTGCTGGTGTCCCTGTCCGGCTCGCAGGAAGGCCTGACAGCTCCGGGCTTGATGGACCCGCTGCACCAGACCCAGCGCCTCGAGCTTGTCGAGGGTACGGTATACCGTCACCAGGCCCAGGCGCGGATTGATCCGGCGACCCAAGTCAAAGACCTCGAGCGGCGTCAGTGGCCGCTCGGCAGACTGCATCACCTGGACCACGGCGCGCCGCGGCCCGGTCAAGCGACAGCCCGAGGTCCTGAGGCGGACCAGCCACGGTTCGAGGGTCATGGTCGTGCCCTTACTGAAGTCCGTTTTCAACTATAGCGGCGCCGGAAGCCAAGATCAAGGCTCGGCCGCCATGGGCGGCGCCGCCCGACGATCTGACAGCCATCGAGGGCATCGGACCGGTGATCCAGGACATCCTGCGCGACGCCGGCATTGCCACTTTCGAGGCGCTGGCGGCTACGTCGGCCGAGCGACTGGCGACCATCCTCGCTGATGCGGACTTCCGGGCTCCGGTGGACCCCGCCACCTGGCCCGAGCAGGCTGCTCTGGCCGCTGCTGGCCGCTGGGCGGAGCTGTCTGAGCTGCAGCGGCGACTGAGGGGCGGACGCGGCGAGTAGGGGCGGGCTGTCCGAGCTGCAGCCGCGGTCTAGGCCTGAATCAAGCGGTGCGCCATCGCGATCGCCTTGCAGGGGTCTCGGAGGCCGTGTCTGTCAAGGCGGTGCAAATGCGAGGGTGCTCCCCTTCGGGTATGCGGTTAGCGGATGGGCGCGAAGGGGAACGGCGGGGCGGCTTCAAGACGGTCCGTTGCGGTCGGATCCGAGAGCGCCATCGACTCGTGGCTGAAATACCGTCGGTCGAGCTGCCACTCGTCGTCGATCTCCTGCAGGATCGTGCCGACCAGGCGAATCACGGACTCGTCGTCAGGGAAGATGCCGACGACGTTCGTCCGTCGCCGGACCTCCTTGTTGACTCTCTCCAGCGGGTTGGTCCAGTCGATCCTCGACCCGTGCGTTGGCGGGAAGGCCATGGTTGCCAGTACGCCGTTGCCTCCCTTTCGTCTGGAACGGACATTCGCCGAAAGGAAGTACACGGTGGCTCTCCTTGTCCACTCCGCCCAAGTACACCACTCCCTGAGACACTAGCCAATACAGGCAAGACTGTACCTTTCGATCGCATGCCGTATGGCAATAAACCACAGGTTCGCATAACAACTGCTCTGGCGAGCCACCCCTTCCACCTTGCCGTCGGCCGGACTGTCCTTAGCGTAGCTGTTTGGAATCGGCGGGCAATGGCCGCCAAGGAGGTTCACGATGCCCCGCGCAAGCGTAGGGCGCAAAGTCCTCCTCCTGGCCCTGGCTTCGATCGCCTCGTGGCTCGGGAGCGAAGCAGTCCTGGTGTCCGCCGGCTGCAACGTGTGGACGAGCCACGGACCAGAGGGCGGCGGCATTTCCGCCCTGGCAATCGACCCGGCGACGCCAACAACCTTGTACGCCGCGGCAGGCGGCGGCATCTTCAAGAGCACCGACGGCGGTCGGAGCTGGAGGGCGATCAACAAGGGCCTGGGCTCAGGGAGAGTCTGGGCCCTGGCCATAGACCCGAAGACGCGAAGCATCCTGTACGCGGCGGCAGTCGTCGGCGGCGTGTTCAAGAGCACAAACGGTGGCGACAGCTCGAGTGCCGCCTTCACCGGTCTGAGCGGTTGGGCATTCGGCGCCCTGGCCATAGACCCCGCACAGCCAAGCACGGTCTATGTTGGCACAGACTCGGGCGTTTACAAGAGCATAGACGGCGGCGCCAGTCGGACCACCGCCAACACCGGCCTGAAGACGTCCCCGCGCGAGTATCGCTTTGTCGGCGCCCTAACGATCGATCCGACGCAGCCAAGCATACTCTATGCTGGCACAGACCTGGGCGTCTTCAAGAGCACGAACGGTGGTGGGAACTGGCGTGCGGCCAACACCTGGCTGGCTGCCCCGCTTGTCACGGCGCTGGCGATCGATCCGGTAACACCAAGCATCGTCTAAGCCGGGACAGACGGCCGCGGCGTGCACAAAAGCACAAATGGGGGCACGGATTGGACGGCGATCAACAACGGCCTGACCGCCACGCATGTCCTGGCGCTGGCAATAGACCCGGCCGCGCCGATCACCCTCTATGCGGGGACGCGCTACGACGGGGGCCTGTTCAAGAGCACCGACGGCGGCGCTAGCTGGCGGCTGGCCAGAACCGGCCTGGCTGGCGGCTACGTCGTGGCGCTGGCAATCGACCCGACGACGCCAACGACCGTCTACGCGGTGGAATACAGCGCGGGTGGAGTGTATAAGAGTACGAATGGCGCTGAGAGTTGGTGGCGCACTGCGTCTACGCCCGGCACGGAATACCGTTTGGCGATCGACCCGGCGACGCCAAGCACCCTCTATGCCGGGACATCCAGCGGTGGTGTCTTCTTGAGCGGCAACGGCGCCGAGGAGTGGATGGATTTCAACGCCGGTTTGATGAAACTGAGCGTTTGTGCCCTCGCGATCGACCCGGTGACGCCGGCGATCGTCTATGCCGGGACCTATGGCGGCGGTGTGGCGTCTATTCGGCAAGTATCACAACAATTCTTCCTCCCACTTGCTTTGCGCGGCCATTAGGCATTTGTGGCAATAGATTTAGCAGAATCTGCTTGGGCTTTGCAAAAGCAAATATAAGGCAACCGCACACAGATGATATAGTGATTCACCCACGCTAATGCTAGGCTTCGAAACACTACTTCTTGACCGTAAAGTCGTCACAGTAACACTGCGCTCAAGTCTTTGTGATGCATCATTTGAACCGATCCCTGATGGCGCGAGTGCATTCGCTCAGATATGTGCTTTTGCCCAGTGTGCAGAGAGACCGCGTAGATACGCCCCAGCCGAGTCCCGCATGCTGTTGTTCCGCCGCGGCGGCCAATGCGGGCGGGGGCCCGCGCGTCACTCTGACGACGGCCGCCAGGTGGGCCGCCATCGCCCCGGACTGCCGGTGCACGGCCTTCGCCACGCAAGCTGTGCTCGGGCGACTGCCGAGCCCGCAGAGAGGACTGGCAGCCCCAGGATTGACGGATCTGCCGCCGCAGGCCCGCCGCCGGCAGCCTTTGGCGGGCGGCGTGTAGGGCCACCATGCCCAGGCCGGGACGGATCCGGCGGCCCGCGCGGAACAGCGCCGCCGGCGCAGGCGGCCACCCGACAGACTGTCGCATCGCGACCGCACCGCCTGGCGGCCGAGCACGATGCCGCACGGCCTGCCTTCG
Source organism: Anaerolineae bacterium (assembly GCA_034432155.1). Classification (GTDB taxonomy): domain Bacteria; phylum Chloroflexota; class Anaerolineae; order Epilineales; family Epilineaceae; genus DAOUCP01. The sequence continues at coordinate 26,308 of DAOUCP010000098.1, forward strand.
TGCCACCGCCGACGGTGGTCTGGCCGCACGGCTCAGTAGTGGCTATCCTTGCGGACGGTTGACACGCAGTGCTTCGCGCTGGCGCGTCCGACGCCCTGGTCCGCTGCGACGGAGACGCTTCCGGCGACGGCGCGCATCGCTGCCCGAACGTCACGGAGGATGGGAGGAGGAAAACCATGACGCAGAAGACGGGAGCTGTGTTCCTGCTGATCGCCGGCCTAATTCTGGCGATCGTTTCGCTGTTCGCCGACAGCCTCGGCATCGGCACCAAGGTTGGCACGTTTGGCTGGGCTCAGACGGCCGGGACCATCGTCGGCGTTGTGGCCGTCGTCGCCGCTCTGTACCTGCTCGCGCGAGCCCGTGCGGCTGAGAGCGCGACCGCCCAGCCCGAGACGCAGGGAGCCGGCGAGCCGATCGGGCCGGCCCCGGTGGCGCCGGACGATCTGACGGCCATTGAGGGCATCGGACCGGTGATCCAGGGCATCCTGCGAGACGCCGGCATTGCCACCTTCGGGGCGCTGGCAGCCACCTCGGCGGAGCGACTGGCGACCATCCTCGCTGATGCGGACTTCCGGGCTCCGGTGGACCCTGCCACCTGGCCCGACCAGGCTGCCCTGGCCGCTGCTGGCCGCTGGGCGGAGCTGTCTGAGCTGCAGCAGCGACTGAGGGGCGGACGCGGCGAATAGGCGGGAGCCGCCCGATGGCATCAGCGGCTGACGGCCGTGCGGTGCGAATGGGGCGAGCCGAGCCCCTGCAGCAGGCACGGAGGGGCGGACGCGGTGAATCAGGGCGAACCGGCAGCGTACGGCACCCACGGCTCTGCGGAAGGCGAACTGTCTCTTGGTGCCGTGGAAAGGGCGAGGCATCCCCGGCGCCGCCCTCGCGCGACCGCGGGGGGATCGGATTGCCCGTCGGCGGTCTCTTGCCATGGCCATGGCTTGGACACGTACCGCGTCCCGAAACGGCACTGTTCCAAGCCGTCGTCACGCCGCAACGGCCAGAAGCTCGTCGATTCGGCCCCTGCCGTGTCGTGCCCGTGGTTGCCAGCGTGAGCCCCGGATTGGCTCTCCGTGACCGTGCGCGTTGGCCGATGCCAGGGCTAGCCTCCTTCCTCCGGGCGGAGCGCCCAGTGTGGTCGAACATAGTTGCTACTCCGGCAGAACTCGGCGAAGGAGTATGGGCATGCCCGGGTCCGTTAGCGAGGCGCCGCGACGCAACAGCTGGGTCGAATGCCGTGGAGCGGGGTGCTGACGGCTGAGGGGGGCGCGTGGTGTCCGATTCAGAGTTCCTCCCGCCATACCTTACGGAAGAGCAGCGGGAAGCCATCCTCCACCGCGGCGGACCGCTGCTCATTATCGCCGGTCCGGGCTCCGGCAAGACGGAAGTCATCGCCTGGCGAGTCGCCCACTTGATTCAGAGTGGTCAAGCGCGCCCGGATGAGTGTGTGGTGACGACGTTCACCAACAAGGCGGCGCTGGAGCTTAAGGACCGAATCCACGACAAGCTGCCCGGCGTCAATGTCGAGCTCATGCAGGTCTCGACCATTCACGCATTCTGTGCCGAGTTGCTGCGCCGCTACCAGCCGGGCGGCTACAGGATCCTGGATGCCGAGGGGCAGTTCCTGTTCGTCTATGCGCGCCGGCGAGATCTAGGCCTAGGCGACTTTGTCAAGGGACGGCCATATGACTTCTTCGCCGAGGTCATCGCCACCTTCAACCAGGCCACCGAGGAACTCGTTGAGCCAGACGTCCTGCTCGCCCACTGCGAACAGGGGCTGGGCACCTGTTGCGAAAAGGAAAGCGACCTGTGGCGTGCGCGTGCGGCCGTAGCGGAGGCCTACCGCCGGTACCGCCACCTGCTTCAGGAGCGGCGGCTGACCGATTTCGCGTTCTTGCAGCGCCACGCCTTGGACTTGCTTACCGAGCGAGCCGATGTGCTGGCTGCGTTGCGGGAGCGCTGCCGCGAGATCCTGGTGGACGAATACCAGGACACCAACGCGCTGCAGGACCGGCTGCTGGAGCTGATCGCCGGGAACGATGGCCATCTCACGGTGGTGGGCGACGATGACCAGAGCATCTACCGTTTCCGAGGCGCAACCGTCAAGAACATTCTGACGTTCCCGACGCACTTTCCTAAAGCACGAGTTGTTCACCTCAGTCAGAACTTCCGCAGTCGGGAGCCGATCCTGGACCATTCCCTGCGCGTCATCGTCCACAACCCAGCGCGCTATCCGAAAGAGCTCTTCACGCGACGCGGGCCGGGTAGTGACGTCGTCCTGATCTACCGGCGAACGGCCGAGGAGGAGGCCGCTGCCGTCACCGCTCTACTGCAACGATTGCGGCAAGCGGGCAAGATCCGCCGCTGGAGCGACGTGGCAGTCCTCCTGCGGAGCGTCCGGTCTTACGCTGATCCGTACGTGCAGGCCATGGCAGCTGCCGGGATTCCCTGCCTGGTCACCGGCGACGCCACCTTCTTCGAACGGGACGAAATCGCCCAGCTCTATCGGCTGCTCAGCTTCCTGGCTGCCTCCAAGCCCTGGGGTGACATCTACGTGCGCCAGAGCGTGGTGGGACTTAGCGCCGAGACCTGCGAGGCTTTGGCGCAGTATGATGGTGATCTGCGCGCCGTCGCCGACGATGACAGCCTGTGTCGGATTGGCGTGCGAAATCCCGACGATCGCCAGCGCCTTCTGGCTTTGCTGCGGCTGAAAGAGCGAGTACTGGCTGGCCGGCACCGGAGCCTAATCTGGGTATTCCACCGCCTCCTTGCAGCGACCGGCTACTTTGCTCGCTGCGAGCGCGAGGGTCGGGCGGAGTGCCTACAGAACCTCGGCGTGCTGAGCCGCCTGGTGGCCGCCTTCGACGAGCACGGGGGCACGACCAACTTCTACCCGTTCCTGGACTACCTGAAGCTACTGCGAGAGGGTGGCGTAGACCCGGTGGCTGTGCCGCCGCCGGATGCCGTGCAGGTCATGACGGTTCACCAGGCCAAGGGCCTGGAGTTCCCGGTGGTGGTGGTCGGCGCTGTCATGGAAGGCCGCTTCCCGTGCCAAGGACGTAAGGGGCGCTTCGAAATCCCCGACGACATGAAGGCGAGTGGGCCGCCGGAGGTAGATGATCCGCATCTCGTGGATGAGCGCAAGCTCTTCTACGTAGCGGTGACCCGCGCCCGTGACCTGCTCATCCTGGCTACAGCCGATGTCGTCAGCAAGCGTGGCGGCGGACCCAGCCGTTTCCTACGCGAGATGCTGGGTGACGACCTGCAGGCGGTGGCCGATCTCGAGCGCGCCACCATTGCCGAAATCGAGAGCCGCGGCGAGCGAACCTGGGGTCCACGCCAGCGGCACAGTTACAGTCAGTTGGCCTACTTCTTGCAGTGTCCATTGCGCTACAAGTATGCCGTAGTCTACGGTCTGGCAAGCCCCTTTCCGGACCCGGTAGGCTTTGGAGCCAATGTCCACCGCGCGCTACTGGAGCTCCACCGTCGGGTCCTTGGGGGGCAGACGGTCACGGAAGCCGAGGCAGCGCCCATCGTCGCCCAGAATTGGCTGCCCGCCCCAGGGGCTCTCCCTGAGAGGGAGCAGGCTTTGCAGGCGGCTGCTGTCCAACAGATCCAGGTCTACCTCCGTCGGCAGGCGCAGGCGTTCCCTCGGATCCAAGAAGCGGAGGTGCACTTCTCGTTTACGCTGGGAACGGAGATCCTGATCGGTAGGGTGGACCTGATCCGGCGAGCTGATGCGACATCGGTCGAGATCGTCGACTTCAAGACGGGCAAGATGTCTGACCCGAGTGCGAGCGGCATCGACGCCCAGCTCGACCTGTACGCGCTCGGTGTGGAGATGGACCTGCGAGAGAGGGTCAGCCGACAGGCCGTATACTTCCTCGGCGATGGCCAGGAGGCGGTCCGGGAATGGTCGACGGCACGAGCGGACGAGGCCCGCGCCCGCTTTGCAGCCATTCTCGCACAGATCGACCGTGGCGAGTTCGCGCCACGCACCGTCTACTGCCGCTTCTGCCAGGAGTTCGCCGCGATTTGTCCCTATGCTGCCGACAATGGGCATCGAGTGCAGGGGTGAGCCATGGACTTCTACGAGACTCTTAAGCGCGACATTGCCACCTACGAAGGCCGACATGACGATCTAATCTACCTGGCGCCCGAGTTCTACCGCCTACTGGTGGACCTCCTCGATGACCCGCGTCTCCCCGGGCGGCTTCGGCCGCTAGTTGCGTGCAGCATCGCTTACTTCATCCTACCGGCGGACATCGTGTCCGAGGAAACGCACGGCCCATATGGCTACGTGGACGACATCTACCTCTGCGCCTTCACTGCCGATCGGGTCCGAACCGACGTTGGCGTCGATGCGATCGTGACGGAAAACTGGCAAGGAGAGGCGCCGATCCTGCCGTTGCTGGAGGAGATTCTAAGCAGGGAGCAGGAGCTCATCGGCGGAGAGCGGGAGCGAATCCTGGCGTACACCGGCTGCACGTGCCTTCTCGGGATGCAGGCTCCAGACCGGGGAGGGTTGGGTTGAGGGGCGCAACGGCCGCGTCGTTTCGGCCGATAGTCGGGGCCATGCCGACCGTGTGCCCGCCCTCAGACGAGCGCGGGGCAGGTCGCTGACCGCCGCCATCCGATCGTCAAGCATTCGCCGGCGTGCTCGGCGACGACCATCCACAGCTTCCGCTGCCGGGCTGGCCGGCGTCTCGCCGATAGCCCCCACCATGGCGAGCTGCACCGAGTCCCCGGCCAGCGCGGCGCAAGGAACAAGCGCGCGGTTGCATGGAGGCATGGCGAGGCGTTTGACGCGCTGCACCGCTGCCGGAGTATCGAGTGCCGGGCCCGGGCGGCTGTCTCGCACGCGGTGGTGGCTCAAGGTTTCCGCTCTGGGCAAGATCGGTCTCACCGCGCATCTCTCCACCAACGACTGGCGCCCTGTTGCCGTAGGTGCAACGGGGACGTGGTACACGGAGGAGCAGTGCCAACCCGACTGGTACCGTCAGTTTGGAGGCAAGATCGTGCCACACGGCTGCAAGGCACGCATCGAGCGCTGACGCTTGGCCACGCCGGTCGCGGCCCTGCGCTTCGGAGGGACCAGGCGCCGCGCGGGCGCAATTACCTTGGGATGATGGCTGAGTATGTCGAGTCCTATGGCCTCTACCATCAGAGCTGCGAGCAGGTTCCCCAACACGCGGTAGTGAGGGCCCAGCTCTCCCACGCCACGTGGTGGGCGCTTGACGGCATTCCGTCCGTGAAGGAGTCGGCCGCGGTGTACATCTACGCCGCGGATTGGTGTCCCTGCGACGGTCGGCCGGTCAGCGCCTGCGCTCACGCCTATGGTTTCTGGGACGGGCCCGGAGATCGCACGCCCGGGTCGCAGCAGACCGACGATGTCGGGTTCTGTCTGACGCTCCCTGCTTTTGCATCCGTCTACGGACGAACCCGGGGGGTTCTTCCCGGCCTTGGTGATTCACGAGAACCACATCACGGCTGAAAACCTGGTCGCTTCCAACGATATCCACTTCGATGTGCGTCTCCCTTAGATCGCGTTGCGTCCCGCGCCTGGCTTCAGAGGCACGGCGGGACAATAATCCACCATTGAGTCCCATTGGTACCCCGATCACTAGAAGCCGCGGAGTCCGCGGCAGAAAGGAAGGGCGCTGTGTCCAGCTCGCTCCGTCAGATTCCTGGCTTTCGGTCGGGAGTGCGGTGGAAGCAGATGGTGGCCACCATCTGCTACCTCTCGGTGTTCGCCTTCGGACTGACGCACGGATTCTCTGGGCTCCTGTTCGCCTCACTCACACTCCTCGCCGTCGCTGCCTGGGGCAACATCGGCCATTTGCGATCACGTCTGCCGGGCATCAGCTCGGGAAATGCCGGCACAAGAATGGTCTCCTGGGCAGTTCTGATCGCTGCGGCAGCCTTGACCGGGCTGATGGCAATTGCCGGTAGCGCCGAGCCCAGTGCAGCACCAAAGGGCGCAGAGAGTCCACAGCCCCCCGGGCTCGTCGACCAGCCCACAAGCGAGGCGACCGGGTTTCCGACCTCCCCGCCGAGCCCGACTTGGGCTCGCCCAACGTGGACGAAGGGCACGCTGCTGCCGCCACCGACCGCTACGGGCGTGCCAGCGACGGCCACACGGACCTCAACGCCCGTACCGCCCACCGAGGCACCGGCAGTGGATCTAGACCCGTACGCCGACCGCAACTGTGACGAGTTCGACAACTACGGCCAGATGCAGGCGTGGCGTCTCTATTGGCAGCGCCGTGGGGTGCCCAATCCGGGCAACTTGGATGGGGATGGCGATGGTTTGGCCTGTGAGGAGGGTGAAGGTGGCCGACCGGCGCCTCCGCCTTCGCCCCTTCCGTTCGCGCAGCCAGCAGCTCCGGTGGCGCCGCCGCCTGCGGCGCAGCCTCCTGCACGCGGCTGCTGCAGGTACTGTACACCGGGAAAGTCCAAGGCCTGTGGTGACGCCTGTATCTCGATCAACAAGGAGTGCCACAAGGAGCCGGGCTGTGCCTGCGACGGCTGAGCGCCAGGCGGCATTGAAGCGATATGCGGGTCACAGCGCAGGGTGGCAGCGCTGCCCTATGAGTTGGCTCTCCATACCCATCACCGTCGCCAGTCTGGCGGTGTCTCTGGGCGCCTGCTGCCTTGGCCGGCCCCCGCCTGCTGCCGGCCCCAGCTCGAGGAGATCTGCGGACACGACCGCGGCAACCGCCGAGGCACGAGCAGAGGGGCGCTCCGTCTCGCCCAAAGAGAGGTCGGTCGAGGTGGCCATCGCGGCCGAAACCCAGCAGGCGGCGATGGCAGGCTGGCCGGACTTCCGCACGTACGTCCATCGGCTCGTGCGGTACCAGCGCCGCGTGCCGTACTCCGCGCTCGGTCCGGACACCTGGGACGCCATCTCGGAGGCCGATGCAGCTACGAGCACCGACGGCCGCGTGCGCACTCTGTACTGCGACCAATGGCTGCCCGTTGCCAGCCGGGTCAACCAGTGGTGGGAACGGGAGCACCTGTGGCCCCGCTCCCTGGGCGACTTCGCCGACGAACCGTGCGACTTCGTCTTCACCGACCTCCACAATTTGTTCGCGACCGAGCCGGGCATCAACGCTGCTCGCGGGAATCTGCCCTTTGGCTATTGCACAATGCCCGATTGTGTGCCGAAGCGCTGCGCGCCCGATGGGCCCGAGAATCGGATGCGCGGCGGTGTGGATGGCGTCTGGGAAGTGTGGCCTGGCCGGCGAGGCGACGTAGCGCGAACGCTCCTGTACATGGACGTCCGATACGAAGGCGGGCTGAATGAACTCACCGGCTGCCCGGAACCGGACCTGGTCCTCACCGATGACCGCTCGCTCATCGTGTCCACGTCCCGTAGGACGGCATACATGGGGTTGTTGAGCGATCTCGTAGCTTGGCATTGGGAGGACCCGGTGGACGATGCCGAGCGCCGCCGCAATGACGTCATCGAGCGTCACCAGGGGAACCGCAACCCCTTCGTCGACCATCCGGATTGGGTCCGCCGGGTATTCCCACCCACCTTGGGCCCGGGGACGCCGAGAGCCGCGAGCCCCGGTGGCGCCGCGGAGGACAGGGTGCCCCCCGACGCCTGGGGCGCACCGGCCGATGGCTTGCCAAGCGGCTCCCGGGACGCGGCCACGGACAGCATGGCCGTGGAAGCTGGCCTCGCCCGGCCGGTGCCTTTGCTCGGGACAGCCTTTCCCGAGCCTATGGCAGCTGCAAGCGGGAGCCCCAACCGTGGGCACCAGACCTGTGAGGGCTACCGCCCGTGTCAGGAGTTCGCAACGCAGGATGAGGCGCAGGCGTACTTCGAGGCGTGCGGCCGACCCAACCGCATGGACGGCGACGGAGACGGCCGCGCCTGCGAGAACTTGCCGTAAGCGCACTGGCGCGGCTGTGGCCAGGCGTCCTTGGGCGTCCCAGGCAGCTATGGCGCCGCTCGCGTCGGCAGCACCAGCTCCGACGCAAGAAGCACTGCGGGCGCGCCGTCCACGAAGTCGCCGGCCGGCATGCCGGTGCCGAACGCCTTGATCTGGTCGTTGGGGCGCTTGAAGCCCACGAACACAAACCAGCTGTTCTTGCGGAAAACGAGGTGGTTTGCCTCCACCTCGTCGATCCGCCACTCCTTCAGGCGGGTGGGCCACACCTCCGACGCCGCTCGGATCAGGCCGCCGCGCCGTGGCTTGTGAAGAGAGCGGGCGATGGGAGAAGCGCCGCATCTCGCCGAATACTCCCTCGGCGCTGCGCAGCGGTCAGCCGCAGCTGTGCGTCTCCAATGGCAGTCGCGCCACCACGTCGGTTTCGCTCCTCAGGAAGGCAATCCGGCGCGACCAGCAGGGCTCGGGGGTTGCTCGCGCCTTCTGGCGTGAGGGTGGCTTGCGCCACTGTTTCCAAAGCAGTCTGGCAACGACACCGTGCAAGAAAACTGGCGTCGGTCCACCCGGAACGCCACATTCTAAGTTGTATGCCAACCAGCGAACCAATCAGTGACCACAGGAAGGATATGCACTCAATGTCCAATGACACTATCGATCCACTTGATGTAATCAGGCGATCCGCGTCCAACAAGTAGCTCAAGAATCTCAGGTGTCGTATATGCGTGATGCCTGCTTATGAAAGCCTGAAGAGCCTCGTAGTGATCTGCGCGTGTCTTGATCAATAGCAAGTACTCTGGCTCTATGCACATCTCACCCTGCCACATATAGATGCTCCGTATGGGGATGAGTTGTACACAGGCAGCCAGTCGCTCTGTGATGATCTTCTTTGCTAGCTCGATGGCGGTCTCCTCGTTCGAAGTCGTTGTCAAGACAACAGAGTACTCCATCTTCGGCTCCATGATCACCTCCGCGGATTCATGCCAATCGGTAGAGGCACTATGATTGTCGGAGAACTTTATACCCTCGAGAACCATGGTGCCACCGTCGAGTGATAATGACAAGAAGGAGGAGGTAGCGTCATCAATGTATCGCCTAAGCACCTGTCGCGCAAGCCCTCGATGGTGATGAGGGAGGGTTTCTCATGCCCGGGGCGGCCAGTCGTCCGTGTCACGCACGGCCGCGGCTGCGCCCTTGCGGACCCTGGGCCCGGTGTCCGCCTCGTTCTTAGGCGGCAGAGCAGCCAGTGCCTATGCCGTCGCCAGGGTTCGTTCAGCCCGCGAAGACGGGCGACGGCGGCCCTCGAGCGGTCGGCTGTCATTCGGTCCGATACGTCAGCGTGGTGTTAGTGGGATCGCCCGGCCAGTCGCGAGGGCCCGCAACCTTCTGGGCCGTGTTTGTCAAGCTGGCGTAAATGCGAGTGCGCTCCCCTTCGGGTATGTGGCTAGCGGATGGGCGCCAAGGTGAACCGCGCGGATGCTTCTGGACGCCGTGAGCACAAGACGAGCGGATTGACAGGGTCGCAAGCGCCCGCGCGCATTGGATGGTCCATCGCCTTGGCACTATGGCTGCCACGACTCCACCAGCTGTGGCTAGCTGCCGGCGGTGACGGCGCGACGATGGCGGCCATGGCAACGCCGCCGACGTCTGCTGCCGCCGGGTGCATGGGGAGACCTAGCGCAACGCAGCATGCCGACCAGCAAGGATCGGTAGCCCCGAGCCGATCATGAGATCCTCGGACGGCGGAATCGGAAGGCACCGGTTGACCGATCGCCGGAGGGCCTACGGCCAGCCAGCCGACCAGCGGAGGGTCTCCAGCCCGCCAGCGATTCGAGGGCACACAGCGTACACGTACTTGGCGGGGGTGGACGGGGCGTGGCCGAAGCCGTCTCCCGCCGTTGGACTCCTATCCACGACAACGGGCGGCGTGGTCGCGGGTCAAGGCTCCTCGGACCAGGCGTATCCCCCGCGTCGCGCAGCCGATTCGGGCCCAGTTCGCCACGCCGGACTCAGACCGCAACCACAAGCCCCGTTCGCCGGCTCAAACTTGTGCGAGCACTAGTGTTGGCGCTGCAACGCCGCACCGCGGTTCAGCGGCGACCGCTGCATCCCCGATGCGGGTCGTCGCGTCCGAGTCGCCGGTGGCGGCGTGCTGGTCCGCATGCCGAGCTCGCTGCCCGCGCGCATTGAGGCTACCTTAGCTGGCGGGGTCCCCCAAAGGCAAGGCCTGCGCGCGACGCCAAGGCAACCCAGAAGCTGCAGGCAAGCCCGGTCAGACTCGCGCCGCGAGGGTGCCGGCTCGAGATTGCGGCGGCGGCAGTCTCACGGCGACCGGTAGCCACTGCCCGGGCCGCTCTCGAACGTGCCCGGCGAGGGTGCCAGGGTAACATCCAAGAGCGTGCCGTACCTGCGCAAGACCGGCGCTCTGTATCGCTTCTTGCCGTGGCTTCCGCTTTTCGGGTTACCGTGGGCGCTCGGAACCTGAATCTTGCCCTCGTTGTGCCTCAACTCCAGACTCCCACCACCTAACTCGTCCCGTGGTCGCACCGCCGCATCCGTTAGCACTTACCAGTGGCGGCGCAGCCACAGCTCCAAGCAGCAGCACAGCCAGAACCAATGCTCCGTTCGACGAGTGAGTGTACCATCTGCCAGCGCGGCCGCCAAGTAGTCGGGCCGAATCATCGACCGCGCCACAATCTGCGGCTCCGTCATGAGGGCCTCCACTGCCGCCCGTTCCCTCTCCATTCCGCGCTGAAAGAGCGGCAGAAAGCTGGTGCGCTCCCGCCTGGCCAGTACCGCCTCGGGGAGCCATCCCTTAAGAGCTTGCCGATGCAACCAGCGGTCCCAGCCAGGTCGGGCTAGTTGATCGGCCGGCAAAGCCATCATGAACTCGACCAGTCGCCGGTCCCAGTACGGCATGACCAGCTCCAGGCCGTGCCGGTTGTAAGCCTTGCGTGTCGCCGCAACACCGGCGGCGAACCAGCCATGCATCAGGCTGCGATAGCGCGGCCACTGGCCCGGTCGCGGAAAGTCGTTCCAACGCTGGCGGGCCTCGATCCGCTCCACCAAACGCGTCCGCCGAACGAAATCAGGGTGGAGGGCAGGGTTCTGCGGCGCTGCCGGCCGCGGCCGCAAGCGCCGGTAAGCCCTGGCCGCCCGCCGCGGGATCAGCGGCCGTAGTCCGCAGTCCAGCATGTCGCGCTGCCAGCGGACGGCGCCCCTGTGGTCCCAGAGCAGCCGCGCGAGCGCGCCGAGGCGGCCCTCGCGGACCATGTCGAGGGCCCAGTAGGCGCCGCCTGTGAACAGGACGTCGCCGTAATAGCCGGCCAAGAGGACGCGGCAGCCAGCTGCCTCGGCGGCTTCCATGACCGCCTCCGGCAGCCATGCGTAGGGATCCCGCAGGACAGTGGCGCGCTCGACGGGCCATGCCTCCAGGTTGCGCAAGGTCCAGCGATCGTCGCACGGGATGTACGTTGCCGCGATCTCACTCCGCTTCACGACCGGTTCGATGTAGCGACGCTCGTCGCAGCTCACAAGCTCATCAAACACGTAGGAAAAGGAGCAGAGCTGCGGCTGGTCGAGCCCGGACTGGGGGAGAAGGGCCGCGGTCAGCGCGGCAAGGGCCGTGGAATCCAGGCCGCCACTCAGCGAAACGCCGACCGGGCCGATGGTGCGAAGTCGGCAGCGAATTGCCCCCGCCAGCAGGACACTGTAATGCTCGGCGTAGTCCTGGTCGCTGCGATAGCGAATGCGCTGCTCCGGATTCACGTCCCAGTATCGCCACTTGCGCACGCCGTTGGCCGTGATGGCGAGGCAATGCGCTGGCGGCAGGAAGCAGATACCTTGGTAGAACGTCGCCTCGTGCTCTTCGCCGACGACCGCCAGCATGTCCGCCACCGACTCCTCGTTCAGTCTGGGCTGGACAGCCGGGTGAGCCAGAAGCTGGTCGATTTCGGAAGCGACGAGAACGAGTCTGCCCTGCACACAGTAGCACAGATCGCGGACGCCCAGGGGGTCGCGAGTCACGAACAGCTGGCGCTGCCGGCGATCCCAGATGGCCACGGCGAAGTCGCCGAGTAGCCTCTCGACACAAGCCGTTCCCCACTTGCGGTAGGCCCAGAGAATGAGCTGGGCATCGGTTGGGGACCGGTCCTGCTGGATCCAATCGCCCAGGCTTGCCAGGAGTTCGGTTCGATTGTCGAGCCGCGCGTCGCACACCAGAGCGCACTGGGCCGGACCGTCGAAGAGAGGCTGCCTCTCGCCGACCTCTTCGGGAGTGAGCCAGAAGTGCTGATGAGCCAACGCCACGCCATCACCGAGCCACACTTCCTGGCCGTCGGGGCCACGATGGCGACTGGCAGCCAGTATGTGCTCCACTACGGCCCGCTCGACAGGCGCACCATCGAGGTGGACCACTGCCAGGATGCCGCTCATGGCGAAGGTCGCGCCCTATCGATCGAGTGCCGCTCTTGGTGGGCGCCGCTCAGGAGTACCAGGCCCCCGCTGAGTGGCCGCTCTCGGCTCAGGCGGTGGCTGTCGCCACCAGGGCATGGACCTGGCTTAGGGACGCCCCGGTTCCACCACCAGAGCTGGATCGCCCAGGAGCGTCCAGCCCATTTGGACGTCGATCAGGCCGGGCAGCTCACGCGCCAGCTCCCGCTTGGCGTCGCGAATGGCCGCTCCGATAGTCATGCCAGGTCGGGCCAGCTTCGGCATCAGGCGCACCGCCAACGCTCGCTCGGCCGACTCGGTGGCGAGCGATGTCGGGCCCATCGTGGCCACGGCAGCGTTGGTGCCCCCCAGCAACAGAAGGTCGTTCAGGGTGTCGAACTTTGGCTGGAGATAGTAGGTATTGTAGCATCCCCACTGAGTGACGACGGTCGGCTTGCCGAAGTTTGTAAGCAACTTCGCTTGTTCACTTGTCAGCAGGTAGTTGAATGACCAGACAGCGGAACTCGAGTGCCCCACGTAGTTGGTGAGTGCCATTCCGCTATTGACGGATTCCTGCAGTGCTGTCTGGGCCTGCGACACAGTCAGTTCGTCGAGATGGACCCGCTGGCAGGTCCAGTCCTCGGGCAGCCCTGCCCTCATGATCTCGCTCGTGTCCCTGAAGGACCGATCGGCAGCGAACACGGCCCGCCGACGGTAGGTCTTGGTCTCATACGCCCGCATCTTCTCAACCAGGTTGGCCAGTTCGGCCGAGGTGCGCACTGGCAGGCGTCCAACGGCCAAGTCCGGCACACCATCGTCGTCCACGTCGGCGTACCATGGGTCGGCCGGCAAGAACAGGGTCCTGTCACTCGGGACGAAGGGGGTCGGGAGGAAGCTGATGCCGCCGTGGCCGGGAGTCCCCAAGTAGTCGTACGTGTCATCTCCAACCAAAAGGACGTATTCGGTCCCCATGTTGCGCGAGGCATAGCGAATGTAGTCTCGCAACGGCTCCGGACCGAAAATGCCATCTCCGAACTGATTGTATACGTCGCGCACGTCGACGATCTTGACGGTAAAGCCCTGTGCCTGGCGCGCCGCCACCAAAGGCGCCAAGCCGTCAATGAAGTCAGGATGGCTGACGATCAGGTACTGCGCCACCCCGGACGTGAGGTCGACGATGGGCCGTACGGAGTTGATCCGCGGGGCGAGAAACCCCGGTCCGGAAGCGAGCACGTAGCTGGCCCGATCCGGACTGCCGCGAAACGTCACGCTGTACGAACCGCCGGCTGCGGCCACGGTAGGGGAAGCCAGGAACGTCGGCTGGCCGTCCACCAGGCGATAGACGGCGACATCTGGGCTCGGCAAGTTCGTGACGCGGAATGCCGAACCGACGCCGGTGAACATCAAACGGCCATCGCGGGCGACAAACGCCCGCGGATAGGTGAGGCTGTACCGATCCAACGCCAGCATGTCCCACTTGGCGCCGCGATCGGCCGGCAGTGCGATGGCCATCGTGTTGGTGCCGTCGTGGACCAAACCGCGGGGCAGGGTGACCTCCACCACCTCCACCTCGAAGGCGTCGAACACGACGTCGGCCACTGGCGTGCCATTGAGCGCGATCTGCACGTGATGGTCGGGCCCAGGCAGCATATCGCTGAGCCCCCACAACTCGACTCTGAGGACAGGCGGCTCGCCTTCGGGCACCAGGTGGTCCACTTCAATGGTGAAGCCGTCCCACGTCTTCGGTTGGCGATAAACCAGCAGCATCGTGTCGTACCATGGGTCGCCATTCGGCGACACATCGGCGTAGTCGCGGTCACGGTTGACCTGGGATGTCTCCAGGTAATACGTCGGAATTGTGACGCTGCGGCCAGGCTTCGCGGCGTCGCGGTCCATCCGCTTCGCTCCCGGTCCGGCCACCTCGAGGCGGTACACGTTTGTATGGCTGTACAGCGTGTTCAGCCGGACACCGTAAAACTCCAGGAAGCTCCCAGGCCCCATCAACTCTGGGCCGCCGAACCGAAGGGGCACCGGCCGGCCGCGATTGCTCAAGGCCAAAAGCGATCGGGGTACCCCGGTGAGATCCAACCCGGCGGCCTGCAGCATCTCGTTGGTCACGCGGTACACGCCGTCCGTTTCCACCAAGAACTCGCATGCCGGATAGCCCAGAAGTCCGCTCACCGCTTTGCGTGCCACCGTCACGGCCGCCAGGCGGCGCCGCTCAACCGCTGCACGTTGCAGCGACTTTCGTTCGTGCTCAGCCCACACTGCTGACCAGTTTGTCGGCTCGATCCACAGGCGCCCGCCATAGGTTTGGCCTAGGGCAAATGGGCCGTGTAGGCGCGTGCGGCCCTGCGTGTCGACGTCTTCCAAATAGAAGATCTCTCCGGCCACGCCGGCGACGCGGAACGAGTACTCTTGGGGCACCGCGGAGTTCACCACCTTCGATGGAATGATCTCCGCGTTCAGTCTCCGCGGTTGCCGATTGGCTTCGACGTACAGATTGAAACCAGCGTTGAGCTCCTCCGTTGCTGTCTGCCAGTCAAAGCGAACATGCCCGTCCTCACGGCTGGCTTGGAAGAACGCCAATGTGACCGGTGCCGTCACCGACACGCTCCCGCAGTTGTTGGCTCGGTTGGGCTCTTCCTGTTTGGCCTGCGGCGTCGGCGCCACGCAGGCCGTGTTCTGCAAAACGCCGGTGCCCGGGTCGTCCGGATGCAGGCGCACCCAGATGCGGAAGGTGATGCTGTTGCCGCTGCCCACCCCCAGGGCCGCTATCTCGCACGTGACCAGGCCGCCATACGTTGTGCCCGGCGTTCCGCTGTACGTACAGCCTGCGGGCAGTGCGTGATCCGGATCGACGGTGAGGTTAGCGGGAAGACCGTCGGTGACCAGAGCCGCCGGCTGGCCGGGAGACGTGGAGGTCAGGCTGTCGGGTCCGTAGTTCGTGACGGTGATGTCGTAGTAAAACGGCAACGGCACACACGGGCCGCTGCTGCAATCCCACTGGACACTCGTGACACTGGACGTTTTGGTCGTGGCCAGGTCGACGAGATCATGGTGGTTGCCGAAGTTGTAGGCCGAGTAGGTCCCACCGGCTGAGACCGTAACCTGATGATAGCCGACCACCGGATAGGTCTGCGTCCAGTAGGCCTGTTGGACTTCGCGGATGTAGTGCGTCCCCGGATAGGCGTAGAGAGTATACGATCCGTCCGCTGCAGTGGTTGTGGAGGCGATGACGGTGCTGCACGCCGAGTCTGCGCAGAGCTGCACGGTCCAGCCGGAGAGGGCTGACTCATCGCCATCCCACACCCTGTCACTGTCCTTGTCTTCCCACTTGTAGCCGCTGATCATTGCCCGTGCGATTGCCGTGGTCATGATCGAGAGCGTGCCACCACCGGTGACGCCGGTCAGGCTTGTCTGAAGAGACGCACCGGGCCATTGACTCGCTCCGCGACATCCGGGAATGGTGTCCGGCGGCGCGATGTACAGCCCCCAGTACAAATAGGCCGTGGTCGCCAAGGCGGTAAACGTTACCTCGAGGTACCGCTGGACTCCATCGCCGACGTCGAAAGGTCCCGAGACCTGCGTGATGTTCGCGCCACTCGTGTAGAAGTTTCCATAACCACCCGGGATGGGATCGTCGATCTGCAGCGGAGCTCCAGGAGTTGGAAACCCTTGCCGAGTCTGATCATATGTTGCGAGATGATCGAATCCGCATGTATTTGTAGAAGCGTAATAGTAGTCGTAGTAAATCTGAAAAGTGTAAGAATTGCCGACGGTGATCCTCGAGATCTCTACGTAGTGTGGAACAACATCGGTCTCGAAGTAATCTGAGTTGGTATTGTTGAGAGCACCTTTTGTCCAACTGAAACTAGGCTTCGTCGCCAGATGGTAGAAGTTCGCAGCCTGTGCCGATGCCACCGTCGGGATCAGGAAGACTGCCACCATCAGGGCGAAGGCTATCTTTCGCGTCGCTGGTCGCCTCCAGCCCCCGCCCAAGCTTGTCCATGACATGGTCTCTACCTCCTCTTTCGTGCCTGGCAGACAGCCTCCGGAGCATGCGCCGCCACGGGCCAGGGGGAGCCGCAAGTCACCTTTGCGACCACCTTCGTCTCCCACCAATTCGGCTCCCGCTCGCCGATCACGGGCCGCAGGCACCGTCTGGCCACCACGCCCCTGGCCGGCACTGCATTCGGCGTCACGGCGCACACTTTGGGAGCGTCGCCGAAGGACCGGTGGTCCAGGCCGTTCGTGGTCTCTCTGCCGGTTGCCAGGATACGGTTCCGCCTGACGGTGCCCAGCAGCACAGCTTCCACGCTCGACCGACCTTCCAAGTTGTCCCGGATCTCCGTGCCCGAGGCGACGTGGGCCCGATTCGACCTCCGGCTGGTGCGAGTCACGGTGAACATCGGGCTAGCGCCGTGGCTTCCGACCCGAGACCCTCACGTGCCCCACATGCAAGAGTCCCGTGATCGCCGCAGCCGCATCAAGTATATAATCTCGCACCCGTGATGCGCCAACCGGTCCGAGCGCAAGGATGGCGCCGGCCTGGTCCATGCGCCTGCGACGGTTGATGGCCAGCGAAGAAGGCCACGACTGGCTTGATCATGCAGTGGCGGATGAAGGCTCCGGCGCGCTTCTCCTCGGCTCCGTCGATCTCGCCGATCAGCGCGACACGCATGGTCGCCGGACCGGTCTCCTGGAGGGCCAAAGGATGTCCGCGAAGATTGTGCCCGGCACTGTATCGCCTCCCATGACCGCAGCGGTGGCCTAGCCGATGCCACGCCGGCTGAGGGCAATGAGCGTATCGTAGGTCAATGTGCCACTGTGGCTGGCCATATCAACTGGGCCGAGCTGCACGATGCTGCCGGAATGGATCCCCAGCTCGGCCTCGCCCGGAGTGATAACGCTCCGCGAAACCAGGCCGACGAGGACCAGCTCACGACCGGCCGGAAGGCCATCCTCAGGCCATGTGCCGGGCCGGAACGCCCTCAGTGATAGGCACCATGACCGAACGCCGGCGTCGGCTGCCTCCGAGATCGAGTTCGCGCCATAGGGACCGGGGACGAAGATCACCCTTGCCTTGGCCAACGTGGCGCGGACCGCGTGCCACACGATGTCGAAGGCGGCAACGCCGGCCACCGTCCTACGGGCCTTGGCCGGCGTCACTCCGGCAATCACTGCCGCTAGTCCGGCAGCAACAGGAACTCTTCGACTGGACACTCGCACAGGGGCCCTTGTGTGCTAGCCGAGACCCGCCGCTGCTGCGCCAACGGCGCGCTTCCTCCGACCGAACACCGGGCGGCAGGGCCTTGGTGGACGGCCCCGTCTGGCCTTGGACGCGTCACGTGGGAGGAAGGCCCAGTGCCGCAACGGAAAGAGCGACGACCCCCATGAGCGCCATACTGGGGCACCGCCAGGAAGCGACACTTGGGAGCGCACGGGCGTCCGGTTCATGGAACGCGATGCGGCTGGGAGCCGGTCTCTGACGACCTCCTAGCCCGCTGCGCGGGTGCTTCTGGACGTCACTAGCACATGATCGCAGCTTGGCGGGTTCTCTGCTGGGCGACGCTGGTTGGCAACCATCGCGGCAACATGGCCCGCCGCGCGCCGCCCACGCGGCCCTAGCTCGCCGCGTAACGAGCCAGCGCCTCCTGCCAGTACTCGCGCCGGCCATTCTGCAAGACAAGAACCGCATCGCGCACCGCAGCCTCGCGGCCGCCGCGCGTGATCCTCTCGCCGGCTACCACCGGTATGGCGCGCAGTCCGGCGCGGCGAAGGTGCCCCGCGCGGCGCACCGCCCTCGCCACGTCCTCGGCATCGACCACCGCCGACACCTCCACTGCCAACAGACCTCCGGAGCCTCGGCGGCATCTCGTAGCGTCCCCTTTACCAGGGCATCGATCTGCAGCACATCGGCAAAGTCGGCGGTAGCGAGGTGCGACTCCAGGACATCTTCGAGAAAGACCGGTGATTCGGTGCGCACCCGTCGCAGGATCTCCCCAAAGTAGGCGCCGGCCTTCTCCCGGTACTCGGCCTCGAGCCACCGCCCCGACCGCCGGTTGAGGACCTCGAGATTGGCCGCCATCCGTTGCACCTGCCGTTCCGTGCGCACCTGCGCCTCGGCGAGCCGCTGCACCGTTTCCTCGAGGCGCGTCAGCCGCTCTTCGGTACGCGCCTGCGCCTCGGCGAGCCGCTCCACTGCTGCCTCGAGGCGGGCGACCGCTCCTTCCACCCGCGTCAGCCGCTCCTCCGCGGCCGCCTGCGCCTCGGCGAGCCGCTCGACCGTTGCCTCGAGGCGTGTCAGGCGCTCTTCGGCACGCGCATGTGCTGCCGCCAGCGCGGCGAGCTGTTCGTCCGTGCGCCGCCCGATGCTCGCCGTCTCGGCGAGGACCTCCTTGACCTCCCGCAGCAAGTCGGTCGCCATCATGCCGGCTAGTTCGAGTCGCAGCCTCGGCTCGGCAGCTAGTACCTGCAGCAGGGCTTCCACGTCTTGTGGTGTCAGAGCCATTCCTCGACCTCACCGCCATGTGCCAGACAGCATGCGTGCGCCTAGAACATCTGTCCCAATCCTAGCATCCGCAAACGCCGAGGGCAAACGCTGCCCGCTGACGCGGTGGCTCCGTCCGACAGGCGCAGATAACGGACTCCCGCCCATGCAGCCGAGCGCAATCGCCGGCGGCCATGTCCGTCACGTGACGCCAGACAGCCGTCGTGGTATACCCTCTCCCGCGAGCGGTCATCGGCACCGGAGACGGTCCATCGGTCGTCGACGCCGACCCTCGCCTGCCCGTGAGCGGGCATCGGTGGAGTGGCCTCGAAAGGGGACAGCCATGGAACAAGCAACCGCTTCCAGCAGCGTAGCCGCGTGGCTTACCGCCGGACTGCTGATGACGATCTTGCTCGGCCCGGCCGTGGCGCTGGATTCGCCCATCGGAAGGTCGGCGCCGGCTGCCTCCGCGATCGTGATCGACCACACCTGCACCGATCTCGCCCGCATACCGACGGACTGGATCGGAAGAGCGAAACGGCTCACCTTGCACTACGCGCACACATCGCATGGCTCCCAGCTGATCAGTGGGCTAGAGGACCTAGAGCGCATCGACCCCCAATATGACGTCGCGGTGCACACCAGCGCCACCGTCGGCCTGCCCTCGGCACCGGATGCATTGCGGATCTACGACGGCAATCCCGGCGCCACCTATATTACTCCCGAGCTCTACTGGGCATCGGCCGACGGCATCGCTCGTACGCGCGCGGTCGCCGACACCGGCCTGTTCGGCTTTTCGATGTGGGCATGGTGTGGCCAGCAGTCCTCCAACTCCGAGGGGCAGGTCCGGCAGTACCTCGACCAGTTGGACGAGTTCGAGCGGCTTTATCCCGCGATGCGCTTCATCTACATGACTGGCCACACCGACGGCGGCTCGGCCACGCTGACGCGCAACAACCAGTTGGTCCGGGACTACGTTCGGGCGCACGGCAAGGTCCTGTTCGACTTCGCCGATATCGAGAGCTACGACCCCGCCGGCAACTACCACCCTGAGACCACCGACGCCTGCGACTGGTGCGAGGACTGGTGCCGGGTTCATCCCGAGGACTGTCGAAACCTGCCTTCGTCCTGCGCCCACTCGCACCCCTTGAACTGTCGCCGCAAAGGCTATGCCGTCTGGTGGCTGATGTCGCGCCTCGCTGGCTGGCCCGGGCCATCAGCCACCCCAGGCACTCCGCAGCCCACCGTCCAGCCTCTGCCAAGCAGGACCGTCGAACCACATCCGCTGACCGACTCGGCGATCTATCTGCCGGCCGTCTGGCACAGCGGCCCATCCAGCTGATTGCCCGGTCTGCCAGGGGCAGCGCCACTGAGGCGCACGGCACCCGCCACGCTTTCGGGGCGCCCGGCGAACCGGGTAGAATGGCTCAGACCGCCTTGTACTGTGGCCGGGCTATCCGAGAAGCGGCGTGTCTGCCAGGACGGCGGTGGGGCAAGCCCTCGCGAGGCTGAGGGATGCCAGGGCGGCGCATAGCATTCCATCCGAACGTGGACAACCGGAGGGAGCCGACGTTGCCGGGATCCCGCGGCTCAGCGGAGGGCCGTCCAGCCACGGAGAAGCGGTGGTCCAGGGAGCAGCTGGGGGCTGGGGCCACCAATCCGGCGGGCCAAGCGCTGTCGAACGAGCCGCGGGCGGGCCCAAAGGAGCCAGCATGAGCGGAAGTCAGCGACCGCGAGTGGTGATCGTCGGCGCCGGGTTTGCCGGCCTGCGTGCAGCTCGCACCCTGATGGCGGCACCGGTCGACGTCCTGGTGCTGGATCGCAACAACTACCACACCTTCCTGCCGTTGCTTTACCAGGTGGCGGCGGCCGAACTGGAGCCGGAAGGGATTGTCTACCCGGTCCGAGGCATTCTGCGGCGGTGCTCCAACGTCAGCTTCGGCATGGCCGATGTCCGGGCCATCGATCTGGCGGCCCATGTCCTCGATACCGGCCAGCGATTCGTGGGCTACGACTTCCTGGTCGTAGCGATGGGGAGCACGTCCCACTTCTGCGGCGTAGCCGGGGCAGGGGAGCACGCCTTCCCCCTAAAGACCCTGGAGGACGGCATTGCGCTACGCAACCACATCCTCTGCTGCTTCGAGCGAGCGGTCGACGAGCCCGACGCCAGCCGTCGCCGTTCGCTACTGACCTTCGCCGTTGTTGGCGGCGGCGCCACGGGCGTCGAGTTCGCGGGCGCCTTGGCCGAGCTGATTCGTGGCCCTATCGTGCACGACTACCCGACCCTCAATCTAGATGAGGCACGCATCGTCCTAGTGGAATCCTCCGAGCATCTTCTGGCCGGTCTACCGATGCGGCTGGGCGACTACGCGGCGGCACGGCTGCGCGGCATGGGTGTCGAAGTCCGCCTCCGCTGCGCCGCCAGCGAGGTCACGCCCACGGCCCTGAGCTTACAGGATGGCAGCCTGCTGGCCACCCATACCGTGGTGTGGATGGCCGGCGTGCAAGGCGACCCTCGGGTCAGTGCTTGGGGATTGCCGACCATCCGAAACGGCCGGGTGGCAGTCCAGCCCACTCTGCAGGTGCCGGATCATCCTGAAGTCTACGTCGTGGGAGATCTCGCCTACGCCGAAGAAGCCGGCGCACCACTGCCGATGATTGCGCCAGTAGCCCTCCAGCAGGGAGCCCTGGCAGCCCGAAACATCGCCCGGCAGCTCAGCGGCCAACCTCTCCTACCGTTTCGCTACCGCGACCGGGGTGCCATGGTGACCATCGGGCGCAATGCCGCTGCTGTGCGCATGGGCGGGAGGGCCTTCACAGGCTTTCCGGCGTGGGCTCTGTGGCTCGGCGTGCACATCTTCCATCTCATCGGCTTTCGCAACCGACTGTTGGTGTTGACTAACTGGGCTTGGGATTACTTCGTCCACGAGCGGGCCGTCCGCCTGATTCTCCCGTCGAAGGGCGGCTAGCTGCGGCGAAGGACCGCCTGGGCGCGCTGGCTGGCCGTTCTACGGCCTCGGCGGGAGGCAGCCAGTTGACCTGGCTGATGGGCGGGGGTATGATGTTTGCCGCAGGGTTGGTCCGGCGACGGCGCGGCGCACCGCCACCACGGGAGGCCGAGGCACGGCAGGGCGTTGGACACGAGAGCACGGAGCCGGTGGATCCGCAGCGGTGAGCTAACCTTAGGGCCGAACTATCGGGTCATCCCCAATCGCCGTGCCGCCCAGCCATGGACGCTAGAGCCCGAATCCTGGTGATCGACGACGACCAGGATATGTGTGCCGCCTGCCAGCGCATTTTGAGCCGGCAGGGGCTCCTTGTCGACACCGCCACCCGGGGCGAGGAGGGGCTGCGCCGCATCGAGTCCGACGGCTACGACGTAGTCCTTCTGGACGTCATGATGCCAGACGCCAACGGCATCGATCTCTTGGCGCCGATCCGAGCCCGCGACCCCCACCTTGTCTGCGTCGTCGTCACCTGCTTGGCGACGACCGATGTCGCGGTACGCGCGATCAAGGAAGGGGCCTACGACTTCATTACCAAGCCGTTCACGCCAGACGATCTGCTGCTCGTCGTTCGGCAGGCGCTGGAGCGGCGGCACCTGGCGAAGGAGGCCGAACGGCTGGCGCGGATCGAGGAGGAGGCCAAGCGCCTGGCTGAGGAGAAGGCCAGGCTGGAGGCTGTGGACCACACCCGCATCGAGTGCATCCGGCTCATCACCCATGAGCTGCGAGCGCCCATTGCCGCCATCCAGAGCTACCTGAACCTCATCCTGGAGGGCATCGTGCCGCAAGAGCAGCTCATGACGGTGATTGCCAAGGCCGAGTTACGCGCTCGGCAGCAGCTTGAGCTGATTGCTGACCTCCTGGAATGGAGCCGCGTCAAAGAGGCGCCGATGCCCAAGGAGGCCGGCTTGTCGCGGCTGGACACGGCGCTCGAGGATGTAGTGGAGCAGTTTGAGGCCCAGGCGGCGGAGAAGCACTTGCAGCTCGGGGTCGAAGTCTCCGGCGACATCCCACCAGTGAGGGCCGGGCCCGAGGCCCTCAAAAGCGTCTGGACGAATCTGGTCGGCAACGCCATCAAGTACACCCCCGATGGCGGCTCGGTGCAGATTCGTCTGGCCTGCCACGATGGCCACGTCGTGGGCCAGGTCAGCGATTCGGGCATCGGCATTCCGGAAGAAGCCCGTCCCAGGCTCTTTACCGAGTTCTTCCGCGCCAAGAACGCCAAAGCATTCTGCAAGCAGGGCACGGGGCTCGGGCTGGCCATCGTCCGGCAGATCATCGAAGGTGCAGGGGGTCGCATCGAGGTCGACTCCGAGGTCGGTCGCGGTACGGTAGTCACCTTCACTCTGCCGTTGGCCGACGCCGAACCGTTGGCCGAGCGGCCGGCCGATGGCTGTCCCAAGTGTTTTGCCTTAGGGCGTGCGGTGGCTAGGGCGCAACGGCGTGCCGGCCGCGCCGATCCGGCTCGGAGGTGAGTCTTGCTGGTATTCCAGGCTGAGGAACGGGTCGCTGGCAACCTTCTGCTGAGGGAGGTTTCGTCGCTCAGCGGCGTTCGGGTCCAGGACTGCTACCAATGCGGCAAGTGCACGGCTGGCTGTCCGGTGGCCACCTACATGGACTTGACACCTCGGCAGGTCATGCGCGCCGTGCAGCTGGGCCGTGCCGAGTTGGTGCTCACCTCGTCGGCTATCTGGTTGTGTGCCAGTTGCCAGACGTGCTCTGCCCGGTGCCCCATGGAGATCGACGTGGCCCATGTCATGGACACTCTACGCCACCTCGCTCGGCAGCGCGGCGTGCCGCCCGCCGAGCGAGGCGTGGTGCTGACCCACCGCTTGTTTCTGCAGTCGGTCCAGTACCTGGGGAGGGTGCACGAGCTCGGGCTGGTGGCCGGTCTGAATCTGCTGACCGGTCGGCCGCTGGCCAACGTGAGGAGCCTTGGTGTGCCTCTGTTCCTCCGGGGCAAGCTGCATCTCTTGCCCCGACGAGCCGGCGGCGCAGCTATGCGCCGTCTCTTCGCCAGCGCTCGGGCCGCTGAATCGGCTGCTCGAACGCAGCCTACGGCTTAGCCGAGTGGCCCCGTCTTGCGGCCTAGGGAGCTCTGGTCCATGCCCAACCTAAGCTACTATCCCGGCTGCTCGCTGCACGGCACGGCTCAGGAGTATGACCGGTCGCTTCGGCGTGTCGCCGGGCGCCTGGGCGTCGAGCTCACGGAAATCGCGGGCTGGACGTGCTGCGGCGCGACGGCCGCGCACAGCACCGACGAGCTGCTGGCCATCGCTCTGCCGGCCCGTAACCTGGCGTTGGCAGCGGCTTCGGACAGCGCTCGGCCCGTGCTGGCACCGTGTGCCATGTGCTTCAACCGCCTGCGGGTGGCCCAACAGGCGCTGTGCGACGAGGAAACGCGGCAAGAGGTCGGCCGGATGCTGGACGAACCCTTGCGCGAGCACCTGGAGGCTGTCGGCCGCCTAGAGGTGCCATCCGTGCTCGAGGTGTTCGCTGAGCCGGAGATGGCCGAGCGCATCGAGGCGGCAGTGGTTCGGCCGCTGCGTGGCCTGCGGCTGGTGTGCTACTACGGCTGCCTGCTCGTTCGTCCGCGCGAGATTGTGAGGCCGGACAGCGTCGAGAACCCCCAGCGGATGGACGAGCTGGTGCGCCGCCTGGGTGCCGAGGCCATCGACTGGCCGTTCAAGGGGGAGTGCTGTGGGGGCAGTCTGGCGCTGGCGCGTTCGGACATCGTGGTTGGCCTGGTGCGACGCCTGCTGCAAGTGGCGAAAGCTAGCGGCGCCGACGCCGTCGTGACCGCCTGCCCGATGTGCCATTCGAACCTGGACACTCGCCAGGGGCAAGTGCGGGCGGCCTTCGGCGAGGCGCTGAACATGCCCATTCTCTACATCACTGAGCTGATGGGGTTGGCTTTCGGTCTGTCACCCGAGGAGCTAGGGCTGGACAGGCACCTCACACGGGCAACCGACGTTCTTGCGGGCTTGCCAGCCGTTGCCGGGGAGGCCAACTCGATCGTCTGACCGTGAGGCACGGAGCATCCATGGCGCGCATCGGGGTCTTTGTCTGTCACTGCGGATCGAACATCGCCGGCACCGTCGACGTGAAGCGGGTTGCCGAAGCCTTAGGTTATCTCCCGGAGGTCGTGTACGCCACTGACTACATGTTCATGTGCTCCGAGCCGGGCCAGAAGCTTGTGGAGGACGCCGTCCGCGACCATGGGCTGGATCGCGTGGTGGTGGCGGCCTGCTCACCGACGATGCACTTCCGGACGTTCTCGGCGGCCGTCGGGCGGGCGGGTCTGAATGCGTACATGTTGGAGCTGGCCAACATTCGTGAGCAGTGCTCCTGGGTGCACACGGACAAGGCGGTGGGTACCGAGAAGGCCGTCGACATCGTCGAGATGGCGGTGGCCAAGAGCCGCTGGTTCGAGCCGCTGTTTCCGCGCGAGATCGGCGTCACCCGACGGGCGCTGGTGATCGGCGGCGGCATCGCCGGGATCCAAGCGGCGCTGGACATCGCCGAGGGCGGCGTGGAGGTCGTCCTCGTGGAGCGCAGTCCTTCGATCGGTGGCCGCATGGCCCAGCTGGACAAGACCTTTCCGACGCTCGATTGCTCCGGCTGCATCCTCACGCCGCGCATGACCGAGGCAGCCCAGCACCCGCGGATCAGCATCCACACCTGGTCCGAAGTCCAGGCCGTGCGAGGCTTCGTCGGCAACTTCGAGGTCGACGTTCTCCACAAGCCACGGTACGTGGATGCCGCGCGCTGTACCGGCTGCGGGGAATGCCTGACCCGCTGTCCGTGGAAGGACTTCCCAGCCGAGTTTGACGAAGGCATGGGCAGGCGAGCCGCCATCTACCGTCCCTTCCCACAGGCTGTGCCGAACGTACCGGTCATCGACGAGCAGCGGTGCGTCGCCTTGCGCTCGTTGCGCGAGGAGCCAGACCGCGCCAGGCCGAAGTGCGGCGCCTGCCAGAAGTTCTGTCCGCGTGAGGCCATCGATTTCCGTCAGCAGCCCAGCGTGGCCACCGAGAAGGTCGGCGCCATCGTCCTGGCCAACGGCTATAGCCTCTTCGACCCGACCGTCTACGAGGAGTACGGATACGGCCGCTACCCCGATGTCATCACCGCAGTGCAAATGGAGCGGCTGATGAACGCCGCTGGCCCCACGGGCGGCGAGATCCGACGGCCGTCGGACGGCAAGCATCCTCGCAATGTCGTCTTCCTAGCCTGTGTCGGCTCGCGCGACGACCGCGTCGGGCGGCCGTACTGCTCAAAGATCTGCTGCATGTATATTGCCAAGCACGCCATCATGCTGAAGGAGCACGACCCCAATATCCAGACGTACGTCTTCTACATGGATGTGCGTGCCGGCGGAAAGGGCTACGAGGAGTTCATCCGACGCGCCCAGGAAGAGTATGGCGCCTGCTACGTGCGGGGACGGGTCTCGAAGATCTACCCCGAAGGCGACCATCTGGTGGTGATGGGCGAGGACACCCTCATGGGCATGCCGGTGCAGGTCGAGGCGGACCTGGTGGTGCTCGCCACCGGCGTCCAGCCGCAGCCCGATGCCGACCGCATGGCTCGCCTGCTGGGGATTTCCTATGACATGTACGGCTTCATCAACGAATCGCACCCCAAGCTCAATCCGGTGGAGAGCAACACGGCGGGCATCTTCCTGGCTGGTGCGACCGTCGGGCCGAAGGACATCCCGGACAGTGTAGCGCAGGCCAGCGCCGCTGCCGCCAAGGTGCTGGGTCTGCTCAGTCGGTCCACCCTGCTCGGGGAAGCCACCGTGGCAGCGGTCAACCAGGCCAATTGTTCGGGCTGCTTCACCTGTGAGGCGGTCTGCCCGTATTCGGCGATCGAGCGGGTGGAGCGGCGGAATGGCCGCCTGGCGGCCCAGGTGAACGAAGGGCTGTGCAAGGGCTGTGGTCTGTGCGCCAGCGCCTGCCCGGGGCGGGCGATTACCCTCCGCGGCTTCAGCGATCAGGCGCTTCTGGCGCAGATGGCCGCTCTGCTGCTGGCCGAAGGGTGAGCCATCATGGTCGACGGCCAAGGCTGGCATCGGCTCGTCATGGGCGATGAAACCCTCCTGCGGCGGTGGGCGTTGCGGGCTCTGTGCTGCCGGATGGTCGACATAGTGTCGGACGAGGAACGAAATGCCTGAGGACTTCGAGCCGCGCATCGTCGGCTTTCTGTGCAATTGGTGCAGCTACGCCGGTGCCAACCTGGCCGGGACAAGCCGGATCCCTTACGCCGCCAACGTGCGGATTATCCGTGTGCCATGCAGTGGTAGGGTCGATCCGCTCTTCGTAGTCAAGGCCTTTCAGGAGGGCGCCGACGGCGTGCTGGTCCTGGGCTGCCATCCGGGCGACTGCCACTACCGGGACGGCAATTACTATGCCCGCCGGCGCTACCATGTCATGCATCGCTTCTTGGACTTCTTGGGCATCGATGCTCGGCGGCTGCGGGTTGACTGGGTATCCGCGGCGGAGGGCCAACGTTTCGCCGACGTGGTCAATCGCTTCACCGATCAGGTCCGGGCGCTGGGGCCGATCGCAGTCCGGCCATCGAGCGAGGTGCCGACATCGACCGACGTGCCGACGCGGTGACCCGGACGAGCTGGCCACGACGTAAGCCCTTGGGCTCTGGCGGCGGCATGGGGGAGGCGCCACAATGATCGACGAGCTGCGCACCAGGGCGCGCCAAATCCTGGAAGACAACCTCGTAGAAGTGGTGATCGGCTACGAGTCGGGTCCCCGCGGGGCGGTCCGACCGGCATTCATCACCTCGCCGGACGAGGCGGACCGCCTGGTGTGGAACGAAGCATGCACCCACAACCTGGTGAGGTACCTGCGTGACCAGACGGCGCCGGTCACGGCAGGCGGCTCGCGGCGCCGCATCGGGATTGTCCTCAAGCCTTGTGACGCCCGGTCCCTGAACGTGCTTTTGGGCGAGAATCAGATTCGGCGGGAGGACCTGTACCTGATCGGCGTGGTCTGCCGCGGGGTGCGCGAGAACGCCGGCTTTGCCCATCGCGAGTTGGGCGATCTGCAATCTCGCTGCCGGGCTTGCGATGAGCGCGCACCGTTGATTTACGACGTGCTGGTCGGCGAGGAAGCGACCGGCGACCGGGCGACGGTGTCGCCGCTGTGGCAGGAACTGGAGCGCCTGGAAGCCATGACGGCCGTGGAGCGGGAGGCCTACTGGGACCGTGAGTTTGCGCGCTGCCTGCGGTGTTATGCCTGCCGCCAGGCATGCCCGGCATGCTATTGCGTGGAGTGCATGGCCGAGCAGCTGGAGCCGCAGTGGGTGGGCATTGCCATCCGGACTGCCGAGAACCGCTTCTTCCACACCATGCGCGCGTATCACCTGGCCGGGCGATGCGTGGGCTGCGATGAGTGCGCCCGCGTGTGCCCGGTCGGGATCCGACTGGATTTGCTCAATGCCTGGTTGCGCCGCGAGATGGAGCGGTCGTTCGGCGCGCGGGCCGGGAGCGAGGACACTGCCGTTTCGCCGCTGGCCAGCTTTGTAGCCAGCGAGAACCTGGAGCTGTGACGGGAGAGGCGCCCGTTGCAGTTCGGGCGAGCCAGCGCGATAAAGGATGTGGTCATGTACGTTATCAGCCATGAGCTGCTGTGCCAGTGGTTGACGGGCTTGCTGGCGGATTGGGAGCTGATCGCGCCGACGAAGGACGAGGCCGGCATGGCGCGCTACCAGCCGGTGGCTGGGGTAAATGACATCGATTTTGCCTTCGAGCGGACGGTGCTGTCACCCAAGCAGTTTTTCCTGCCGGCCACCGAGAAGTTGCTCACCATCGAGCGCACGTGCCAGCCGGCGAGTAAGTCGGTGGTCGAAGCGGCAACCCTTCCGGCAGCCGTGACGGCGGTCGCGGCCGCCGCAGCCGTCGCGTCGGCTGCTGATTGCCCCGTTCCGACAGCTGGCTCCTCGGCGTCTGCCGAGCCTGCTGCCAAGCCTGGCGGCGAGACCGCTGGCGAGGCCGGAGACCAGACCGCCGCAAAGACCGCGGGTCCGTTGCCGCCAGCGGTGAGCGTGCGGACCGGTATCGAGGTGACGCTCCGCGAGCCCGAATGGCAGCGCCAGCAGGTCCTCTTCGGCATCCGGCCGTGTGATGCCCGGGCGTTGCTCTCCCTCGACGCGCTCCTGCTGGCAGAGCCGGTCGACAGCTACTATGCGCGGCGCCGCGAGGCCACCGTGCTGATTGGGCTGGCCTGCGACCAGATGGCACCGAGCTGCTTCTGCACCAGCCTGGGCTCTTCGCCCGATGACCCGACCGGGTTGGATATCCTGCTGTCCCGACAGGCCGACGGCTACGTCATGACCGTTTTGACCGACAAGGGTCGGGGCTTGACCGGCGGCCTGGAGCTGGAGCCCTACGAAGGACCAAGCCCGCAGCGGGAGTGGGCGGCACCGGAGTTCGCGGTCGCCCCCCATGCCGTGTGGACGGCACGATTCGAGGATTCCTTCTGGAACCGGCTAGCCGACCGTTGCTTGAGCTGCAGGCTATGCGCCTACGTTTGCCCGACCTGCCGCTGTTTCGACGTCCGCGACTACACCGTGGCACGCGGGCCGGGACGGGAGAAGATCGAGCGGCTACGATGCTGGGACTCGTGCCTCTCCGAAGGTTACCGCTGCGCAGCAGGCGGTCACAACCCGCGACCGACCAAGGCCCAGCGTCTGCGCAATCGCTTCTATTGCAAGTTCGTGTACTATCCGGCGGATTTCGGTCCGCTGGCCTGTGTGGGCTGCGGCCGTTGCATCGACCTCTGTCCGACGAACATCGACATCACCGAGGTGCTTGCCGCCGTCCAGGCGGCGAGCGAGGCCCCGGAAAGCTAAGCGGCGGTTGTAGATGGCCAGGGGCTGGCGCATGGGCTGGGGTGGCGGCGAGCTTGCCGACGCGCAGGTTCCCGGTGGTAGGGGGCTGGCGCGTCCGGTGCGCTCGGGCCTGGTGGGTGCTCTCTCGCCGGCCTGGCGTTCGGTGTGGATGAGGAAGCGAGTATGAAGAACCCGTACCTGCCTCATCTCGGCCGACTGGTGGCCATCGAACCGCTCGGGACGGGCATCAAGCTGTTCCGGGTGGCGTTCGAGGACCCTTCGGCGGCCAGCGGATTTCACTATCGCCCCGGTCAGTTTGCCTTCCTGAGTGGTTTCGGCGTTGGCGAGGCACCCTTCGGCATCACGTCGGTGGATGGCCTGGATCCGACAGTCGACTTTGCGGTCGCTGCCGTGGGGACGGTCACCCGGGCCCTCCACGGAATGAGCGTCGGCGACGTCGTCGGCGTCCGCGGCCCGATGGGCAACTGGTTCCCTCTCGAGGACCTCAAGGGCCGGAACGTGCTGTTCCTTGGCGGCGGCATCGGCGGTGCTCCCCTGCGGCCGGTGATCACCTCCATCCTGCACGACCGCTCGCAATATGGCGATATGACGATTCTTTGGGCAGCGCGGCATCCGGGTTTGCTGGTCTTCCGGCAGGAGTATGATCGCTGGCGCCAGGCGCCGCGTACCGAACTGCATCTGACGGTCGATGAGGGCGACGCGAGCTGGACCGGTCATGTCGGACTGATCACCCAGCTGCTGCAAAGGGTCGGTCCATCGCCCGACAACACGGTGGCGATTCTGTGCGGACCGCCGATCATGATTCACTTCGCCATCCTCGAGCTGCTGAAGCTGGGCTTTGTTTCCGACCAGATTCTCACGACCCTGGAGGCCAAGATGAAGTGCGGGGTCGGCAAGTGTGGCCGGTGCAACATGGGCGAGAAGTACGTGTGTCTTCACGGCCCAGTTTTCAGCCACGCCGAGATCAAGGACTTCCTGGAGAGCTTCGTCTAGGCCGGGGGAGTCCGAGAACCGCTGACCGAAGCCTGCGGGCACCGACGTCACTGTCCGTGCGGCGGGACCATCCGCGAGTGCCGAGCGACAGGAAACTCTGGCTCTTGTGGTGACGGGCGTGTTGCCGGCGGTCGAGCCCGAGGTCGGCGCAACAAACAATAGAACCGGTGCCTTGGCTGTGGCGGTGACTTCGTTGAGAGCGACGGCGGGACATCGCGCACGTATGCACCCGCGGGACCGTTGACCGCTTCAGGTGCCGGCCAGTGCAACTCCAGGCCGGCGCCGGGCCTATCGGTGGTGACCCACGCCGAACGACTGCCGCTGTCTGCCCGTCGGAGGTCCTTGGACCAGGAGGAGGACGTGTAGAGCGGGCCGCGGGCTGACGATGCTGTTAGCGAGGCAATGCGAGCCAGATTGGCCTGGGTGGCATCGATCCTGTGGCCGCGGTGGCACCCGGTACACACGAAGTGGCCGTTGGGCCGCAGACAGCCGTATCCGAAGTAGTGGATGAGCGAGCTGGTTGCCGAAAAGGTGCTTGTTGGCAACAGGGCCGTCGGCGGGGCCACGCCACTGTGCTTCACCAGAATGTGCGTGACCGCCCGGTCCGTCGGCACTGTGGCAGTGAACGCCCCCGAGCATCGACCGGCAAACTGGCCAAGAAGCGAGGGATCTCCGTAGCTGGACACACGGCCGCTCAGCCGTGGGATTCCGGGAGCGTGGGCTCCCTCCGGTTGTCCACGTTAGGAGAGATGGAAAGGTACCTGGGCTCGGTGTTGAACACCCGCGAGTCTTCATAGACATCCACGCGGGCGCCGGCACCGACCCTGGCCGAAGGCACGTCGACGACGTGTGGCGGCAAGTCGGCATACAGCTTGACATTGATCAGACGGGCAGTGAGGCCGAAGTCGACTGGGGTGAGAGCCAGCACGCCCACGAGATCCACCCAAAACGCGTGGCCGATGGTGCCGCTCCGCAGGACGGTGGGATCGATCGCCCCGGATCGCAATGTTGGCAAGCGCCCGTAGCGGCCGGTCTTGCGGGTCCAGGACGTACAGGTTGAGGCCGCGCCGGCCGCACGACGCCGACACGGTCGCGTAGCGCGTCGAGACGAACATGACGCGGCTGTCGGGCAGATAGGTCGGGCCGAAGTCGCCGAAGCGACCGAAGACGCTCTCGTTGCGGCCGGGTTCCTTGGGGTCGGCCGGCCAGGTGAAGCCGCGGTCTGGCCCCGCCAGCTGACGCATACCGGAGCCGTCGAGGCCAATCGCGCGCAGGTACCACTGCGCCTTGTTCTTCTCCGCCCTGGAGAAAACGACCCGTGTGCCGTCGAGGGATGCATCCCGTTGCTGTGCGTCTTAGAGGCCAGTGCCGGCAATGACGTTCACAAGTCGCCCGTCGGGATACCAGGCGATGAGCCGGCCGCCCAGCGTGGACTCACGTCCCGTGATATCGAGCGGTGCCCCTACGGAGTGACCATCGAGCGTCGGCAGCCGGTTTCGCGAAACAAAGAGAAGCGGTACATCGGGCAGCGGCACACCGTCGTCGGGCTTTGGCACGACGTACTCGGCGACGGTTGCTGGCGCGGAATCCCGCCCTCGGGCTTGCGCCAGAGAGCTCGCAATGGCGCGGCGCGCCAGGGCGCGTAAGGCCGGCCCGGTGGACGTTGGTCGCGGGGCGGTGTAGCATCCGGCAGCCTGATCCTGCTGCCTGCGCCATGGCGGCAAGCAGGCAGCCGGCGGAACCCTTCGATCCAGCCCATGACGATCGCCATCGCATCCCTACTGGTCATCGTTCTCGCGGTCGTGATCCTCTTGTCGCGCGAGTGGATTCCGGCGGACGTGGTGGCGCTGGGTCTCATGGTGGTTCTGGTTGGTTCGGGCCTCCTGCCTGCCGAGAGAGCGTTCGCCGGGTTCGGCAGCGAGCCAGTGATGGCGTTGCTCGGGCTGCTGATACTGACCGCGGCCCTCCTGCGCACCGGTGCCGTGGAAGCGATCGGTCAATCGATTCTCGACCGGCTCGGCAAGCACCGCGAGCTGATGGTGCCCACCGTCATGGTGGCCGCGGCGAGCTTGAGCTCGTTCATCAGCAACACGGCCACCACCGCCTTCCTACTGCCCCTCGTGATCACGCTTTCGGGCCGCTTGCGTCTGCCGTCCTCGCGTTTGCTTATGCCGCTCGCCTTTGCCTCGATCCTGGCCAGCTCCGTGAGCCTGGTGGCCAGCTCGACGAACATCGTCGTGAGTGGGCTGATCCAGCAACAAGGCCTAGAGCCGTTGGCGATGTTCGAGCTAACGCCCGTGGGCGTCCCCATCGTCCTGGTTGGCCTGATCTACATGGCGCTCATCGGGCAGCGCTTCATCCCCGATCGGCTACCACGCCCTTCGCTGACCGAGCAGTTTGGCCTGCAGCCGTACTTGGCCGAACTCAAGGTTCACCCGGACTCGCCGCTGGTCGGTCAGACCCTCGCCCAGGCGGAACTGGGCCGGCGACTCGATCTGACGGTTCTAAGCATCGTCCGCCACAAGGAGGAGCATCTGGTCCCCCGCTCCGACACCACGCTCGCGGCAGGAGACCGGTTGCTGGTGGAGGGTCGACGCGAGGATATCCTTCGGGTCCGCAACGTGGTCGGTATCGACCTGGAAGCGGACAGTCACCTCTCGGACCGCGACCTGGCGAGCGGGGGGCTGGAGTTGGCCGAAGTCATTCTATTGCCCAGATCACCGCTTCTCTGGAATACCCTGGCCAGCCTGCGCTTGCGGGAGCGGTACGGACTGCAGGTTCTGGCGATCCAGCGACAGGGGGGTACGATCCGCCGCCGTATCGGCGAAGTGCCCATGCACTTGGGCGACGTGTTACTGGTGCAGGCGACCCCGGCAAGCATTGCCGTGTTGCAGGACCAAGGCGCCTTTCGGGTGCTTCACGTGCTGGAGGCGATGCCATACCGCCCACGCCATGCGCGGCTTGTGGTGGCCGTGTTCGCCGCCGCGCTGACTGCCGCGGCCCTCGAATGGGTGCCGCTGCCGGTGGCCGTGCTCGCCGGTTCAGTGGTCGCCTTCCTGACCGGTGCGATCACGCCGCAGGAAGCGTACCGGGAGGTCGAGTGGAAGCTCCTGATCCTCGTGGCCGGCATGCTGAGTTTGGGGGCGGCAATGGAGTCGACGGGTGCGGCGCGGTTCCTGGCCGGCCACCTCATCGACTGGCTCGGCAACGCTTCCCCGCTCTGCCTGTTGACGGCGTTCTTCGCGCTCACGATGCTCCTGACTCAGCCGATGTCAAACCAGGCAGCGGCAACGGTCGTCCTCCCCATCGCCCTGCAGGCGGCGTGGCAGCTCGGTCTCAATCCGCGCACCTTTGCCGCCATGATCGCCGTTGCGGCCAGCTGCTCTTTCATCACGCCCCTCGAGCCTTCTTGCCTGCTGGTGTTCGGAGCGGGCCACTACCGCTTTCTTGACTTCTTCCGGGTCGGCCTGCCGCTGACACTTCTGATCTACCTGGTGGCCATCCTCCTTGTGCCCCTGGTATGGCCGCTCTAAGGCTGCCGGGCGAACCTTGGCCCGTCTCGGCGCGGTCGAGCGATGCCGGCGCTCGGTCATCCTCGCCTCATTGAGGGATCGACTGCCACCTGCTATGATGGCCTCCTCTTGGCGGGTTCGCCGAGAGGCGGTTTGCCAGCCACCGTGGCAGGGAGTTAGCCGTGCCGCACCCGTTCGGGGTGTCGAGCCAGGGCAGAGGTCTCTTCCCCTGGCCGACGGAGCCGCGCGCGGTCATGGCCGCGCACCGAGCCTTGCCGGGCCATGGCCCAGCGTTACGTGCGGTTGGTTTTCCATCGGGCAGCCGGCCGCATCATGCCTTGCGGCTGCTGGGCGGGTTCCGCGACCCGTTCGGGCAGCTTTTGGCCTCGGCCCCTGTGACCCGTCAGGCGGTCCGGTTACTGTGCGGTCTGGCCCTGACGACCGCTCTCGGCGTGGCGAGTGCCGGAGTCGGTGGCACAGGGCCGACGACGGCGAACGGGCGCACTGCCTCGCTGGGCGATGGAGCGGCGCCGATCGTCTACGGCCACCGGTTGCGCTACCGGTGGGTGTACCTGCCAGACAACTACCAGGCGGCCGGCAATGTCGAGCGCATGATGGCCCTCTTGGATCGAGCGAAGGCTGCCGGCTACAACGGCGCGCTGCTGGCCGATGTGAAGTTCGGGCGGCTTGACGATGGCAGTCTGGTTCCAGCGTACTACACCAATCTGCGGACGGTCTTGGAGCACGCCCGCAAGCTGGGGATGGACATGATCCCTGCCACCGCGGATTTCGGCTATTCGGAGTCGATCCTGTGGCACGACCCCAACCTGGCCGAGGGTCTGCCCGTCCGCGGCGCCCTCTTCCAGGCGAGCGACGGCGCGTTGGTGCCCCTCAATGACCCACCGGTGACGCTGGTGAACGGCGACTTCGAGCAGCTGCCAGCCGATGGACACCAGTTTCCGGGCTGGGCATGGCAGGACCAACCGGGTGTGACGACCTTCGTCGACACCGAAGTCAAGCATGGTGGGCGGGCGTCCCTGCGCATGACCGATATCGGCCTCACCAATCCGCCCCACGGGCACGGCCGCATTCACCAGCGCGTCCGAGTGCAGCCGTTTCACTACTACCATGTCTCAGTGTGGCTCAAGACCGAGGAGTTCCACGGCGGCGACGTCTGGGTCATGATCCTCGGTCAGAAGCCGCAGCGCACCCTGCAGTACAACCCCATCCCGATCGAGCCGACGCGGGACTGGTGGCGCTTCGATGTGACCTTCAACAGCCTCACACACGATGAGATCCTGTTCTACTTTGGTGTCTGGGGTGGGGGCCGGGGCACCATCTGGTGGGACGATGGCGCCATGGAACCGGCGGGCTTCGTCAACGTCGTGCGGCGTGCCGGCGCACCCTTGCGGATGACCAGCGCCGATGGCCTGACCGTCTATGAGGAAGGCCGCGACTACGAAGCCGTGGTCGATCTGCAGCTGGGTCGAGTGCCATGGCGCGGCCTGTATGACTTGTGGCATGACCCACCCCGAATCGGTCTGCCGGCAGGCTCCCGGATTGCCGATGGCCAAGTGGTTCGGGCGAGTTACTATCACATGGCCACGATCTACGGCCACCAGGTCCCGGCGAGCCTCACCGAGCCGCGGAGCTTCGAGATCTGCCGGGGCCAGCTCAGCAGTTTGCAGCGCGAGTTCAGCCAGGCAGGCGCCTTCGCTGGCTGGCTGTTCGGACACGACGAGATCCGAGTCCACGGTTGGGACGAAGCGCCGCGCGCCGGCGCCGGCTCACCTGGTGAGGACCTGGCGTACAACTTCCGCACGCTCTACGACATGGCCAAGGCGATGCAGCCGGGGGCGGTCATTCTGACGTGGTCGGATATGTTCGATCCGTACCACAACGCGACAGACTCGGAGGACCCGTACTACTTGGTCAATGGGAGTTGGGCGGGTAGCTGGTTGGGCCTGCCGGCGGACGTGATCGTTCTGAACTGGCACCATCACCGCGATCGACGGCTGGCCGCGGAGTTCTTCGCCGAACGTGGGCATCGGCAGATCCTAGCCGGTTACTACGATGCCTCGCCCGACCAGTTCGGCGACCGGGACTGGCTGCGCGAGCTTGAAGGTGTTCCGCGGATCGAGGGCGTAATGTACACCGCCTGGGGGTCTGGCTACGACAATCTAGAGGCCTGGGCGCACCACGCCTGGGGTGACGCTCCTTGGACGACAACCGGTCCGGCCCGCGATGTCTACCTGCCGGTCCTATGCCGCGGGATGTGGTAACCCAGCGGGAGGCCGCACCGGTCGTAGGACCGACTGCCACCCATTGGCCGTCGCACCTCGCCCAGCGGCCCGCACTTGCGGCGAGCCTGCCCATCGCCCGGCCGCTAGCACTTGCGGCGAGCTTGCCCATCGCTTTTCAGGATCGATGGGCGATCGTTCGTTCGGGTGGCACTCGTCTGCCGCGCAGGCCGGCGGTACTTCCAGGCAGGGATGCCTCCCCGATTTCCTCAGGGCCGAACGGCCATCGGCAGGTAGACACGGGAGCCCGCCGCTTCCGGCGGCGTTGCTACACCGGTTGTCGTGGCCACCGCGGTGAGGGGCGGCGTACCCGTCGAAACGACACTCGCCGTTCCAGTGGCTGCGACGGCCGTGGCCGTCCCGCTCTCGGTGGGCGTCTCTAAGGGTGCCGGGGTCTCGCTGGTGGGCAGCGTGCCGCTGGCGAGAGCGGTGGCTGTGACGACGGCAGTCGCTGTCTCTGTTCCGAGCGGTGTGGCCACGGCAGTGGCCGTCTCCGTTTCGCCCGCTGTGGACGAGGGCGGCGGCACCAGGCCGGTGCAGTCCAGGTAGTGCAGCGTGCCCCTGAGATCGCGCGGACCACGCACCGCCCCAGCGATGAGGATTGGCGTCTGGTGCTGCGAGTCGTACACCATGGTCGCGCCGTAACGCTCACCTATCCAGGCGCCATTTAGCTTGGCCCAGGTCGCGGTGGTGGTGTCGAACACCCACGTATAGTTCTCCGTGATGGGTAGTTCGTTACTGCCCAGGCCACCGTAGACGAGAAACCAGCGCCGCGCTGGGTCGTACACCGAGGCGTGGTAGGAACGGGCCGGCGGGCGATCGCCACGCGGCCGGATGGTCGTCGCCTGCGGTCGGGTCGGGCTCTGCTGGAGGTCAAGTTGCCACAAGAGGTCGCTGGCTCCCTGGTCGCCTTTGCTGCCGCCGAACAGCAGGATCCGCGGAACCGCCGGATCGTAGCCCAGCGCAGCGCCGTACAACCGGTCAGGAGCGGTGAAGGCACTCACCCGTGAGACGCGGAGGTCAATGCTGTGCCACCGGCTGAGCGGGCTCTGACTGCTGTTCGACTCGCGGCCGCCAACGACGAGAATGACCTTCTCCTCCGGCTGGATGGCCGAGACGTGATCCTGCAGCCGGCTGAGCACGCCGGTGGCGAAATCCTCGGTGGCCCAAAGCTTCTGCCGGGGCACATAGCGGAATACCGCGCGTTCGGCGTCTCGCTCCTCGGCCAAACTGGCCAAGCATGAGCCTGGTCAGGTAGGCCGCGGCGTGGGCGTCCTGGTCCGAGCCGGCATGGGTGTGATCGGCGTGGCCGTTGGTTCGAAGCGGCCGCCCTGCTGCCCGGCGATCCAGTAGACGATCGGATCGCCGTCCGTCGGCAGGAACACACCCGAGTGGCCCCAGCGCGGAAGGGGCTGCTGGCCTTCGATCGGCAGCGGCACGAGGTGGGCCTTCTCGATGTCGGGATCGCTGAAGTCGACGCCCACTACAGCCGCGCTGGGCGAGCCGCCAGCGTCGAGACCGCCGTAGTAGTACGCGCGCTGGTCGACGGAGTCGAAGACGGCAGCGCCGTGGACACGCGGCGGGATCTGGACCGCCAGCTCGCGCCACACGCACCCGGGAGCTGGCTGCGCATCGGCAAGCCGAGTCACCGACGCTGGCCGACCGTCACGCGCCGCGGTGGCGAGCGCCAGACTCAACGCCAGGAGGGCGCCGAAAACGCGGTGCTGCCTCTTCACGGGCCACCTCCGTTCGACCGGCCGCCAAGGCTTCTCCCTGGCCGGAGCCTCCGGGAGCACGCGATCCAGACCCAGTATAGCCGACCGCGTCCGGCCGAGGGAAAGGCACCCGCATGGCGACATGGGGCGCCTCTGAAGCCTCGGCTTGGAAGCCGGGAGGGATGGGCGGCCCCCGCAAACGTGCGCTCCGAAGCGATGAGGGATGGCGCGGCCCTCGGCAACGTACGCTCCGAAGCCGGGAGAGATCGCGTCTGCTATCCTACACCCAAAGAAGGCTTGCTCCGTGCACGACGCAGCCGGCTGAGCCGGGTGCAGCGGAGCGGCTCGCTACCCGATTCGGCCAAGGAGGCTTTTCATGAAGGTGTCCCTAGGTCCCCGAGCGCTGGCCCTCCCGGCGCCTGTGTGGTTGGTGGGCTCCTACGACCAAGAGGGTCGAGCCAACGCCATGGCCGCCTCCTGGGCAGGGGTGTGTTGCTCCGAGCCACCATGCATTGCCGTTGCCGTGCGGCCGGAGCGTTACAGCCATCATGGCATCGTGGCGCATGGCGCATTCACGGTGAGCGTGCCGTCGGTGGACCAGGTGGCCGCCGTCGAGGTGTTCGGCAGCCAGTCGGGCCGCTATGGCGACAAGTTCGCGGCCGCCGGCCTCAGCCCGCAACCGAGTGCCTTGGTGACTGCGCCCTACGTTGCCGAGTGCCCCGTCGTGATGGAATGCCGGGTGCGCCAGGCGATCGACCTCGGGTCCCACACCCTGTTCGTCGGCGAGGTCCTCGATTCGCGGACCCACCGCTCCTCTCGCCGTCGGGCGAGCTCGATGCCAAGGCGCTGGACACCTTCGTGCTGTGCGGTGGCTACCGGGCCCTCGGCCGACCGCTGCCTCGCCGAGCCTAGGGCTGCCCCATGAGCTTCCACCTCCGCGATGTCGATCCCAACGATCCGCGCGATGCCGAGCGCCTGGCCGACATGTTCAACGATTTCGACAGCGCCTGGCCGGGTGGATTCAACCGCGGCGTGCCCGACACGGCGGATGCCGCCCGAGCCCAGCTCGGCCAGGCGCGCCGATTGGCCATCTGTGTGGTCGAGCACGAGGGCCGCTTCGTGGGATTCTGCGATCTCATGCCCTTTCCGGGCGATTCCGAGCGGGTGTACGTGAACTTGCTGGGCGTGCGACTGGCGTACCACGGTCGAGGTCTGGGCAAGATGCTGCTCCTCGAGATGGTGCGCCGGGCCGTCGAGCTTGGCTACCGACAGCTGTCCCTCCACACCTGGGCAGGCAACACGAAGGCCGTGCCCCTGTACAAGCGCGCCGGCTTCCAGTGGCAGCCGGACAGCAACGTGCACATGCAGAACTTCATCCCGGCCATCCTGGCTATGCCCGTGGGCCGCGAGTTTTTCGCTGCGGTCGACTGGTACGCCTGCCAGGAGCGCGAGCTCAAGCTGGAGCCCGACGATCTGACATGGCACGGCATGCCCGTCTATGAGTACTCCTTTCGCAGGGACAAGGACTTTCTGCGCGTTTGGATCGACCGCGCTGCGGAGCGCATCACGGCCGTCGAGACCCCGGCCTTCCTGGTGGGCTGTGCCGTTCCGGTCGAGGAAGCGGCGGCCGGTGAGGTCTGCCCCATCGAGTGGACCCTGGCTGCCCCCCCAGCCGGCCTTTGGAGGCCTGCATCGCCGTCCACGGGGATGCCGACCTGGGGATCCAGCTGCATGAGCGCGTCACGGTCGCCGGCGAAGTGAGCATCCGCCGCGAGTTTCGGATCAGCCCCGATGCACAGCCCGACCGCGACGGCGAGCCACCCCACCTGGTGCACACTCGCCTGCTCATGGAGGACCGCGTGGTGGAGCTCGAGACCGGCG
The DNA here is from genome assembly GCA_034432155.1 of Anaerolineae bacterium. GTDB lineage: Bacteria > Chloroflexota > Anaerolineae > Epilineales > Epilineaceae > DAOUCP01. The sequence continues at coordinate 66,396 of DAOUCP010000098.1, forward strand.
TTCGGGTTTGTTCGCCGGTGTCGGTGACGACATCTGGCTGCGGCTTTCTCTTGGGTCGGCCTGGTCAGCTGCGGATCACCTTGCGCAGTCACCTGGAGCGCGAGGTTCGTGGCAGCCTGAGACTCGTGCCCCGTACCGGCCTGGAGGCTTCGCCGCCGATGGCCGAGTTCCTTCTGCCAGCGCGCTCTTGGACCGATTGCCACTTCGCCGTGCAAGCCACGGAGCGGGGTACCCACCGAGCCAGCCTGCGCCTCATGGCAGCGGGACTGCAGGTCGATCGCGAGGTGCCCCTGCGGGCGCTCGCGGGGAGCGAGGCCGTCGCGACGGTCGACGCCAGCGCCGAGCGGGCGACGCTGGAGAGCGCGGCCTTGCGTCTGGAAGGCGATCTGCGCGGCGGCCGGGTGCGCGTCTTCGCGGGACTCACCGAGCGCCTGCTGGCCACCCTGCCGGCAGCACAGCTCGGTCCGCCCTTCTCCGAGTACCGGGTTCGGCCCGATGTCTACCGCGCCCGGATCGAAGGTGTTGGCCCTTCGAGCGTTTTGGTTCTTACGCGCAAAGCCGTCGAGATGGAAGGCCTTGAGCTGGAGGCCTACCTCTCCTTCGAGGGCCCGAATGTGGTGGGCGTCCGACACCGCCTTGTCAACCACGGCACCGAGCCGCGGCAGGTGGCGCTGCGCCTCGGCAGCGAGAGCCACCTGCAGGGCTACGTCACCTATCCGCTGGCAGGCGGTCTGGTTCGGGAGCCCTTGCACGGCTTTGGCCATTTCCCGACCGGCCCAACTGACATCCTGCCCCTCGACAGCCGTTTCGCCGAGTCTTGGTGCGCCAGCGAAGATGAACGCGGTGTGGTTGGCCAGGTGTGGCAAGGGGCCAGCGACGAGCGTTTCAGCTGGGAAGGCCAGTTCCCGGAGATCACCTACGACCTGGGCAGGATTCTGCCCGGCGACTCGGCCGTCACTCCCCCACTGTGGGTAATCGCCGGCCCTGGCTCGTGGCCCGCGGTGCGCCATTGGTGGCGGCGGGTAGCGCTGCCGGCCGCCGATGAGGAGCGAGAACCACCCTTGCCGCGCCGGGTGTTTGAGATCCGCGCCGAGCCCCACCCAGCCGTCCTGAGCGCGCAGGAGGACGTCGTGCGCCTGGTCGCGACCAACTTGCGCGGCACCCCCGTGACGGGTCGGGTGGACCTGGAGATGAGGTTGCCTGGGCGGGCCGGCGGCGCCGCCGTCCGGCCGGCTGGCTTCGACTTGCCAGCTACCGATCGCGATCGATGGCACGCCACCACGGTGCGTTTGTCGGTGCCTCCGGGGCCGTTTGCCGGCTACCTGCACGCCCGCGCGACGGTCGACGGTCAGGCGGTGATCTTCGACGTGCCGCTGCTTCGACTGGGGAGCTCGGGCGAGGTGCTCGTCGACTACCGCGATGGCGTCTGGACAGTGGACAACGGTGCATTGGCCTATCGCGCCGTGCCAGCGTTTGGCGGTTCGGTCACCGGGCTGGTGTGGCAAGGGCGGGAGCGGTTGCGCTCCGCCTACCCAGAGCCCAGGCCCTTCCTGTGGAGCGGTCGCTGGTTTGGGGGCATCCATGCCGAGCTCGGTTCGCTAGGGGCTGCGCACCTGGCGCATGAGTCTTTCGCCGGCGGCCCGATCGAGCGACCTGGCCGTGATGGCGAGTCCTGGCGTGGCGTGGGGGTTTCCTGCGATTTGGCGCACCGCGACCGTCGTGCGTTGCGCCTGGAGGTGGACTACCTCACACTTCCTGGCAGCAACGTGGTGCTCATCCTGTTGCGATGGACCAACCGCGTCCAGGCACGCCTGCGAGTCGAACCGGCCCCCCACCTGTGCGTCTGGCTGGCGCCGGGCGTCAGTGGTGTTACCGATGGGCACTGGTTTCGGGCAGGCCGACACGAGGTGCGGGCGGGAGGCCGGTGGGCCTGCGACATGCGCTCGGAGTCGTGGGGAGCGGTGGCCGATCCGACAACGGGCGAAGCCGCGCTCCTGGTTCCCACGGACCGAGAGGCGGCAGTCTACATCGAGGACCTGGCCGGGGATGGCCAGCATCTCGGTCTTCGGCTTCCCATGACCCTGGAGGCCGGTGAGACGCGGCAAGCGACGGCGTGGCTGGTCCTGTGCCCGACGGCGGAGCTCGAGGCCTACGCCAGCCTGCGCGACTACCGTCCGCAGCTGGAGGTAGCCCGGCCGCCGGTTGGCGAGCCGTCGCTTTCGGAGCGCCTGATGGGCTAGAATCTTCGCCGGGCCAACCGGCGATGGTGCGTGGGGCGGGATCTTGGGCTGGCGACGCAGCGGTCGCCGGTGTGGCCGGATATCTCAGATAGGTGCACGAGGAGGTAACCGCAATGCGCTGGCGTCGCGAACGTCGTAGCGAGAACGTCGAGGATCGCAGGTCCAGTCCCATTCCGGGGGGCGCTGCCGGTGCTGGCGTTGGCGGCATCGGGCTTCTGATCCTCATCGTTGCCGCCCTGGTGATGGGCGTCGATCCCACCGAGTTGCTGCAGGGTACGCAGATCAGTACCGGGCCGATGGCCCAGCAGTCGGCGCTGTCGGTAGAGGAACAGGAGAAGCTGAAGGACCATGTGTCCCTTGTGCTTGGCGACACCGAGGTGACCTGGGAGACGATCTTCGAGGAGCAGGGTGCGAATTATGTGAAGCCTCATCTCGTGCTGTTCACGGGCGGCGTCGAGTCGGCCTGTGGGGTGGCCAGTGCCAGTGTGGGGCCTTTCTACTGCCCGGGCGACCAGAAGGTGTACCTGGACCTCGACTTCTTCCACGACCTGGCGACGCGGTTCGGTGCGCCCGGTGATTTCGCACAGGCCTACGTGATCGCGCACGAGATCGGGCACCACGTGCAGAATCTGAGGGGCACGTTGCAGCAAGTCGAGGCCACGCGCCGCGGGCTGGACCAGACGTCGGCCAATCGCCTGCTCGTGCGGCTGGAGCTGCAAGCAGACTGTTACGCCGGGGTGTGGGCCAACCGGGCCGCCCGTCGCGATCTCATCCTGGACCCCGAGGACATCGAAGAGGGAATCGGCGCTGCCAGTGCGGTGGGCGACGACCGGCTCCAGAAGCAGACGCGGGGCTACGTGGTTCCGGATTCATTCACGCACGGCACTTCGGCCCAGCGCGTGGAGTGGTTCCGGCGCGGTCTCGAGACCGGCGATCTGGCTGCCTGCGACACCTTCTCGCGTAGCTAGCTGCGCCCATCGGTCGCCGGCCGTCCTCGTTGGCTTGCTCGTCGCTACACCGGGGAGACCTCGAACCAACCGTCTAGCTCGGCGTTGGCCTTGGTGATCAGTTCCTCGCCGCCGATGGCTGCCACGGCATCGCCGTCCCGCAGGTAGGCCTCGGCGACGCGGACCAGGTCGTCTGCCCGCACCGCCAGGAGTTGGCGACGGAAAGCCGTTCGTCGCTCCAGGGTGTAGCCGGCCAGGTCGGAGAAGAAGCGATCGCGGCCCTTCGTATCGGGTGACAGGAGCGGGTCTACGTCGCCAGCCGATTCGAGGATGGCCTCGGTGAGGGTGCGCTCGCTGGGTTTCTGCCGCAGAACGAAGTCAATCGCGCTACTAAACGCCCGGAGCGTGGCGACGAGCTGCGGATCGCGGTACGACATGAAGACGAAGAGGCCGTTCTCTGGCTGGGACATGGAGCGGCCACCGTACGCGCCGCCCTTCTCACGAACCTCGCGGTGAATGTGCGTGGCGCGGAGGTAGTTGCCAAGAACCATGAGTGCCGGTGCGTCAGGATGCGTGAAGGGCACAGTGCGGAAGACCCGAGCCACGTACGCAACGGGCACCGCCGCAGTGCGGGCCACAGCCCGACAACCTCCTGCCGCCGGAGTCGTGTCGGCCTTGGCGGGCGGATGCGGCTCGCGGCTGCCATCGGCCGAAAGGGATCGCACGAGTCCGCCGACCGAGTCGCCGAGAGCAGGCAGCTGCGCCTCCTCGCTGGTGACGCAGGCGTTCACCGCGCCGCGACGGAACACAGCGTCCCGCAAGTGCTCCAGGTGCTCGACGGTGGTGGCCAGCTCCTGCGGCGTCAGGCTGGCCAGCCGCCGCGCCACGGCGAGCTGACTGAGGCCGCTCAGTCGTTCGCGCAGGCTCCCTTGCGGGCTGAGCTGGGCATCGGCCAAGGCGATGCTGTACAAGTGGCCGGCAGACAGGATGCGGGACTCGAGACTGGCACGGTACTGGCCGAACAGGTCGGCGAGGTGATCGGGCTCGAAGTGCAGACCAGTCAAGAAGTCGGCCAGGATGTCGAGCAGAGCTGCGTGGTTGCGGTACAAGGCCGACCCGTGTAGGCTGAATCCTCGCTCTTGGCGGGCGAGATCGTCGGGTGCCGTCCGCAGGCCGACGCTGGCGCCAATTCCGCCGGTGAAGCGATTGACGCGTGCCGCCATCTGGATGTGGTCATACCGTCCTGCTCCTAGCCGAGGCAGCACGTAGGCAAGTACTGGCAAGAGCTCGAGCTCTTCGTCCGAGAGGTGAGCGACGTCGAAGGCAATGTCGACGTATGTTAGCCCATTGGTGGGCTGGGCGAAGAGCCCCAAGCAGCCGCCATCCAGCGCCTGCATCTCTTGCGGAATGCGCTCGTACTCCACCGGGATATCGCCCAGGGTGAGGGTGGGTAAGCACGACACGTCGCCCGGCGACTGCTGGCGGACGCGTAGTTCCTGGGCACGGGCGACGATGCGCGACACTTCCTCGTCCGTCAGACGCTCCCGCACTGCGGCGGCTCTCTGGGCTTCCTCCGCCTCCTCACGTGCCGTGAGCTGATCGTCCGGCGTGAGCAAAATGCGCACGCGATGCGGGTTCTGCAGCAGGGTACGGTCGATCAGGTCCTCAAAGAACCGCCCCTTGCTGCGCTCGGCAGCCAGTCGCGCCAGGTTCTCTTCCAGCAGCAGCGCCTGCTGGGGATCGCCATCGTAGAGGTAGGCACCGGCGATGCTGAACAGCAGCTTGAGTCCGTATGGCGCTCCGGCGTTGCTCACCTCGCGGCTGTCGATCTCCACCCCGTGCATAGCGCCGTCGACCAGCTCCGGATCCAGTCCCTCGGCCACCAGCCGTCGCAAGGTGGTGAGGATGAGCTCCTCCACAGCCTCGGCATCCGCCGCCGCGATGTCCTTGAGACCGGCGGCAAATACCGCCTCCCGCGTTGCGGTGTCGAAACCGGTGCCATCGGCCAGCGCCTTGCCGAGTCGGGATTCGATGAGCGCTCGTCGCAAGGGAGCCGCCTCACTGCCCAGGAGCACGTCCTCGAGAACCTCGAATGCCAGGGTGGCGAAGCTGTCGGCGACGGGAACGGTTCGCCAGGCCACGAGGACCTGGCTCTTGCGGCCGTCGTTCTCGGCCGCAGCCAGGGGATACGGGGCGGCAACGGCGCGCGGCGCCGGGAAGGTCGGCTGGTCGGGTATGCGCACGTCGATGGCCCGATGCTCGAAGTGTGAAAGCACCGTATCTTCGATCCGCTCCAGCGTCGTCTCGAGCGGCAGGTCACCATACGTGTAGAAGTACGCGTTGGACGGATGGTAGTGCTCGGCGTGAAAGCGCCGCAACGCTTCCGCAGTGAGCTCTGGGATATGGCGCGGCTCGCCGCCGCTGTTAAAGGCATACGGCAAATCGGGGAAGAGCGCCTCCGCGACGGCGCGCGCCATGCGGTTGGGGGCGGTGGCCATCGCCCCCTTCATCTCATTGTAGACAACGCCCGTGTAGCGCAGGGGCGTGCTCGAGTCATCGGGGTCGGTGAATTCCAAGCGATGCCCTTCCTGCAGAAAGGAGTACTCATCGAGATTGGGGAAGAAGCAGGCATCCAGGTACACGTCGAGCAGGTTGTAGAAGTCCTTCTCATTGCGGGTGGCGAAGGGGTATGCCGTCCACGTCTCCGAAGTCATGGCGTTCATGAAGGTCGCCAGGGAGCGGGGGAGCATGGCGAAGAACGGGTCGCGCACCGGGAAGCGTCGCGAGCCGCTGAGGACGATGTGCTCGAGAATGTGAGCTACGCCTGTGGAGTCGCTCGGAATGGTCGGGAAAGTCACGGCGAAGACGTTGTTGTCGTCCGGGCGGGCAATGTGCACGTGTCGAGCGCCGGTCGGCTCGTGCAGCAACTCGATGTAAGTGCCGTGCAGAAGCGGCAGGTCCGCCAGCCGCCGGACGCGGTAGCCGTGACATAGATCACCGACGCGCAAGGGCACGTGTGCGTTCCTCATGATTGCATCCTTCGGCGCGGGAGAGCTCGCGCCCGCTCTGGGGGTGATGGTCGCTCGAGGCAGACTCCAATTCTAGTCCGCGCTGCCGGACTTCCAATTCGGCGCTCCGACCGGTTCAGAAGGCCGAGTGCCATCCGCTTTGTGGTGATCCCTGGTCTTCCCGCAGCTGGCGCGAGCCCGCTTGTGAGTAGAATTAGTACATGGGAAGGCACCGTCACCACGCCGCAGCGGTCCGCCGCAGCCAAGCGGGCCGAGGGTGGGCGTGCATCGGCCGGTCAGCTTTCGGCGTCTGGTCGCCCGGCTGGCCAAGGAGTTGCTGCCATGGCGGTCGATGAGCAGCCTGTGGGCCGGCTGTCGATGTTTCACCGGCTCTTCGACCGGCTCTACCCTATGATCCGGTTCGTCCACGAGCGGCTCCGCGGACACGCCTGGTTCACGCAGATCGAGCCCCACATCTGGCTCGGCGGCGCGCCGACGTATGGCCGCGACTACCAGTTCCTCCTCGACCACGGAATCACGGCCGTACTGAATATCCGGGCCGAGCGGTCGGACGAGACCGCATTCTATGGCCGTCACGGCATCACCCACATTCGCTTTCGGGTGCCCGATGTCGCCGTTCCCGATGAGACGGTGATTACCGCCGCCGTGGACTGGCTAGTGCAGCAACTGGCGGATGGCCGCACTGTACTCGTCCACTGCGCCAAGGGTCGCGGCCGGTCGGCTACGCTTCTGGCGGGCTATCTCATGCGTGAGCGGGGGATGAGCTTCGAGGCGGCGCGCGACTTCCTGAAGTCGAAACGTTCCCTGGCCAAACTGGAAGAGCGGCATGGCGAACGCCTTAGGAGGTGGCTTGCGCATCAGGGCACGGCCACGGCGTGCCCGGAGCTCGCAGGGGACAGATTGCCCACGTTTCCGAGCTCCGGGGTGACGTCCCAAGAAGGGAGGGGCTAGCACCCGGTGGATCCAGCGAACTTGTGGCAGGAGCAGCGGCAGGCGATCGTTGCCGGCGACTCCGATATGGCCCGAGACCTGGCACGTGCGGCGATCGAGCGCGGCCTGGACCTGGCGAGGTGCATCGAGCAGGGCTTCGTGGCTGGCATCGAGGAGGTGGGCCGGCTTTGGGAAGAGGGTGAGTACTTTCTACCGGAGCTCATGCACAGCGCCGAAGCGCTGAAGGCAGCCATGGCCATCCTGCGGCCCGAGCTTCTGCGGCGCGGCGAGAAGGCCAGCAGTGCCGGCCGGGTGGTGATCGGCACCGTGCAAGGCGATATCCACGACATTGGCAAGACTCTGGTGGCCACCTTCCTGGAGGCCAACGGCTTCGAGGTGGTCGACCTGGGCCGCGATGTACCTCTTGCCGATTTCGTGGAAGCCGCCTGGCGAGAGCGGGCGCAGCTCATCGGGCTCTCGGCGCTGCTCACGACGACCATGCCCGGCCAGGCGGAGGTGGTCCGCCTGTGCGATGAGCGTGGCCTGCGCCCTGGAGTGGCGGTGATGATCGGTGGCGCGCCAGTCACGCGGCGCTACGCTGAGTCGATCGGGGCCGATGGTTTCGCGGCTAACGCTGTCGATGCCGTCGCCGAGGCCCGTCGGCTGTTGGCGCGGTGTCGGCTGGGATGACCATCTGCAATGAGCGCCCAAGTCATGGGTTCGGGGCGCGCGCCTGAAGCCGGCGAGAGGCGACCATCCCTCTCGGCGCTGCTGGCCGAGCGCGTGGTGCTGCTGGACGGGGCCATGGGTACCGCCCTGGTCGAACACGGGCTGCCCGTGGGTACCCCTCCCGACCTGTGGAACCTGGAGCGGCCGGACTGTGTACTCGCAGTGCACCAGTCGTACATTGCTGCGGGCAGCGATGTGATCCAGACGAACACCTTTGGCGCAAGTCCGCTGGCTTTGGCTCGCCATGGCTTGGAGGATCGGATGGCTGAGCTGAACCGCGCGGCGGTGCGGATTGCCCGGGAGGCTGCCGGTGCGGAGCACGTGGTAGCGGGCAACCTGGGACCTTCGGGGAGGCTGCTCGCGCCGCTCGGCGATGTCCTGCCGTCGGAGGTGGTGGACTCCTTCCGTCGCCAGGCACTGGTTCTGGCCGAGGCGGGTGTCGACTGCCTCTGCATCGAGACGATGATGGACCTGGCGGAGGCGCGCTGCGCCCTCGAGGCGGCGTTGCTGGTTGGCTTGCCGGTGACGGTTTGCATGACCTTCGAGCGCCGCCAGCGTGGCCATTTCACCTTGATGGGCGATCGGCCGGAAGCGGCGATGCGTGCCCTCGCCGGGTCAGGTGCGACAGCGGTCGGTGCCAACTGCTCGCTCGGCAGCGGCGACATGTTGGCGATGGTGCCGTCCCTGCTCGCCGGCAGTGAGCATGTCCCTTTGATCGTCAAGCCAAATGCCGGGCTGCCGGAGACGGTAGCTGGGCGCCCGGTCTACCGCCAGGAACCGGCGGCCTTCGCTACGGATGTGGCGCGGGCGGTCGATCTAGGGGCTCGGATGGTGGGTGGCTGTTGTGGCACGAACGCGCAGCACATTGCTGCGCTGCGGCGCGAGCTGTTCGAGCAGTGAACGTCCGAGACGGCACCCCGGTGGGCGCTCGGCCGCGACGCCTGCCAAAGCGCCGAGGGCCGAGAAGAAAGGCACGGGGCGGATGAGCCGGCACCGCCAGGTGCTCGAATTCGAATCGCTCGCCATTCCTCGCGAGATGGTGCTCCGGCTCCTCGCAAGCCGCAAGAACCGCCGAGAACCGGGAGCTGCGCTGGAGGCGGCGATTGCCGAGGCGATTGATGTCGCCGAGCAGCTCATCAGAGCCAAAGCAGTCATTGGCTTCAGCCATGAGGGCCTCACCGGCGCAGCGAGTGCGGCCGCAACCGGCCCACTGGCGCTAGCTGTTTGCACCATCGGTCCGCGGCTTGAGGAGCGGGTGGCCGAGCTGGCCGACCGTGGCCACGTCAGCCAGGCGCTCGTCTTGGACGCCGTCGGCTCGGCGGCGGCAGAGGCGGTGGCCGATCGAGCCAACGGCCTGATCTGCGCACTGGTGGCAGCCACGGATCTGGCGCCGCAGCGGCGCGCCAGCCCTGGCTACGATGCGTTCGCCTTGACGGAGCAGTCGGCGCTCTTCTCGGTGCTCCGACCCGCCGACATCGGGGTCACACTGACTGACCGCTGGATGATGGTGCCGCGGAAGTCGGTGTCGTTCGTCGTCCGCTTGCTCGGCGCGGCTGCGGCGGCGGCCGCTGATTCGCCCCAGCGTCGCTGCTCCATCTGTGGTCTGGCCAACTGCCCGTACCGCGGCCAGCCGCTGGGCTGCAAGGCGGCCGCCGATTCGTCCGTTTGGCAGGCTCTGGTGTCAGGAGGTGACTTCGATGGCTCCTGCTCTTCGACCTAGGGTGCAGTTTCTCGATGAAGCGCTGGTGGCCGAGGTGGTGGATCAGGCCCAGCGTATCCTGGCGGAGGTGGGGGTCTTCGTCGAAGTGCCAGAGGTGGTGGATCGGCTGCTGGCGTCCGGCGCCAGAGAGGGCGCAGACCGGCGCATCTTGATCGGTCCGCATCTCGTCGAACGGGCGCTCCACACCGTTCCTCACCAGGTGTTGATGTACGACCGCGATGGCCAGCGATCGCTGACCATCGGCGGGGACGCGGTACATTTCGACCCCGGATCGGCCGCCATCCGAGTCTACGACTACGGCGAGCGCCGGTTGCGGCCGGCGCAGACCAGCGATTGTCTGGCGTTCGCCCGCCTGACCGAGCAGTTGCCAGCCATGGCGCTGCAATCGACCAGCGTGGTACCGGACGATGTGCCCATCGCCCAGGCGGATCGAACGCGACTCCGGATTAGCCTCGAGCATTGCCGGAAGCCGATCGTGACGGGGACCTTCACCGAGGCGTCCTTCGAGATCATGCGCCGCATGTTGGTAACCGTGCGGGGCACCGCGGACTCCCTGCGCGCCAAGCCGCTGGCGATCTTCGACTGCTGCCCTTCCCCACCGCTGAAGTGGAGCGTGCTGACGTGCTCCGTGCTCGTGGCGTGCGCCGAGCATGGGATTCCGGCCGAGTTGGTCTCGATGCCACTGACCGGAGCGACGGCACCGGTCACCCTTGCTGGTGCCCTGGCACAGCACACGGCAGAGAATCTTTCGGGGGTGGTGATCCATCAGCTGACGGCGCCCGGCGCACCGATCATCTACGGTGGTTCGCCGTCGGCATTCGACATGCGCACTGGCACCACCCCCATGGGGGCGATCGAGACAATGATGCTCGATTGCGCCTACGCGCAGGTGGGGAAGCACCTGGGCTTGCCGACGCATGCTTACATGGGCCTGTCGGACGCGAAGATTGCCGACTACCAGGCGGGGCTGGAATCTGGCCTCGGTGCGCTTCTGGCTGCCCTGGCCGGCATCAACATCGTCTCGGGCGCGGGGATGTTGGACTTCGAGAGTGCCCAGAGTCTCGAGAAGCTGGTGCTGGACCACGAGGCCTGTGCCATGGCACTGCGCTGTCTCGGCGGCATCGAAGGCCGCGATCTGGAGACCGTGGTCGAGGTGGTGCGCCAGGGGATCGTTGCCGAGCAGTTCCTCCACTTGGATCACACCCGGCGGTGGTTCCGCGAGGAGTTCTATCGTCCCAGCAGGGTCATTGACCGGCTGGTGGGCGATGCCTGGGCAGCCGAGGGGGCGACGACAGCGTTGGAGCGCGCTCATGCGGAAGTGGGGCGCCTGCTCGCCAGCGAACCGGCGCCGCCTCTCGATCCGGCTGTGGTGCGCGAGCTTGCCGAACTGACCGTTGCCGAAGGATAATCGGAAGCTTGAGCCTCCGAGGGAAGGCTTGTGAGGCGCATTGGCGGGACGGCGCCGCCTCGGCTCGGTGGAGCCAACGCTTCCGGCGGGGTGGCGCATCTTGCCGCAATCTGGCGGCCACTACCGGCGGCCACCACTTTCGAAAGGAGAGACGAGCAGGTGGGGTACATTGAGGATGTTTTCGAGTTGGTCAAGCGGCGCGACGCCGGACAACCGGAGTTCCATCAGGCGGTGTGGGAGGTACTGTCCACTCTGGTGCCCGTTCTGGAGCGCAATCCGCAGTACCAGGAAGCGTGCATCCTGGAGCGGCTGGTGGAGCCGGACCGGATGATCGTGTTCCGGGTGCCCTGGGTGGACGATCAGGGTCGGGTGCAGGTCAACCGAGGCATGCGCGTTGAGTTTAACAACGCGATCGGTCCGTACAAGGGGGGCATTCGGTTTCACCCCAGTGTGAACCTGTCGATCATCAAGTTCCTGGGGTTTGAGCAGATCTTCAAGAATGCGCTGACGACGCGACCGATGGGCGGTGGGAAGGGCGGTAGTGACTTCGATCCCAAGGGCAAGTCGGACAATGAGGTCATGCACTTCTGCCAGTCGTTCATGACGGAGTTGTACCGCCATATCGGCGCCAACATCGATGTGCCGGCCGGCGACATCGGGGTCGGTGGTCGCGAGATCGGTTTCCTGTTTGGCCAGTGGAAGCGCATTACCCGCAGCTTTGAGGGCGTTCTGACCGGTAAGGGACTCAACTGGGGAGGCTCGCTCATTCGGCCTGAGGCTACGGGCTACGGACAAGTGTACTTCCTGCGTGAGATGCTGAAGGCGCGGGGCGATACCATCGAGGGCAAGATCTGCACCGTCTCGGGATCTGGCAATGTGGCCCAGTATTGCGTCGAGAAGGTGTTGGACTATGGCGGCAAGGTGGTGACCCTCTCTGACTCGAACGGGTTCGTCTACGATCCGGACGGTATCGATCGCGAAAAGCTCGATTGGGTGATGGATCTCAAGAACAATCGCCGCGGCCGCATCGCCGAGTACGTAAGCCGCTTCCCGCGCGCGGAGTATCACGAGGGGTCGCGGCCGTGGGCGGTGCCCTGCCAGATCGCGCTGCCAAGCGCTACGCAGAACGAGATCGATGGCGAGGATGCGCGCACCCTGGTCAAGAACGGCTGCATCGCCGTCTCGGAGGGGGCAAATATGCCGTGCACGCCGGAGGCCATCGATGTCTTCTTGGGTGCGCGGATTGCCTTTGGTCCGGCCAAAGCGGCCAACGCCGGGGGTGTTGCCACCTCAGGCCTCGAGATGACCCAGAACGCGGCGTTCGAGAGCTGGAGCCGGGAGCAGGTGAACGCCGAGCTGGATCGGATCATGGTTGGCATCCATGCCCAATGCGCCCAGGCGGCCGAGGAGTACGGTCAGCCTCACAACTTGCTGATGGGAGCCAACATCGCTGGCTTTGTGAAGGTAGCCGACGCCATGCTCGACCAAGGGGTGGTGTAGGGCTCGCGGCGGCCAGGGGCGGGGG
>DAOUCP010000099.1:0-25725 GCA_034432155.1 Anaerolineae bacterium
CCCCCCCCGCCACCGCCGACCGTTGGCACCGGCGGGCATGCACCCTCACCGCCGCTGAGGACGGAGGGCGGCTGCGCTGGGCCCACGGCGGCGCCCCCCGGTTTGACTTCGCAGCCTTGAGCCGCGCCAAGCCAACGGTCGCCTTGGGGACGGCTTCCGTGGTCGCGCGTCGCCCGACGCGGACCAACGCCAGCCGCAGCGGCAAGGCCTTGCTCAGCTTGGTCTTGCTGTTCGTGGCCTGGTTCGTTCCCCTCGCGAAACAGGTAAACGCCGACCGGCCGCCGGGCGCCTGGCGAGTCTACCTGCCGGTGGGGCTGCAGGTTCCGCTCGGGCCGGGGGTCACGATCACGCCGCTGCCGACGGCTAGCCCAACCAGCACGGAGCCGCCCAGATCGTCCGAAACGCCGACGGCAACCCCCCAGTCGGGGGCCACCAGCACACCGCTGCCGCCGAGCATGGACAACCTGGTCCCGTGGGGCGCGCAGCGAGCTGGTCAAGTCGCGGTGAGCTACGACCCCACCTTCAAGACCTACCGGCTGACCTACCGTGGCGACATCAGCCTTCGCTATGAGATCGAGACCACACACCCCGACAACGCCCTCGGTCGAATCGCCATCCGTGAGGCGCGGAGTGGTCGCTACCCCGTGGCCGGTGGCGGTCTGTACTATCGTTCCCGCGACGGGCGCTTGATCGAGCCCCGGTTTGTGGGGCTATTCGGCACCGTGAACCAGGTCGAGTACGAGACATCGCCAACCGGCGTCGTCGTCACCGTCTACGAGACGCTCGAGGGCACGCGGCACGCCAAGCGTTACGCGGTGACGATGTTCGGTCGCTCGTTGCGCCTCCAGGCGCTGAGTCTGGACACCGTGGCTGGCCCCACCGGCTGCTATGCCGGCTTCTCGGCAGGCGAAATCGAAGGCACCGACGACAGCGTGACGGTGCGTATCCCCTACATGACCGCGGTCCCCATCGCCATGCTTGACCACCGCTGGTTCGCGAGCACCTTGCTCGAGTATCCGCGCAGCGACGCTGCCAGCCTCCTGCCGCGAGGTCCGGTCGGCCAGCCCGGTTCAGTGGTCGACGAGGTGGCGGCGCTCTATCCGGCCGACGCTGGCGGGCGCGTTCGCCCGGTCAACGAGACCCTGTGGGTCACGCTGTCGCCAGAGGTCGAGGATACCTTCGCCATCCCGGTGTCGCGAGGGGCGGTGCGACGCGCGCCGTGGACGGGACCAGTGCATGTTACCTTGTCTGGCGGCGAGGGGATCTCCTTTGCCGACGAGGCTCGCTACGTAGCCGAGCGGGCCTCGTGGGGCCTGCGCGACGTCGTCTACCACAAGGCCAATTGGCGGCAGCCGACGACGTTGCTACCCAAGCAGGGGCCGCCAAGCGAGGCGGCTGGCGGCGAGGCAGGTCTGCGGCAGCTTGCGGCAGTGGCCCCCAGCGTCCTATCGGTCACGGCAGCCTTCACCCTCACCGAGGAACCTTGCCCCGAGGAACAGAATGCCCTCTACAATGCGGCCGATCGGCTAATCGATGCCAGCGGCGAACCGATCCTTCTGGCCGAGGAGGCGCTTGGTCGCCGCATGTGTAGCGGCGGCGGTTGGGCGGGGCGCTACCTCTTGGCGCCCGACGCCGCGCGGCGACTGGCCGGACTTCAGCTGCCGGCGCTGTTGGCAAGCGGCGTGCGGGGCCTGACGCTGAGCGCCGAAGGGGCCACGAATCCGGGCTACCCGTTTCCAGGTGCCGATCAGCCCAGCATCGACCGCGGCGCCCCGGCAACCCATCCGGCTACCGTAGGCGAAGCGATCGCCGCGTACAAGGAGCTGTTCAATGCCCTTGCGGCGCGCGGGGCGCGGGTGTCCGCCTTGGGCGCCAGCGGCGCCTGGGAGTGGAGTTACGACTCTTTCTACGCCGGCTATGTCGATGCCATGGCGCGCAGCCTGTCCACAGGCAGCTTCGCCGCGGCCGGTTGTGACCAGCCCGTGATTCCGGATTATGAGTTGGCGATCGCCGGCCAGACCGTTGGCTACGGCATGGGGGATTACCGGCAGTTCTTCGGTCCTTACGTAGACACCTACGCCAAGCGGCCACGACCGCTGAAGCCGGAGCAGATCGACGAGTACCGGGCCACCACGCTGTCATACGGGCACGCCGGGGCGTGGCTGACGACCACGGCAGTGCTCACATCGCCCGATCGCTACCTGACACCAGCGCAGGAAGTCAAGGAATACTACCTGATGCAGGCCCTGCAGCGACACTATCTGGGCGTGCCGATCGACACCGTAGGTTACGTGTTGGCCGATGACAGCGAGGTGGGCCTCAGCCAGGCCCTGCGATCGGACCAGGACCTCGTCCACCCAAGGTTGCACCTGCGCTACCAAAATGGCTTCGAGCTGTGGGTGAACCATTCGCCGTCCATCTGGACGGTGCTGGTCGACACGACGCTGTACGACCTACCGCCGCACGGCTGGCTGGCCAGGGACAGCGAGGCCGTCTTGGGCTTCAGCGCCCTCCTCGATGGGGTGCAGGTGGACTATGCGCGGTCCAGTGATGCCGTGCTCTTGGATGGCCGCGGCGAGCTGGTCAGTTACGGCGGCCTGAGCACCCGGGACCTGCTCGTCCGTCTGGCCGACGGCCGCGAACTGGCCGCCCGTCCCGACGGCGGAATCGCGGTGCTACCGTAGTCGCGGCCCGCAGCCACAGGCGCATGCCGAGTGGCTAAGCTCCGCCGTCAGACGAGCCAGCCGCCGCCCTGGCCGAGCGAAAGGGAGCCCCGCTTAGACGGCTGGCCGGCCTCTGCGCTCGCCCACGAGGTGGCGGGCCGAGTTGTGAGGCCTGTCGCGGCTACAACTCCTCCTCGGGTGCCTCAGAGGGGATCGGCCGCATGGTCAGGGTATCGCCCTCCACGTCGATCAGGACGCGATCGCCGAAGCTGATCTCGCCGGCCAGCAGCTTCTCCGAGAGCGGGTCCTCGATGAGGTTCATGATGGCCCGCCGCAAAGGGCGTGCCCCGAACTGGGGCTCGTAGCCCTCGGCTACAATCCGCTTCCGGGCGGCGGGAGTCAGTTCCAGCGAGACCTGGTGCTCCTGCAGCCGCGGAGCCATGCGCTTGAGCTGAATGTCCACGATGCGCTCCAGATCCTCGCGCGTGAGCGGCCGGAAGACGATGATGCGGTCCACGCGGTTCAGGAACTCGGGCTTGAACAGGCGCTTGAGCTCCTCGAGCACCTTCTCCTTCATCGTCTCGTACTCGCCCATGAGGCGTTGGCGCTCATCGCCACCGGCAGCAAAGCCTAGCGCCTGATGGCGACTGAGCTGCTCGGCGCCCACGTTCGACGTCATGATCAGAATGGTGTGGCGGAAATCCACCTTCCGACCCTTGGCGTCGGCCAGGTGGCCATCCTCCATGATCTGGAGCAGCATGTTGAGGGCGTCCGGATGCGCCTTCTCCACCTCGTCGAGCAGGATCACCTGGTACGGCCGTCGTCGCACCGCCTCGGTGAGCTGCCCGCCCTCGTAGTACCCCACATAGCCCGGCGGTGCGCCCACGAGGCGGCTCACGGTGTGCCGTTCCATGAACTCGCTCATGTCAAGCTGCAACACGGCGTCTTCGCTGCCGAACAGAAACTCGGCCAGCGCCTTACCCAGCTCCGTCTTGCCGACACCGGTGGGCCCCAGGAAGATGTATACGCCCATCGGCCGTCGCGGGTCTTTCAGGCCGGCTCGCGCCCGGCGAACTGCCTTGGCGACGGCTTCGATGGCTTCGTCCTGGCTCACAATGCGCTCATGGAGGGCTGCCTCCATGTGCAGCAATCGCTCCCCTTCCTCGCCGGCCAGCCGCCGGACCGGCACGCCGGTCCACATGGCGACAACCTCCGCTACGTCATCGTCTCGCACCACGAGGTCGCTGTCGTGACCTGCCCGCAGGCTTTCGAGTTCGTCCCGCAGCTGGTGCTCGCGTTGTCGCAGGCGAATGGCCTCCTCGTATTCGCCGCGCGCGAAGGTGTCCTCCTTGTCCTTCTGGACCTTGCGCAGTTCGCCGAAGAGCTCTGCCAACTGGGGAGTGTCGGGGATCTTGTAAATCCGCACGCGACTGGCGGCCTCATCGATCAGATCGATCGCCTTGTCGGGCAGGAACCGGTCGGTGATGTAGCGTGCCCCCATGGTGGCCGCAGCTTGCAGCGCCTCATCGCTGATTCGCACCCCGTGGTGCTCCTCGTATCGGCCACGGATGCCCTGCAAGATCCGGATGGTCTCGTCCACGCTGGGCTCCTGGACGAATACGGGCTGAAAGCGCCGCTCCAATGCGGCGTCGGCTTCGATGTAACGACGGTACTCGTCGAGCGTCGTGGCGCCAACACACTGCAACTCGCCGCGCGCCAGGGCCGGCTTGAGCAGGTTGGCGGCATCGACGCTTGAGCCGGCGGCGCCTGCGCCGACGAGCATGTGCAGCTCGTCCACGAAGAGAATGCACTGGGCGCCCCGGAGCTCCTCGATGACGCGCTTCATGCGCTCCTCGAACTGGCCCCGGTAGATCGTGCCGGCTACGAGACTGCCGACGTCCAGCATGTAGAGCCGCTTCTCGCGCAGAGGCGAGGGTACGTCGCCGGCGGCCATGCGCTGCGCCAGCCCCTCGACGATCGCTGTCTTGCCGACACCTGCCTCGCCAATGAGCGCCGGGTTGTTCTTGGTGCGGCGCGAGAGGATCTGGATGACCCGCTCGATCTCCGTCTGCCGTCCCACGACTGGGTCCAGCTGACCCTCTTCGGCGCGAGCGGTGAGATCGATGGCCAGCTGGTCGATCAGTGGCGTTTGCTGCGACCGCCGGCGCTCCCCGCTCTGACGAACGGGCGCTTGCATGATGGCCTTGGTGGTGAGGCGCCGGATCTCGTCCAGGTCGGCGCCTACGTCACGCAGCACCTCGATCGCCAGACCGCCGCCCTCACCGACCAGTCCCAGGAGCAAGTGTTCCGTGCCGATGTGATGATGATTCATGCGGCGGGCTTCTTCGACCGCGCGCTCGATGACACGTTTCGTGCGAGGCGTAAGGCCCGCCGTCTGGTTGCGAATCCGCTGCGCGCTGCGGCGCGAGGACTCCTCGATGATCCGCCGCACCTGGTAGCCGTTGACCCCGCAGTCGCGCAAGACCCGCGCGGCCACACCGCGTTCCTCGAGCACCAGCCCCAGTAGCAGATGCTCGGTGCCGATGTACGAGTCGTTGAGACGCTTTGCCTCCTCCTGCGCGATCATGAGGACGCGCCTGGCGCGCTCGGTGAAGCGATCCTCGAACCTGTTGGCCATTGCCATCCCGCTGTCCGATTGGTGACCCTGCCGCCCCCCTCGAGGGGCCGTGGCCAGCTCGCCGCGAAACGAATCCTGACCTTAGGACGTCCGCCCGCGGCGCGTGCTTACCCTAGGTCTTCTGGCTCCTCGCCACCCTCGCCAACCTCCATCGGCACGTCCAACTCGGCCAACGCCTCCGGCGTCATCAGGGCGTCATAGGAGGGATCGGCGCGCTTGAGACTCAAGCCAATGCGGCGATTCTCGGCATCGAGACGGATGACGCGCAGCGACAGCTGGTCCCCAGGAGCCACCACTTCCGCAGGCTGCCGACCCTGGTCCGATAGCTCGGAGACGTGGATCAAGCCCTCGACGTCACCTGCCAGCCGGGCGAAGGCACCGTAGTCTGTCAATCGTGTGATGGTACCGGTCACGACGTCGCCGATGTGGAACTGCTCGGCGACGGTATCCCAGGGTTCTGGCTGCAGGCGCTTGATAGACAGGCCGATGCGCTTGCGCTCGCGGTCGATCGATATGACCTGCACCGTGACTTCCTGACCGAGCTGCAGGGTCTCGCTCGGGTGGGACACCCGCTTCCACGAGAGCTCGGAGAGGTGCACCAGGCCGTCGGCACCTCCGATGTCCACGAAGGCACCGAAGTCCGCCAGGCTGGTCACGACACCGCGGACCACTTGTCCTTCGGCCAGGTTGTCCAACAACTCCGCCTTGGAATGGCGACGCCGCTCTCGCATGGCGGCTTGTTCGGACAGAATGAGCCGGTTCTTGCGGCGGTCCACCTCGATGATCTTGGCCCAGATGGTTTCCCCGACCATCGACGCCAGCGGGCTTTCGGCCGAGCCATCGACGCGCGCCCGATCGATGCCGTGGCGCCGGTCGATCTGGGATGCCGGGATGAAGCCACGGACGTCGCCTACGTAAGCAATCAGTCCGCCCTTGTTGTGGCCGCTCAGCGTCACTTGGAAGATGCCACCCGACTCGAACAGCCGCTCGGCCTCTGACCAGTCCTGCCCGAGGCGCGCTTGGGAGAGCGAGAGCACGAGGTTGCCCTCGCGGTCCTCCGGATTGATCACCAGGCACTCAACCTCATCGCCCACCCGAAGAGCTCTGCGGTCCGCCTGGGTCATCTGGTCGAACTCGCGCGGCGCCAAGATGCCCTCGGTCTTGCCGCCGACGTCGATCAGGATCTCGTGGCTGCCAATGAAGGCAATGGTGCCCATGACCACATCGCCACGCTCAAAGCGACGGTGATTGCTGCCCTGTTCGAGCAAGTCTTGCATCGGATGCCGCTCGCGGTCGGCGGCATTGTCATGGGGCGGGTTCGATTCAGGCATCCTGCGTCCTCTGCGTACAGACTGGTCGAGATTATAGGGGCCGGGCAAGGGGCGGCCAAACCGCGGCCTGACAACGCTGGGGCCTTGCCCAGCCGCCGTTCGACTAGGAACCGCCCATCCGTGCCACGGCCTCGATGCCCACGCGGGCAGCCAGTGGCAGCTCGGCAACGGCCACCGTGGTGCGCGCCGGCGGCTCCGCCGGAAAGGCCATGGCGTACACCTCGTTCATGGTCTGGAAGTCCGCCATATCGGTGAGAAATACCGTGGTCTTGACCACTTGCTGCAACGTGACACCGGCAGCGTCCAGGATGGCCTCGAGGTTACCGAGGGCGCGCTTGGTCTGAGCGGCCATGCCTCCGCCAACCAACCGCCCGGTGGCTGGATCGATGCCGATGCACAGCGCAGTGAACACGAAGCCGCCGGCGCGCACCGCTTGCGAGTAAGGCCCGATGGCGGCCGGCGCGCGGTCCGTGGCCACCGTCTGTCGCCGCGTCTCGAAGGGCGCGGCATGCGTCTCATGGTTGGTCATGGTGTGGGCTCCTTGCGGTCATCGCGCTACGAGAAGCCGAGCGGCGCTGTGGCCACCCACCGCCCATAGCGATGCACTGGCCGGGCCGGTCATGCGGCTGGCACCCCGAAGATCATACGGCTGGAACTGCGAAGATCATGCGGCCGGCACCCCGAAGATCATGCGGCCGGCCACGGTCTGCAAGACCCGAGTCACCGTCACCGGAATGGTCTGCTCCAGGAAGTCACGGCCCTGCTCGACGACCACCATCGTACCGTCTTCCAGATAGCCGACTCCCTGGCCCGCCTCCTTTCCCTCCTGGATGATATGCACGTCCAGCTGTTCGCCTGGGAGCAAGAGGGTTTTCACCGCATTGGCCAGCTCGTTCAGGTTGAGCACCTTCACACCTTGTAGCTCTGCCACACGGTTCAAGTTGTAATCGTTCGTCATGATGGCGCAGCCCTGCTGGCTGGCGAGCCGGACCAGCTTGTGGTCGACGTCGGGCACGCTCGGAAGGTCGCGATCACTGATGCGCAGATCGGCGGCTGGCTCTTGCTGAAGTTCGTTGAGCACCTCGAGTCCCCGCCGACCGCGGTTTCGTCGCTGGGCGTCGGGGGAGTCGGCAATCTGCTGCAGCTCGGCCAGGACGAAGCGGGGAACAATCAACGGGCGGTCCAAAAAGCCGGTCTTCACAACGTCCGCAATGCGGCCGTCGATGATGACACTGGTGTCGAGCAGGATGCAGCCCGCTGCGGCCGTGGCCCCGGCCCGACGCTCACCGGTGATCGCCGCGCGCACCAGCGGCAGGTAGGTGCCAGGGTTGCTGGCAAACAGGGCCGCGCCGAGGTAACCGAGCACCACGGCAATCACAAACGGCAGGAACTCGCCAAACGGCCGGGGCAAGAGCGATAGCGGAAAGGCCGCCAGAGTGCTCAGGAACAGCCCCAGCGATAAGCCGATCGCCGCGCCGGCCAGACGCTCGGGCGGCACCTCGCGCAACAGGTGGTAGCTGGCGTACAGCGGCCGAAACAGGATTGGGGCCAGCAGGTAGCCGATGGCCAAGCCAAAAAGCCCGAACGACACCGACACCAGCCAGCGGGTCAGGGTGATCCGCTGCAGCCACTCGATGTCCAGGGGCACTTCCTGGAGGTCGGGGTACAGGATCGCGCCGGACTGGTAACCCACAATCAGGAGCGCAATGGCCCCCAGCATCCGAACGATGAGTACCTGCCGACGATTCACCCGAGCGCTCCCACTGCCGTTGTCCGCTGGCCAACTGATTGCCGTTGCCGCTCCGTGCTGCCTTGCCCGCCTCGCGGGACCGTCGCGCATGCTTTCCACAATCGCCAATCGCGCCGAGTCGCGCGACCGCCCGGAAACGCTCTTGGCTGCCTGCCCAACGGCTGCCAGGGGCCAGCAAGCGCCGCCATTATACCACCCTGCGCGCACCGTCCGGCACCGCCCAGCGGGCTGCTCACGGCGGCGGCGCGAGATGGGGCACGATGTAGGCGTGCAGACTGATCCAGGACAGAATGGCCAGCAGGATGACGAAGCCCAACGGCAGACTGGCCGCCAGGCAGTCAAGACGGCGGCCGGCGCTGGAGGCTGGCGGAAGATGCGCCAGCAGGAGCGACAGGCCACGACCCACCTGGCCGAGTCCCAAGGCAAACAAGAAGGCAATTGGCACCAGTGCCCCGAAGAAGTAGCGGCCCTGGTGCTGAACGAGGCGCACGTTGTAGCCGAGGAAGGCCACTCCCACCGCTACGATGGCGACCCCACAGAGGCCGAACGTCAGCCGCTCACGATCGGTGAGCGTCCGGGCCCCGCGTCGTGCCTGCCAGGCGCCAGCCACGAGCCCCAAACCGGCAATGAGGGTTACCAGCGCCAGGCCGCGATACACCCGCCCGTCCAAGAACTCGCCCATCCAGCCGAACACGCCCCAGAAACTATCGAAGGTGAACACCACCAGTCTCTGCAGCCATGCGCCCACACCGTGGCTAGCGATCCAGTCGCCGGTGCGCGGCTGACCGAGAACCACGCTGTCGTGGCGCTGCAGGGCTAGGAGATCGGCTAGACCGTACAGCCGCGCGTTGCGCACCAGCCACGGGCTGCTCACCATCCCGGCTGCCAGGGCCGCCGTGCTCACCGTCCGCAAAGGCGAGGACTGGCTGGTCCGGTGACGACGCCAGGCCACAATCTCGCCACTGGCCACCAGGGCGGCCGCGGGTGCCACGATGGTGAGTTTGGTGAGCAGGGCCACTCCCAGGAGCACGCCGCTCAGGGCGGCACCCCACCTTCCGCCGGCCCCGTGCGCACCCCGTTCCAGCGCCCAGCACAGTGCCGCGGCCGCGACCACGTTGGCCAGGGCATCGTTGTTGGCGGCAGCGGTCCCCGCCAGCTGCATCGGCAGAAAGGCCACGAAGCCTGCCGTCGCGAGCGGCAGCCAGGCCGGGCCTGGCCAGCTGCGGTGGGCGAACCACCAGCCGAGGCAGACCAAGAACCCGCCGAAGAGCACGCTCACGAGCCGCACGCTACGCAATCGACTCGCGATCTTCTCGTCGGCAAGGCGGTACGCCGCGGCCGCCAGGTAGTAGTACAGCGGCGGCTGATGGTCCTCGTAGGTCAAGGCGTGAATGGGGCGACCGGGCGGGAATCGCAGGGCCTTCAGCATCTCGAGGTAGGCGAAAGGGTAGTCGCCGTCCTCGATCTCCGGAGGATCGAGCGGGGTGGCCGCCACGCGGGCAACGTAGTTGAAGTGCGCGGGTTCGTCGGGTGCTTGCCAGAGCGGCGTGAGACGCGCGAACTGGCTAGCCAGCCAGACATAGCTGACCAGGATGGCCACCAGGCCTGCCCCCGCTGCACTCTCCGGCCACCGACGGCAAGCCGCCCTCGCCCTGTGGTCCAACCGCCTGGGAAGCGCCATCACGAAGCGGGCAGTCGCTCCGCCAGCACCTCCGCCAGACTCCGACCCACCATCCGGCCCAACTCGTACCGCACACGTACCGTCGGCTTGGTGATTCGGATTCGCTTGGCTAGGTCGACGGGCGTTGCCACGATGACGAGGTCCGCTGGCACCCGGTCCAGGGAGGCCTCCAGATCGGCGATCTGCTGCTCGCTGTAGCCCATGGCCGGCAGAACATCCCCCGTGTTGGGATACTGCGCATAGGTCTCGGCAATGGAGCGCACCGCGTATGGCCGGGGATCGACGATCTCGGCCGCACCGTGGCGCACCGCCGCCACCCGGCCCGCGCCGAAGGCCATGCCGCCGTGGGTGAGAGTCGGGCCGTCCTCGACGACCACCACTCGGCGGCCCCGGATGGCGTCGGGATCACTGACCATGATGCGGCTCTCGGCCTCCAGGATCTCGGCGCGCGGATTCTCGGCCGCGCAATTGGCCCGGACTGTGCGCAGTTGGTCCGGAGTGGCGCTGTCGATCTTGTTGATGAGCAGCACGTCGGCCATCCGCACGTTGACCAGCCCCGGGTAGTAGCTCACTTCGTCGCCCGCCCGCAGTGGATCGACCACCACGAGGTGAAGGTCCGGCCAGTAGAAAGGAATGTCGTTGTTCCCCCCGTCCCACACGATGACGTCGCTCTCGTCCTCGGCCTGTCGCAGGATGCGCTCGTAATCAACACCCACAAACACGACGCTCCCGGCTGCCAGATGGGGCTCGTACTCCTCGCGCTCCTCGATCGTCGCCCGCGCCGCTTCCAAGTCCTCGTAGCTGGCGAACCGCTGGACGGCCTGGGCTGCCAGGTCGCCGTACGGCATGGGATGGCGCACCACCGCCACCTTCCGGCCCATGGCGACCAGTGCCTGTACCACGGCACGTGTCGTCTGGCTCTTGCCGGCACCCGTCCGGCCAGCGCACACCGCCACCACCGGTCGCCGCGACCGAAGCATGGTGGCCGCGGGGCCCAGGAGTCGAAAGCTGGGGCCCTGCGCCAGGGCGATCGAGGCCACCTCCATCACCTGCTGGTGGCTGATGTCACTGTACGCGAGTACCACCTCGTCGACGGCCAGCCGTTCGATCAGCTCCCCCATGTCTTCCTGGGGATGGATCGGGATACCGGACGGGTAGTGTGGGCCTGCCAGCGACGGCGGATAGGTGCGGTCGGTGATGTTGGGAATCTGGGTAGCTGTGAAGGCGACCACGTGGTAGTCCGGATTGTCCCGGTACACCACGTTGAAGTTGTGGAAGTCCCGGCCGCCAGCGCCGAGGATGAGGACGCGAACGGGACCACGGGGTGCTTCTTGGGTCAACGTCTCTTCTCCCTATGCGATGCGTGCGAGTAGGCTGCCTAGCTCGTACAGGGCCACCATCGGCACGAGTACAAGCAGCATGGTGAAAGGATCCGGCGTCGGCGTCAAGATGGCGGCCAGAATGGCCAGCCCCACGATGGCGTGACGACGGTAGCGGCGCATGGTGTGGGGCGACAGGACGCCGAGCTTCGTGAGGACGTAGACCGCCAGCGGCGTCTCGAAGGCGATACCCACGATCGCCAGGAGGTTGGTGGTGAAGGCCACGAAGTTCCCTAGCCGCCATGCAGGTACCGCCCAGCCACTGGGGAAGGTGGCCAGGAAGCTGAAGGTGCGCGGCAACACCAGGCGGTAGCCGAAGAGTAGGCCCACGGCGAAGAGCAGCGCCGCCCCCGGCAAGAGGAGGTAGAGGTAGCGCTGTTCCCTGGGGTACAGCGCGGGTCGGAGGAACTGGACGGTCTGGTGAAGGATGACGGGCACAGCCAGGACGAGCCCCAAGAGCAGCGATACGCGGAAGTACGTCGTGAAGCCCTCGGTGGGATCGATGAGCTGGAACTGGCACATGGGGCACATGCCTTTGAGGCCCTCGATGAGCCGCGAGCTCAGCGGCATGGCCAGAACCATTCCCGCCATCAGAGCCATGACGCAGCGGATGAGTCGTATCCGGAGCTCGCGGAGGTGCTCGACGAGCGGCATCGTTGGCAGCGTTGGAGTGGCCATCGGCCGGCTAGCCTGCCAGGTCTTGGGGTGGCGTCCGGGCAGGCGGCGGACTCGCCGTCGCGGCTGGGGCGGAGCGGGGTCGGTCCGCCATCGGGGCATCGGTGGTGTGATGTAGCCCGACCATCGGGGCATCGGTGGTGCGATGTGGGTCCCGCGCTGGGGCGTCGTCGGTGCGGTGTGGCTTCCCCGTCGCGGCATGCTCGGTGCCGTGCGGCTTGCCAGTGGCTGCATCTGCCGCCTGGTGCGCTGTCTCCGTCACGGCCTGGGCTGCCTGGCGCAGCTCCTCGGTCGCGGCCGTGAGTTCCGCCTCGGCTCGCTCCGCCGCGGCGACGGCTGCCTGGAACTCACGCGTCAGCTCGGCTGTGGCACCGGCCGTCATCTGCTGCAGCTGACGCAGCACTCGGCCAGCTTGGGCGGCCACCTGCGGCAAGCGCTCCGGCCCAAAGACGATGAGCGCCAACACCAGGATGATCGCGAACTCCCAGGCATTGATGTTGAACATGTCGGCTTCTCTGCTGTCCTACCCTCGCGCGGCCGCCGCGGGGCGTTTGGCCAGGCGGACGACGGTGGCGGCTGGGTTGCCAAAGGTGAGCCGCTGACCACCCGGGGATGCCAGCGGCGTTGCCTAGCCCCCCTCCGAAGCCAACCGCTCGAGCAGCAGCGTGAGCGTCAGCGTACCGCGCGCCAGCTGTTCCAAGCCAAACTTCTCGTCCGGTCCGTGCACGTGATCGTCCGGCAGACCAAAGCCGATGAGCACCGGGGGGATGTGCAGCAGCGATTGCAGGGTGGCCACCACAGGGACGGTGCCTCCCTCGCGGGCGAACACCGCCGGCTGACCGAAGACTTGCTCCAAGGCCCAAGCGGCGGCCTGGACGGCCGGCAGACGGCGATCGACGATCACCGGCGCCGCGCCGTGCAGTTCGCGCACCGTCACCTGCACCCCAGGCGGGGCGATCCGCTCCAAGTGTTCGCGCAGCAGGCGGCCGATGCCTGCTGGCTCCTGATCCGGCACCAGTCGGGCGCTGATCTTGGCGGTGGCAAATGCCGGCAGGACGGTCTTAGCGCCTACGCCCGTCCAGCCGGAGACGATGCCATTGACGTCCAGTGTCGGCCGTGCCCACAGGCGCTCCACGGTGGAATAGCCGCTCTCGCCGTACCCTCCGGCGCGGCCGGTGGCAGCTCGGAAGACGGCTTCGTCAAACGGCACTCTGGCGAGCGCCTGGCGTTCCTCCGGCGCCAGAGGGCGGACAGCATCGTAGAAGCCGGGAACCGCCACCCGTCCCTCGGCATCGTGAAGGGCGGCTATCATGGCGCACAAGGCGTTGGCCGGATTCACCACGGCGCCACCATACTGTCCCGAATGCAAGTCGTGCGCCGGACCGCGGACCTCAACCTCCAGGTAGCATAGGCCGCGCAAGCCGTAGGTGAGGGTGGGCTGATCGGGGCCCAGCATCGCGGTGTCACTCACCAGCGCCACGTCCGCCGCCAGCTCAGACGCGTGGTCGATGAGCCAGGACGCCAGGTTGGGACTGCCGATCTCTTCCTCGCCCTCGATCACGAACAGCAAGGTCACCGGCGGGCGCCCCACGGTGCGGGAGTACGCCTCCAGCGCATCAATGTGCGCCAGGACCTGGCCCTTGTCGTCCGAGGCGCCGCGAGCGTACACGTTGCCATCACGCACCGTCGGGGCAAATGGGCCAGAGGTCCATGCCTCGATGGGGTCGGCTGGCTGCACGTCGTAGTGACCGTACACCAGGACCCGCAGGCCGTCCGGCGGACCGGCAGCGCGCGCGAGGACCACCGGATGTCCCGGGGTATCGTCGATCCGCACCTGATCCGCTCCCGCGGCAGCGAGGCGTTGTGCCAGCCAGTCGGCGGCTCGCCGTACATCTGCCCGGTGCTCGGGTACCGCGCTGACGCTCGGGATCCGCAGGAACTCGACCAGTCGCGCGACAGCGGCATCTCGGTTCTGGCTTGCATAGTCGATCGGTCGCATCGCAGCCTCCTGGCTCGGCGGGCAGTATACCACGGCCTCAAGCTCGCACCGCTCGAGCCGATGCCCCTCGAGCTCCTGCCGCCCTCGGTCCCCTCCGTCGCGTTGCCGCCGCTCGAAGTCCTGCCCCTCGAGGTCCTCGCCCTCGAGCTCCTGCCGCCCGAGGTCCTGCCGCTCGAGGTCCTGCCGCTCGAGGTCCTCTCCCTGGAGGTGCTGCTGCTCTAGCTACTGCCGTTCGAGCTCCTGTCCCTCATGGACCATGAGCGAGCGGGATCGCGGCCCGCAGAATCTAAGCCGGCGGGGCTCGGAGGCGCAGTCGGGCATCGACGAGGAGGCAGCCGAAAACGATGCCCAGCCAGGCCAGTGCGAGCCCGCTGCTGCTCACCGCCGCCAGGCGTGCCATCGCCGAGCTGCGGACGGCCAGACCGGCTAGCCCGGTTCCCAGTATCAGGCTGTTCCAAACACCATGGCCGATGATGGCCGCGCCCAATCCGGCAAGTCCGAGCACGATGCGTTTCTGGCGAGCGAGGGCAAACCAGCCCAGGGCGGCAACGCCGGACATGGCAGCGTGCATCAGCGTGGCGGTGGCGCGCACGGCCATGGTCAGCGGCCAGAAGGTGCCGCCGGTGGCCCCCAAGGTGATGGCTTCAGTGATCCCGAAGCCGGCGCCGATAGCCAAGCCCTGCAACCATGCCTGGCGCGCCGATGGCGGGCGCCACAGGGCGACGCCCACCACCTTGGCCAGCTCCTCGACGGCCGGACCCACCAGACCAAACACGACGAAGGCGGCGGCCACGGAAAGGGGCGTCACGAGCGGTGCCAACGTCTTCTCATTCCAGACCAGAGCCTCACCTCGGCGGAGCGCTGCCTGCAGCGTCTCGAGTGCGGCGTGACTCTCGGGCGCCTGCCATAGGGCGAAGAGCACCATCGCCAGGACGGCAGTGGCCAAGACCGCCTCGATGGCCAAGGCGACGCTTGTGGCGGCGCAACCACCATACAGCAGCCGTGCGATCTGGATTCTCCACGCTAGGCGTCGGCTAAGTGCCCAGGCCGGCAGTGCGGCGGCCACGAAGTGCAATGGCGGCAGCGCCACGGCGCTCACCCCCGGACCCATGGCCAGCACCGCCTGCCCCAGGAGCAGGATCGAGGCGAAGGCCAAGAGCCAGGTCCACGGGGCAGCCGTCTGCTCTGCCTGGCTGTCTAAGGTGGAACTGCCGGCCACGCCCACGGTGAGCAGGCTGAAACCAGCGGCACTGGTGAGCAATGCCAAGCCCCCCGTCATCAACGACAGGCCGAGCAGAGACGGGTCAGCTCGTGCCAAGAGGGCCGCTAGCAGATAGGCAAGGCCGAGAAGCGAGCTCAGCGCCAAAAGGAGCGCGCCGCAGCCCAACTCCGCCAGGGAGCGCTGCTCGGGGGGCTCAGTCCGTGGTCCAGGAGAGATCGTACGGCTCTCGGTGAGGCTTGTCGTAGCCCCAGACGCTCAGCCAGTAACGGCCAGCAGGCAGCCCATCGGCGAGGATGGCCTCATCCTCGCCCGCGGGTGCGCGACTTGACATCAGCAGTTCCAACGGCGGATTGCGCTGCGCCACGTAGCGGTAGAGGGCCAGATCGTAGTCCGTTGCCGGAGGCACCTTTAGTTCCAGGCGCAAGCGACCGGACTGGCGCAGGGTCAGGGTGAAGTAGTCGATGCGGTCGAGCCGGCCGTCCGCTCGCCATAGTCGGCCGCTGTAGATGTGGCCGCGGCAGAGGTCGCAGCCGTCAGGCAAGACGTAAGGATCGTCGTTCGGTTCCGGATCGTCGATGCCCATCCATGGCTTGTCGCATAGGAGCCACTGATCGCGCCCGGCATCGGGCAGGTATGCCGGCCGTGGCGTGGCCGTGGGCGTGGCCGTCGGTGTGTCCGTAGGTGTGGCGGTCGGCGTATCGGTGGGTGTGGCGGTGGCGGTAGGCGTGCGCGTGGCGGTCGGTGTCATCGTTGGGGTGTCGGTGGGTGTGATGGTTGCCGTGGGGCTGACGGTGGCGGTGGCCTCCACGGTGGCCGTGATCTGCAGCGGACCGTCACCGGCGTTGCTCCATCCGGTCACCCGGATGGGCACAGCAGCCCCCGCGCCACTCGGCGGTGCATCCGTCTGTCGTTCCGGGCGGACGACCAGCTTCGTGAGCAAGCGGCGGAGGTTGGTACCCAAGCGGCGGAGTTGGCCCAGGATGGCTCGCCACCCAGAAGCAAGGCGGGAGAGGGTCACGGCACGGACGGGGCCACCCTCGCTCACTCGCCACACGAGCCGGCGCTGGTCGACGATCGTTGATGCCAGGCCCCTTGCCGCCGGTGGCTGCCAGCGGACCAGCGATGCGGCCGGCCGGGACGCTGGCAGGGCCGGAAGCGGCGGCGAAGCCCGCAGCGGCGGCAGCGGCGCAGATGCTTGCACCGGCTCGAGCGGCGTCGACGCCCGCAACGGTAAGAGAGCCAGCGACGCGCCCGGCGGCGGGAGCGGCGGCACCGTCGGCAGCGGCGGCAGCGGCGTTGGCAGCTCGGGCATCGGAGTCGGCACCGCCGTCGGGGGCAGAGCAGTGGGCGCGGTCGTCGCACGCCTGCGTTCTTCCTCGCGGCGCTGAGGAGGCGGGCTGGTCGAAGTGAAAGTCGGCGGCAAGGTGGCGGATGCCTCGGGCGTGAGCGTCCAGGTCGGGCGGCGGTATGGCACCGGCGTGGCGGTAGGTGGCGGCGGCGGCCCCAGACTGATGGCGATGGTCACAAGGTCGCCGACTCGCAGCGGCACGTCGGGGTCGGGATCCTGGCCGCTGACGAAGCCTGGCGGGATCTCGTCCGAGTACTGGCGGATCTCTTTGATCTCCAGTCCAAGCAAGCGTACCGCTTGGCGGGCGTTCTCGGCCGACAGGGCGATGAGCGAGGGCATGAGCGGCATGGCCTCGGTGGCCGTTGGCGCCGGCGTGTCGGTGAGCAGCGGTGCCGGCGTGGCTGCTGGGAGAAGGGAGACAGAGGTGGCATCGGCGGCCGTGGCCTGGTCGACAGTGTGGGCGATGTTCGACTGCCTCGCGGCTAGCCAGCTCCCAGCTCGCCCCAGGGCGCGCCACGGTTGGAAGGCCAGAAGGGCAGCGGTCAGCGCGATGGCTGCCGCACCGACGGCGATGGTGCCCCACGAAGCTTCCGAGCGCGACGCCGACGGCACGCTTGCCGGGCGCGCTTGCCCAGCGAAGGGATCGAGGACCAAGGCGGTGATGTTGTCCCATCCGCCGCGGGCATTGGCCATGGCCACGAGTCGCTCGGCCGCCTCTTTCGCCGGCTGTTGGCTCAGCACCGACGCCATCTGCGCCTCGGTCACCAGTTGATGCAGGCCGTCGGAGCAAAGGAGGATGCGATCGCCCGGTCCGAGCGTGATGTCCTCGCTGATGACCGGCTGGGGCGTTGCACCACGGCCGAGATAGGCCGGGCCGGCTGCATCGGGCGTCAGGCGGTAGGTGTGGCCCTCCCGGATGAGGTATGCCCGTGGATCCCCAACGTGGCCCACCACCAAGTCATCCCCCCGCCAGACGGCGGCCACCACCGTGACGCCAGCGTCTTCGACGTCGGGACTGGCCGCCAGTTCGCGACGCAACGCCTGATCGGCGGCCACGATGGCCCGGGCCAGGGCAGGCCCGCGCCCCAGTTCCCGAACCGCGCGGTAGTAAGCTCGAACCAGAGTCCGAATGCAAAGGTCGGCGAGTGCTGCCCCGCGCTCGCGCGTGCCCAGGCCATCGGCCACGACGTAGATGCTGCCCCCGAGGCTCGCCAGCTGGGAATCATCGGGAACGTAGTAGCCAATTCGATCCTGGTTGTGGGTGCTGCCACGACCGACGTCGGTCGCATAGCCAAGCGAGGGGTCGATTTTGGCGGCCACTGTCTAAGGTCCTTGCCTGCCCGGCAGATGGAGTACCACGGCCGGAGTGTGGCCGGCAAGTCTAAGCGACCGGAGGCGGTCGGTCAAGCGGGCTCGCGTCTGCCCGAAGAGCGTGATATACTTAACGCTTGCGACCGCTCGGCAGGAGGCCGCGTGAGCCCTAGCAACGGAGGTGTGGTTGACAAAGTCAGAAGAAAAGATCGAGGTCGAGGGTGTCGTGGTCGAAGCATTGCCAAACACGATGTTTAAGGTTCTCCTCGATAACAATCACGAAGTTCTTGCATATCTATCTGGTCGCATGAAGAAGTACTACATTAAGGTACTTCTTGGCGACCGGGTGCGTGTTGAGTTGTCTCCTTACGATCCCAAGCGCGGTCGGATCGTCTATCGGCACAAGGTAGGGCAGCAGGCGTAGGCTCCGCGCCGGCTCCATGCACCGCTCGGCACGTTGCAGCGTGCCTGCCCCGCGTTTCCCGTCGACCTCCCGAGACCCTCTGGCACCTGTGCCGTCCGGAATGCCCACCAGGAGCTCCCCCCGACGCCGAGGCTTCCGTCCCCTGCCACTGGTCCGCTGTCGAGCTGCTCTCGGTGTCCGGGCTCCCGCTGCCAACCCGGGATGGGCGACGCTCGACTTGCCCCGCGGCCGCCCGCCTTTGCGGCGCGTGGCCCCGTCGCGGTCGCCGACCGGGCGCCGGTGGCTGACGATGCCTCGTAGGCGTTCATGGCAGGTGGCGGCATGAGTGACACGTCGGCGGCACCCATCGTCGAGGTGCGCGGTCTAGGCCACGCCTTCGACGGCCGCCCGGCACTCCGGCAGATTGACTTCGTCCTCGCGCCGGGAACGGTTGTGGCGCTCGTCGGACCCAACGGCAGCGGCAAGACGACGTTGCTGCGCATTCTGGCCGGGCTGCTGCGGCCGAGCGAAGGTGCGGCAAGTGTGGGCGGCCACGACGTGACGCGGGACGGCGCCGCGGCGCGCGGCATGGTGGGTTACGTTGCCGACCACAGCCTGGCTTACCCGGGCCTGACGGTCCGCGAGAACCTGGTCTTCTTTGCCGCCCTCTACGGCGTGGCCGATGCGCGCCTGGAGCCATGCCTGCGAGCGACCGGCCTCTGGCCTCTCCGCAACGCGCGTGTGGCCACCCTGTCGCGGGGTCAGGTCCAGCGCCTGGCTCTTTGCCGCGCCATCCTTCATGAGCCCGCGGCGCTGTTGCTCGACGAACCGCACTCGGGACTGGACGCCCGCGCGGCTGCGGAGCTCGACCAGATGCTCGTCAACCTGGTGGCGGAGGGCCGCACCGTGCTCTTGGCAACCCACGACCTAGCGCGGGTCCGGGAGCTTGCTCAGCGAGCGCTTGTGTTGCGGGGCGGTCGCTTGGTGTGGGACGGCCCGCCCGACGGGCTCGCGCAAGGGACTGCGGCTGGCGCCGTCGTCGATGGTGTGCCGGCCCAGCCGGTGGCCAGTGGGGGCCCGGCCGGCTCGCAACCGGCCGACTCGCACCTGGGCTGCTCGTCCCCGGCCGGCTCGCCCCTCGCCGGCTCGTCCCTTGCCGCCGCGCACCCCTCCAGCTCCTTGCCTGGCAGATTGCCTCGCCAGCCGCAGCTCAAGGCGGTTGTGGCAGCTGTCAGCCGCAAGGACCTGTTGCTGGAGTGGCGCTCCCGGGAAAGCGTGCCCCCGGCGGTCGTGTTCGCGCTTCTGGTGCTGGTTCTGTTCCACTATGCCGTTCCCTTCGAGCTGCTGTCCGGTCTGGCACACGGGGCCGGTGCGGCCAGGATAGAGGCGGTGGCGAGCGCGGTGCCCGGTGTGCTCTGGGTGGCATTCCTGTTTGGCTCGACGTTGGGCTTCGGTCGGGCGCTGACCACCGAAGGTGGCCCAGCCGGACTGTCGATTCTGGCCATGACGCCCGCCGATCGCGGCTACCTCTTTCTGGCCAAGTGGCTGGTAGGTTACCTGCTGGGGCTGCTGTTGGCTCTGGCCCTGGTTCCGGCGGCTGCCGTCCTTCTGGGCTTGCCTGGCGGCGTCGCTGGGCGGCTGCTAGCCGTGATGGCGGTCGGCCTGGTGGGTTGGTCGGCGGCTGGCACCCTGCTTGTTGGCCTGACGGCCCACAGTCGGGCACGGCATGTGCTCTTGCCCATCCTGCTCTTCCCCGCCGTACTGCCACTGGTGATCGCCGGCGTGCAAGCGTCCCTCCTCTTGGCAGCAGGCGACATCGCGGCCGCCCTTGCCCCGCTAGCTCTCACCCTGGCGATGGATGCCTTGTACCTCGTGCTAGGTAGCGTGCTCTTTCCGCTAGCGATGGAGATGAGCCCATGAATGCTCTGGCCACCAGTCGCCGCCAGCTATTCGTTCTGCTCCCACTGGCCGGTGCGGCTTTGTGGCTGGCCATGGCGCTCTCGCCACCGGAGCGCTCCATGGGCTCCCGGATCGCGCTTCTGTACCTGCACGCCGGCGCTGCCTGGACGAGCTACCTGGCGTACGGTCTGACGGCCGTCGGCGCACTTGGCTACCTTCGCCACCGCACTCAGCGTTGGGATTGGCTCAGTCTCTCATCGGCCGAGGTGGGTGTGCTGTTCACCACCTTAACCTTGGTCAGTGGCAGTCTGTGGGCGCGGTCGACGCAAGGCTGGTGGTGGATTTGGGAGCCCAGGCTCACCCTGACGCTCCTGCTGTGGTTCGTCTATGCCGGCTACCTTCTGTTTCGGCAGTCGACACCGGCAGACATCGGGGCCAGCCTGGGGGCTGCCATCGCCCTCCTCGGCGTGCCGGTGGCGGTCTTGAACCACTTCGCCGTCCAGATCTACCGCACCTTCCATCCCGAACCAGTTATCTTGCGGCCGGAGGGTCCGGCCTTGGGCGATGCGCGCTACGTGGTGGCGCTCGCGGTAGGCGTTGTGGCCTGCGGCGTGGCCTTTGCCGCACTCCTCTTGGCCAGGCTGCGGTTGGAAGAAGGTCGCGCCGAGCTTCGCAGTCGATGGTCCGATCGCGGACCCTGGGACGACGGCCAGCCCGAATAGCGGGGCGAGCTGGAGGATGCCTGGTCGACAGCCGGCGCGAATAGCGGAGCGGCGATGCAGGATCGCTGGTCGGCGGCTAGCTCGACGAGCCGGGCGGCCCTCGAGGATCGATGGTCCGCCTTCCAGGCTGCTGCCGGCATCTTCCGGACCATTGACTCCGCCTCACGTCCTCCTATAATCGCCGCCACGCGGGGCCCCGGTGCCGCGATGGCCTCGGGGCACGAGGTTACCATCCAACGGAGGGAGGGGAGTCCATGCGTACCTTGCGCTTCGTCATCCCATGGCTGGCCTTCGGCCTGTTGCTCGGTGCCTGCAAGACGCCAGCCGCCGTGAGCGGCCCACCGGAGTGTGCCGACAACCCCGGGTTTCGAACGTGCGCCGTCTTCGAGCCGGGTGCGGTCATCAAGATCGGCTTCGCCGGACCCATGACCGGTGACTACGCTGCCTTCGGCAAGGACATCTCGAACGCCGGCAAGCTGGCCATTGAGGATTTCGGCACCTTTGAGTCCTGGTCGTTTACCCTTGACGTTCAGGACACCATGGGGTCTGGCGAGGGCGGCGCGGCGGTGGCCAACAAGTTCGTGTCGGATCCGGCGGTGGTGGCTATCGCCGGCCACACCTTCTCTGGCTCCTGCGCCGCCGCGATTCCCATTTACAACCAAGCTCGGATCCCGATGCTGTCCGGCTCGGCGACCCGCGCCGACCTGACGCAGGGTGAGCAAGATGTCTTCAACCGCATCGCCTTCACCGACGACGTGCAAGGCACGAACGTCGCCAACTACCTGTACGACAAGCTGGGCAAGCGATCGCTGGCCATTCTGCACGACGGCGATGCGTATGGCATGGGCCTGGCGGAGAAGGTGCGCGACGTCTTCACCGCCAAGGGCGGCCAGGTCGTGATGTTCGAGGCCATCACACGCGGCGAGAGCGACTACACGGCGCCGCTTAACAAGATCGCCGCTGCCAAGCCCGACGCGCTCTTCTACGGCGGCTACGTGGGCGAGGCGGCGGTCATCAAGAACCAGATGGCCACCGTCGGCCTGGGCGATGTGGTGTTTTTCAGCGACGATGGCGCCTACGGAGCCAAATTCCTGGAGCTGACTGGCGAAAAGGGGGAGGGCGCGTACGCCACGTCGGCGGTGCCGCCGGCTTCGAAGGAGAAGGATGCGTTCGACGCCGCCTACCAGGCCGCATACGGCAGCAAGGCCGGCGAGCTGTCGACATTCACTTGGCATGGCTACGACATCGTGGCCGCGCTCATCCACGTGGTGAAGCAGGTGGCGATCCGGGGCGAGGATGGCAAGCTGTACGTCCCGCGAGAGGCGCTGGTCAAGGCCGTCCGCGGTCTCAGCGGCTTTCCAGGGCTCACCGGCGTCATCAGCTGCAACGAGAGCGGGGAGTGCAACACCGCGGGGCCGACGTTCTTCGTGGTGCGCAACAGCGCTTGGACGCAGGCGCCATAGTCGAGATACCAGGCGGCTGCCGGCCATCGCGGCCGGAAGCGGTTGCGCTGGGGCCCGGGGCGTTGCAGAGCCACAGCGGGCGACGGACGAGAAGCCAGCATGGCTGAGCTGGAAGCGAGGAAGGTGGCCATGCTGGCGGGCCGCCGTCGCCAAACGGTGGACGCCCATCGGCTGGCCCAATGGCTGGTGGGTGGGCTCTTTGTCGTCTACGTGGCATGGCGTTCCGGAATGGTGCTCAGCAGCCATGTCTATAACGCGGCCGCCTGGTACAAGTTCGTGCAGTCGGGGTTGATCATTGGAGCGGTCTACGCCCTGATTGCCGTCGGCTACACCTTGGTCTACGGCATCCTCTTCATGATCAACTTCGCCCACGGCGAAGTGATGATGCTTGGTGCCTTCACGGGCTACTTCGTGTTTGAAGCCGCCCGTGCCTACGCGCCAGGTCCGGCTGGCGTAGCGTTCCTGGATGCACACCCCTGGCTGACGGTGGCGGCCGCCTTCGCCGCCGGCATGGCGGTCTCCACCGTCGCCGGCACGCTCCTGGAGCGGATCGCCTACCGACCGCTCCGCGGCGCCCCGCGTCTGGTGCCACTGATCAGCGCCATCGGTGCTTCGCTGTTCTTGCAGAACGCGGCGCAGTTGATCCTGGGGCCCGGTAAGCGCATCTACACCAACCCGAGGCTCCTGGACCGGGCGGCGGGCTGGCATGTTGTTCTCGCGGGCGAGACCGTGATTGTGCCCTACACAGGGGTGCTCACGCTTGCCCTGGCGGTGGTGTTCATGGTCGGCCTGTGGCTTCTCGTGCAGGGCACGCGATTTGGCCGGGCCATGCGGGCGGTAGCCGAAAACCGGCAGACGGCGGCCCTGATGGGCATCGATGTGGACCAGGTGATCGGGCGGACCTTCGCCTTGAGTGGCGCTCTGGCCGGGGCCGCCGGCGTCATGTGGGGCATCCACAACGGCATCGTCTTCCATTTCGTGGGATTCATTCCGGGCATCAAAGCGTTCACCGCCGCCGTGCTGGGCGGCATCGGTAACATCCCCGGGGCCATGGTTGGTGGACTGATCCTCGGCGTCATCGAGTCCATCGGACCTCCCCTGTTGGCCATGGACTTCCAGCTGAAGGACGTGATTGCCTTCTCGATCCTAGTGCTCGTCCTGATCTTCCGGCCGTGCGGCGTGCTGGGCGAGGTTCTCAGCGAGGAGAAGATCTGATGGTCCTCGCTGTGCGCCACGGCTTGCGCGTTGGTGTCATCTTCGCCGTGGTGCTGCTCTTCTTCGCGCTGATCGGGCTTCATGTGGTTCTGGCCGGCGTTGTGGAGGGCTTTCTGCTGCTCCCCCAGATCCCTGCCGCGTCGGCGGGCATGGTGGGCTATCTGGCACTGCTTGGCTTGTGGGCGGGCGCTGCGGCGGCTCCATCGGGTGCGGCCACGCGTTGGCCGGCCGGCCTGGTCGCCGCCGCCGTGGCCGGCTGGGTGGCCGCGCTGCCCTATGCGCTCTTCGCGCACGCCCTCGCAGGGATCGCGGCAACCGGTTACGACCTGCGTCGCTACCTGTTCCAGCTATCGCCGGCCAACATCCAGGCGATGCAGCTTGGCCTGGACGACCCCACTGGCGCCTGGGTCAGCGCGGCTGTGCTGTGGGTTGCGGCCTGCAGCGGGGCGCTGGTCGTTCACGCGGCCCGCGAGCAGACGGTGCGGGCCAGGGCGCGGCGGCTCTGGCAGGCAACGATCGACCGATGGCGGTCGGCACCCCTGGCGGCTGCCCTCTTCCAAGACAACCGCGCCCGGCGTGGGATGCTGCTGGCTGTTGCCGGCGGTCTAGCCCTCTCGCCGCTGTTCTTGTCTGAGTACTGGAACAGTACGCTGGGCACCGTTGGCATCTACATGCTCATGGGTCTGGGGCTCAACATCGTCGTGGGCCTGGCGGGTCTTCTCGACCTCGGCTACGTGGCTTTCTTCGCGGTCGGCGCATACACCGTTGGCTTGCTGACGGCGCCCCGTCCGCTGGGCATCGAGCTCAGCTACTGGTTGGTCCTGCCGGTCGCGGTGCTGGTGGCGGCCACCGCCGGGGTTCTGTTGGGGCTGCCAGTGCTGAGGCTGCGTGGTGACTACCTGGCCATCGTGACGCTTGGCTTTGGCGAGATCATCCGTGTTCTGGTCATGAGCCAGGCCTTGGCGCCAGTTCTGGGCGGACCGCAAGGCATCCGCGACATTGCCGGCCCCGCCCTTCTGGGGCTGGACTTGAGCAGCCAGCGAGCGTTCGTGTACCTCATTCTGGTGAGCATCGGGCTGGTGATCGCCGTCACGCGACGGCTGCAAGACTCGCGGCTGGGCCGCTCCTGGGAGGCGATGCGCGAAGACGAGACGGTGGCCCGAGCTACGGGCATCAATGTCTACCAGGCCAAGCTGCTGGCCTTCGCCATCGGCGCCGCCTTCGCCGGCCTGGGCGGGGCCATCTTTGCTAGCCGCAACCAGTACACCGGGCCTGAGGACCATGTGCTCATGGTCTCGATCAACGTGCTGTGCCTGGTCATCGTGGGCGGCATGGGCAGCATCCCAGGCATTGTGGCCGGCGCCTTTGTCTTGAAGGGATTGCCGGAAGTGCTCCGACCGATGCAGGATTACCGTCTGCTGGCCTTCGGCGCCTTGCTGGTGGCAACCATGATCTGGCGCCCCCAGGGATTGTGGCCGTCACGGCGGCGCCGACTGGAGCTGAGCCGCGAGACGGCCGATGGCAGCGCCGTGGTCGATCCGGCGGCGTGCGAGGCATCTGCCGAGGCAGTGCCGACCGGGCCGCCGGAGGTGGCAAGGGATCAGCCGAGGACGTCGGAGGGTGCGAGCAGCGGCGACCTCGTTCCGGGCGGCGACGACGCATGACGGCTGTGCTGGAGACCCGTCGGCTCACCAAACGGTTCGGTGGCCTGACGGCCCTTCACGAGGTGGATCTGGTGGTGCCCGAGCGGGCGATCGCCAGCGTCATCGGGCCTAATGGCGCTGGCAAAACCACGCTCTTCAACTGCGTGAGCGGCTTCTATGCCCCCGAGGAAGGCGATATCCTGTTCTGCGGTCGTCACTCGCTCGTCGGCCGGGCACCGGATCAGGTGGCGCGTCTCGGCATCTCGCGGACCTACCAGAACATCCGCCTCTTTGGCAACATGACGGCCTTGGAGAACATCCTGGTTGGCTGCCACAATCGCCTGACCGCCACCTGGCTCGCGGCCCGGGGCCGCCCATCCCCG
>DAOUCP010000100.1:0-19308 GCA_034432155.1 Anaerolineae bacterium
CTTCCGAGGTCCCCCTGACCTGATGCCTGCTCGCGGTCACTCCGGCTTGAAGATGACTCCGCGGCCGCTGCGGCCGTCGACGCGCACCAGCAGGGGTCGGTCGGCGCGCACATGGCGGACGTGCTCGGTCTCGGTGACCACCGGCTGGCTGGCAAGCCACTGCCAGTCGACCTGGTGCGGTCCGTCGTGCCGCAGCGACAGGTAGAGCACCCGAAAGCTTATCAAGTTATGGAAGAAGTGAGAACCCTGGCTGAGGTCGGGATTCATCTCCGGCAGGGTGGTCTCGACGATTACCCGTGCGGCGCCGATCTGCGGCCACTCTACGGGAACGCCGAGCCACGGATCCGCGCTGCCCCAGCGTCCGAAGCCGATGAGGACGCAGGGCCGCCCTTCGGCCGCCAGTTGGCTGTGGACGGCTTCGAGTTCGCGGACCATGACCGCCGTCCGACTCGGATCGAAGGCGTCCGGTCGCAGGTAGACGATGTCCACAAGATCGTCGCGGCTGCCGTTGCCGAGCGCCATGTCACTGGCCACGAGCACGCGGGGCCCGACGAGGTCCGTGGCGGCCAGCTCGACTTCCTCCTGGCTGCCCATCATGGGCCGCACCTGCAGAAAACCCAGGCGCGCCGGCACGCCGCGGCGGCGATCGAGATTCATCGCCAGCTCCATCTCCACCGCTGTTCCCAATTCGTCTTCCGAGATGGCCAACAGGCGCCGCACCGTCTCGTTGAACGGCAACACGCCGCCTGCCAAGAGCGGGGCGAAATTCAGAACTCGTGGCCCGGCGCCCACCAGCCCACTCCGCAAGCGGTCGGCTTGTGGATCGTACGTGGATGCCAGAAAGGTCAGCGCGCGATCGCGCTCGGCCACCCGCAGGTCATGCTGCGCCAGGTATTCGGTCTCGCGGATGGGGTCCGGCATGGGGGGTCTTCCCATGTGGACCGCCCAGAAGGTCGTCTGGGTGTTGCGGACCAGGTCGCGAACGTCGCCGAAAGGAGGCGGGGCCTTGGGGTAGGGCGGTGCATAGCTCCAAACCACGCCACCGTCCACGATCTGCTTGCCCAAGCCGAGCGCCAGGCTCACCACACCATCACCGGGCTTTGCGCTTCCGCTGGGGTAGTAGTTGTACGAGCGGGCGACGGCCGATAGGACCGGGTAGAAACGATCCTCGCAGCGCTCGCCGATCACCTCCTGAATGATCACCGCCATTTTCTCGGTGCCCAGTTTCTGACCTACCGACTGTTGGTACAAGCGCGCGCTGCGGAAGAAGGTTGATGCGTAGACGTACTTGATGGCCGCCACCAGGCCCTCGAAGCGGGCGTCGATGTCGGACTGGTTGTTGGGGATCATCTTCGTGCCGTAGACGCCCGCAAAGGGATGCGCCAAGGCGTCCTCGAGCAGGCTCGACGATCGCACCGCCAGGGGCTGGCGCACGGAGCGAATCAAGGCCCAGAGATCGCCCACGAACTCGGCTGGCAGGTTGCCAGTCTGGACAGCGTGCGCCAGCCGGTCGTCTGGCAGTTCCGCCAGGGCTTCGAACTCCAAGTGGTTGCGGGCGAAAAACGCCTCGAAGACCTCCGTGGTCAGCACAGTCAGGGTTGGCACCTCAACGATGATGCCCGGGACGGGATCTTCGGCGTACCGCGGCAGAATGCGACTGCGGATCAGCTCCAATCCGGCGGCTTTGCCGCCGATCTCGCCCTTGCCGATGCGACTGAAGGTGGCAGCCCCGTTCAGGAACCGGCGGCCAAACTCCGGGATACCCGACCCATCCGGCGCGGTCACAGGATCCTACCCTCGCCCAGTCGGGATGCGCGGTTCGAGCGAGCCGCGTTGCATCGCATCACCGAGGCGAACCCAGACACGTCGGGGTCGCTGGACAGCCCGGCGACCCCGTCTGCCAGACCTCCGTCCAGGCAGGCTCCACCCAGCCGGAATCCCTTCTGCGGGACCTCCACTGCGCCCGGCTATGCCCAGCCGGCATCTCTTTTGCCAAACCCCGGCACGCTAGACCCAGCCGCGATCCCGACATGCCTGGGCCACGCGGGTGATGGCCACCACGTACGCCGCATCGCGCATGTAAAGCTTCTGCCGGCGGGCCAGTTCGCTCACCGCAAGGTAAGCGCTGGTCATCTTGTGATCGAGACGACCGAGAACCTCATCGAGCTCCCAGTAGAGATTCGTATTGCTCTGGACCTGCTCGAAGTAGCTGCACGTCACCCCGCCCGCATTCCCCACAAAATCGGGAATCACGAACACATTTCGCGCACGAAGGCCTTCATCGGCCTCCGGGGTGGTCGGACCGTTGGCGCCTTCGGCAATGATCTTCACCCGGTGGGAGATGCGATTCACATTCTCGGCCGTGATCTGATTCTCCAAAGCGCACGGCATCAGAATGTCAACATCTTGTTCCAGCCACGCCTCACCAGGGAGCCGCTCGTAACCCAGGTCGGCCGCCTTGGCCTTGTCGATGCCGCCAAAGCGGTCGGTAATGCCACGCAATTGGGCCAGATCGATGCCATCCCGGCGACGATAGGTGTACGAGGTCTGATCCTCCTGGTCCCAACACGAGACGGCCAGAACCGTGCCGCCAATCTGGGTGTACAGCTCGATGGCATACTGGGCGACGTTGCCGAAACCCTGCACGCTCGCGACCGTGGCGTCAGGCCGCAGGTCGTGTTCCTTGAGCGCCTCGCGCAGGGTGTACACCAGGCCGTAGCCCGTGGCCTCGGTCCGGCCTACCGAGCCACCCAAGCTGACCGGCTTGCCGGTGATGAGGCCTGGATAGCGGCCACCCGAGATCCACTCGAACTCGTCCAGCATCCAGAGCATGTGCTGGGCGCTGGTCATCACGTCAGGGGCGGGCACGTCGCGGACGGGACCGATGTCGCGGGCGATCTGTCGCACCCAGCCACGACAGATTTGCTCCTGCTCCCGCGGACTGAGGTTGTGCGGGTCGCAGACCACGCCGCCCTTCGCCCCACCGAGGGGGATATCCACCGCGGCGCATTTCCACGTCATCCACATGGCGAGGGCACGCACGGTGTCGATCGTTTCTTGGGGGTGAAACCGGATGCCGCCCTTTGCCGGACCACGAGCGTCGTTGTGCTGCACCCGGAAACCTTGGAAGATGCGAACCGAGCCGTCGTCCATCCGCACCGGAATTGTGAAGTGATACTCGCGCATTGGGCTACGGAGCAGATCGCGGGTGGCGGCATCAAGCTGGACGAGATCGGCAACACGGTCGAACTGCGCCCGCGCCATCGCGAAAGGGTTGTAACCACCCTTGGCCGACATCAAGATCATCCTTTCACTGTGAAGCTGGCGGGCGGGCCAGCTGAGGGTACGCGCGGAGGAGCCACACCGGGGCCAGCTTGAGTGTAGTCCAGCCGGCGGTCTGGTCAAGAAAATGGGGCTTGCGACGGGGACATTGCGGAACGATTTGGGACCAGAGGAAGGCGGAGGGGGGCAGCTCCGCGAGCCGTTGGCGCGCCGCGCTCGCTGGCTTCGCAGAGGCGTCGGCGAACGGATGGCTCCTTGCTTCCCGAGGTGCGGGCGTGGTAAAATTAGTATTAAGGGCAATTCTGCCCGCCTGGGGCGAGTTCGTCCGTGGCTCGCGCGGGGTCAGAATCTCGCTCTCTGATGTTGACAACGCAAGGTGGGAAAGGAGTCCGGGATGGCCACTCGACGCACCCTTTTGGCGGTCGGTTGTGCGGCCAGTCTGCTCTTCGCGCTCGGTTGTCCTCCAGCAGTGCATGGCGAAGTGCGGAAGTCAGCCTGGCCTGAATCGGTCGGGGGCGGGCCGGTTGCGGCGCCGAGCGCTGCCTCGGCGGTCACGACGCAGCGCAGCCACGCGCTCGGTTCGCTGCCCCTCGCCTGGGCGCTGCCCTTCGCTCGACGGGCGCTAGTGGTGGAGGGCGAGTTCGATGCCGTGCGCATCGACCACCAGGCCGACTTGAACCCGCGACAGGCCATGACCCTGGAGCTGTGGCTGAAGCACCGTCAGCCGCGCGGCTGCGGCACGCTGATCGGCAAGGGTCGGGCGACCTCCTATTGGGTCGGCCTATGCGATGGCCGGGTGCGCTTCGAGATCGCTGGCCGACTGCTGCTCGAGAGTTCCCTGGCAGTCGCCGAAGGGCGCTGGACCCACGTGGCGGTGACCTATCAGCAGCCAACAGCCCGGCTGGTCCTCAATGGTGTGCTCGACCGAGAGAATGCGAGTGCTCGCGAGCCACTCCCCAGTAGCACCGCGGAGCTGGTCTTGGGTGCCGATGCGTCGGTTGGGCTGGCCTTCCGGGGACTGCTCGACCACGTTCGGCTTTGGAGTGTGGCTCGCTCGGCAGCGGAGGTCGCGGCGAACGACTTCGTCGTTCTCGCGCCCCAGGCCGGTCTGGTGGCGCAGTGGGAGCTGGACGGTACGGCGCGTGACAGCGCCGGAAGTCACGACGGTAGGGCTGAGAGCGGCAGCGTGTTCAGCTACGACGGCGCTGTGCCGCGGGATGTCACCATCCCGACAACGACCGCGACCATCACCGTGGACGGCCGCTGCGACGCAGTCGAATATGCACAGGCGCAACGGCTGGCCGTCGATTCGGCCGAGCCACCGGTGATCCTGGCCCTCGCAACGGCCAGCGATATCTACGTCTGTTTCCATCGCATGGCCAAGCCACGCAGTGGCAACGGCGTTACGCAGGTAGTTCTAGACCGCAACCTGAGCCGCGATGAATTCGCGCAAGCCAGCGACTACCGGTTCGGGGTCAATCAGCGATCGGTGGTGGAGGCTCGCCAAGGCGATGGCACTGGTGGCTGGCGCGATCTGGGTCTGCCGACTGGAACGTGGCAAGCTGTCCAGGTGGCGGACCAGGACAGTTGGTCGGCGGAGTACCGCCTGCCACGCAGCTTGCTGGATCGCCCGGCGGGCGCGGATCAACCGTACCGCTTTGGGATGGCGATCGGCATGACGGCCGACCTGCCACAGACGGCTGACTACTACTGGCCGGTGCGCGCCATGCCGGCGGTGCCGCGTAGCTGGTCCGTCGTTACCCTCGCTGATCGGCCGGCGTTGTTGCCGCGCGCAACGTTCCAAGGCCGCTGCATACGGACCGAGGCGCTCGGCCGCGAGATTGGCGTGGCTGGCGCCACGGTCCAGTTGTTCGCCGTTCGTGAGTCGGGCGCCACGCTGGTGGCGACCACCCAGTCGGACGGTGGCGGGCGCTACGAGCTGGAGTACCGGGGCGAGTGGCCCGATCGGTTCCTGGTGCGACAGTTTGATGCCCGAGGCACCTACTCGGTGCGCGCCGAGGCCGGCGCCCGGGGATCGGCCGTAGCAGCCAACCTGTTACAGTACGAGATCAGTCGCAACGAGACAGCGCAGTGGCTCGAGTTCTCCGGCGGGTTGTTCGTGGACCAGATCGGCCAACCTGATCTGGGCCGCACTGGTCCGGTGTATCTGGTTGTCTATGCGGATCCGATCGGCGAGGAAGATCTGACAGCGATCGTCGCCTGGCGCCAACGGCAAGGTTTCGAGGTCATCACGGCGAGCACGGCTGAGCTGGCGCGAACAGGGCAGGGGCGGGATCTCGCGGAGCAGATCCGCAGCTGGCTTGTCGGCCAGTGGCGAAGCGCCAATGGTCGGCCCGTATATGCGCTTCTGATCGGCCGAGGCGACAAGGTACCGGTTCGCGATGCCGGGTGGATGGACAACGACCATCGCGACCCACTGAGTCCCCGCTACTACCCGGCGTGGCCGACCGACTGGTACTACGCCGACCTGGACTCCGACTGGGACGCCGATGGCGATGGCTACTTCGGCGAGCTGATGCGCTGCAAGCCCGGCGACAAGTATCCCGACCCTGAAGGCGAGAAGACCTGCCCCGAGAGCGGCAATCTGCTGCGGGAAGGACCCTATGGGGCGCTGCGGTCGCCGGAAGACGACTTCGGGCCGGAGATCTCGGTGGGCCGGATCGCCGCCAACGAGCCGGGCGAGGTACGGCGTGCCCTGATGGCCCTGCTGGTCGCGGAATCCCTCGGCGGCACCGACAAGCGACGGGCACTCTTGGCCGGGTCACTGTACAGCTTCGAGGGTCGTTCGTGGAGTGCTGCGGCAGGTACGTCGGTGATGGGCGGCTCGGCCAACGCCAGTCCGTGGCTGGGGGCGCCCTGGGATGGCACGCAGCCGCTCGGCCAGGACGCAGCCGTGCACCTGGAGACGCGCCTAAAGCCGCTCCTCCAGCCGTTTCTGGTGGCGATCAGCCGGCAGTACGAGTCGACGGTGCCCACTACCGGTCT
This sequence comes from Anaerolineae bacterium, assembly GCA_034432155.1. Lineage (GTDB taxonomy): Bacteria > Chloroflexota > Anaerolineae > Epilineales > Epilineaceae > DAOUCP01. The sequence continues at coordinate 6,289 of DAOUCP010000100.1, forward strand.
TGAGTACCTGGCGCCGAGTGCCTACGAACCGGACGAGGCGCTAAGTCCCGAGGCGCTGGCCCAGGCATGGAGTGGGGGCCGCTACGGCCTGGTGAACCTGGCTGGTCGGGGTGGGCCAACAGAGGTAACGAGCGCGCGATGGCTATACGACTGGGATCGCAATCAAGTGATCGACCAACCGGCGGCGCCGGGGACGTGTGCTGGTCAGACAGTCGATCCGGCCGGCCGCGTCGGACCGCCCTGCGATGAGCTGATTGCGAAGCCGATCGTGGATGCTTCCCTCCCGGCCCCGAGTGGCCCGCCGCCCGTCGTGATCTCGACTTCCTCGCGCAGTGGGGCTGTCGCCTGGAGCTGGCAAGCCATGGACCGGAGCAACAACGTCCTCGGGCTGGCCTATGGTCCACCGGCCCTCGCCGGGTTGCTTCCGGGGCGTGGTCGGGCCTCCGCCTGGATCGGCTCGATGATGGACGTCTGGCCCGGCCATCTGGACGAGTTCCAGACCGCGGTGAATCGCGGGTTGATGGAGGGGGCGCTTCGCGTGGGCGATGCCGTATGGCTGGCGAATTCGGAGCTGGCCGCGAGCGAGCCTTACGATATCCGCTCCTATGGCGTCCAGCTCTTCGGGGATCCGGCCCAGCTCTATTGGGGGAATCCTATGGATGCCGGTGGGGCCTGGCCGCAAGAGGGTCGCGACTGGCAGGCGACGAGCGCCTCGCCGTTCGCCGGTCCTTCGCTGCCGGAGCGTGTCTGGCGGGCGTCGGACTCGGCGCCCAACTCGGCGCCCAGCCTTGGTCGGCGGGGTGAGATCCTTGTCGCCTCACAGGACGGCATCCTGCGCATCGCGACCAGCGGTCTGGTGCTGAACCGCACCACGCTCTCCGGGGCAACGGCGGCAACCAATCGCTATCCGCCCGCCATCGGCACGGACGGGAGCTACGTGGTCCTGGGCAATACCCTGTACGCTCTCGACAACAATCTGGGCGTTCGGGAGCAGGTGCGGCTGCCGGCTGGTGCCATCGTCAACGGGGCGGCGCGCATCGGTCCCGACGGCGCAGTCTGGGTGCCAACGCGATCGGGCATGGCGCGCGTCAGCGGGCACGGCCTGGTGACCATGCTGGGCGGCGGAGAGGCTGCCATCGGCCCCATGGCGGTTCTGCCCACGGGCGAGGTTGTCTGGGCGAGCGGCGCTGACGCCATCGCCATCGCCACCGTCGACCGCGAAGGTAAGATCGCCGAAGACGAGATTGCCGAGAGCGGAATGCGAGGGCTGACTCCGGTCGCGGCGGCGCCGAGTGGACGGCTGTACGTCGGTTCGTCAACGGGGCGGCTGTATGCCCTCCAGCGCCGGGGTGCCACCTGGCAGGTGGACACCGGAGGGGCGATCAGCGCGCGGCCCACCGTCGGCGACGACGGGTCGGTGTACGTTGGCAACGCCCGCGGCACGGTGCTGGCCTATGGGCCGTCAGGCGGACGCGAGCTGTGGCGCCGAGAGCTGGGAGCGGCCGTTCGGGCGACGCCAACCCTGGACCAAGGGTTCCTGTATGTGGTGGCTGCGAACGAACTCTACGCGCTCCACCTGGCGACGGGCGATGTGGCCTGGCGGATGGATCTGGGCGGGCCGACCGATGAGCGAGCGACGCCGGTGATCGGTGCCGACCGCACGCTGTACGTTCTGCGCAGCGATCAGACGCTCGTTGCGGTCCGGGAGGCTGGCTGGCTGCCGGCCCCAACCGATGTCCGGGTGACGCCCGGGCCCGACCGGATGACCGTCGACTGGCGTGATAACGCGAGCGAGGAGACGGGCTATCGAGTGGAACTGTGCGCCGCAAGCGGTTGGTGTTTCCTGTCGACCGACGTGGCCGCCAACGTGACGCGAGCCTCGCTGCGACGCCTGCCTCTAGGCGTTGGCAAGCCACTGTACGCGCGGGTCGTCGCTCTGGGAGCGGTCGAGGAGAGCTGTACCGCTCGGGTCGAAAGGCGTGGTGCCAGCGAGGTTGCGGCCGCGTCGGGCGGTGCGGAGTTGCTGGCCGCCGACGCCAACCTGGCGTCGGGCTATGGCTTCTCGGAGTGGACGGCCGCCTTGCCTACCGAGCCGGTGGCCGTCAAGGGTCTGCGAGCCGACGGCGCTTACGCTGACGCCATCCGCCTTGAGTGGCGCTACGAGGCCGACAGCAGTCAGCTGGAAGGCTTCGAGATCCGACGGGCTCTGGCGGTGACTGGGCCGTTCGATCGCGTGGCCTTCGTCGCGCCGACGGCCCGTACCTTCCTGGACGAGGCACTGGCGCCGGGGACCACGTATTACTACCAGGTGCTCACCATCGGCGAAGCGGGAGCCTCCGAACCGGTTTCGGCCAACGCCACCACCAAGCTGGAGACGCTGCGCCAGCCTTCCGAGCTCACCGTGACGGTCGGCCACGAGTCGTTCACCTTGCGTTGGCGCGACAACGCCGGCGACGAGACGGGCTACGTGGTGCAACGCCGAGGCCCAGGCTCGGCGCGGTACGAGACGATCGGCCTCTTGGGCGCCAATGCGCAAGGGTTCACCGACGCCGCTTACATCCTTCGTGGCACCTATCACTATCGGGTCAAGGCGGTTGGCAAGACAGCCGATTCCGCCTACGTGCTGACGATGGCCACACTGGGCGGCCCCCGTGTCGCCTGGCTCTATGCGCCCTTTGTGCTGCAAAGGCGCTAGGGGCGAGCGACGCAGCCGCAGGAGCCGGGCTCGCGGCAAGAACATCGCTGAGCCCGGCTCCTTCAGCGCCAGTACCGCTGAGACCGGCTCTTTCAGCGACGAGGTCGCCCAGACCGGCAACGCAGCGAGAACTCACTGCGCGCTCGCGTCTCGCGGCTTGCCGGCTCCGCGCGCCGCACAAACTGACAACGGGATGGCCTCGGGACCATAATGGCGCCTGCGGCTTCGGCGCACACACCATGGCGGAGGCTTCGACCGATGCGAAAGCTCATGCTGTACCTTCTTTCGATCGCCCTCTTGGCGATCATCGTGGCGATCGGTTGGTGGACGATCCAACTTGAGCCGGCGCAGGCGCGCACCTACCGCGTGCAAGCTGGTGACACGCCGGCGGAGGTGGCCAAGGATCTGGGCGTCAGCGAAGTGGACCTGGCGCGGGCCAACGGCATGGCGGTCGACCGGTGGACCCTGGTGCCGGGCACAGAGATTCTGGTTCCCGAGCAGCCCGAGACGGTTGCTGACAAGATTCGCTTCCACGTCATTGGTCTCGGCTGCCAGCTGCTCGGCCTGTGCGTCGGGCTTGTGCTCGCGATCGCGGGAGGCCTCCTGCCGGCGAGTGTGCGTGGCCACGCGGCGGTCACCGCGCTGGTGCTGGCCCTGACCTCGTACTTCTTCAGCCGCGCGGTGACGGGCGAGGTCGGCTGGTTGTCTCCGCAGGTAGGCTTTGACATGGCCAAGGATGGCTTTGCCTGGGCGGCAATGGTGGCTCTGGTGGCGCGCGCCTTGGGCATTCGCGAGGCCTCTCTGCCGCAGGCGTCGACCGGTGGCGCTGATGCGGCATCGTGATGGCGCCGGGGTGGCGCGAGGATGGCGTCATGATGGCGCGAAGGCCCTTGGGGGCGTGTCAGTGAGGCATTAGTCTTACCGCGTGTACAACCGACGACGCCTGGCGCTCTCCCGTGCTGGAAGTTGCGAGCGCGCGCTGGCCATGGCGGGTGTGCTGGCCCTTGTCTGCCTGATGGTGCTGCTCGTGCGCCCAGGGCTGCGCCGCTCTGTCGGGGAATGGCTCCTCCGCACGAGCGTCCCGGGTGCGGCCAGCCGCGCCCGGGTGGTGCACGTCGTCGACGGTGACACGCTGGTGATCGAGGGGGACGTGACGGTCCGCCTGCTAGGCCTGGATGCCCCCGAGACCGCCAATCCCGCTCTCGAGCACGAGCAACCTTATGGTCAGGCGGCAACACAACGCCTCCGGGACCTCGTGGCGGGCCGATCGGTGCTTCTGGAGCGCGACGTGTCGGAGTCCGATCGCTACGGGCGCTTGCTGCGGCACGTGTGGCTCGACGGTCGGCTGATTTCCGAGATCCTCGTGGCCGAGGGTCTGGCGCGGGCCTATCGCATTCCGCCCGACAGCCGATACGCCGAGCGGCTGGCGGCGGCCGAGGATCGAGCTCGAAGGGCTGGCCGGGGGCTGTGGTCGCTGCCGCGGCCGACGCCGATCGGGGTCTTTCAGAGCCTGCCGGCGCCGGCGAGACCGTGATGGGCGAGGGGCCGGCTGGCTGCCCCATCGACGCCGACACGGCGGAGGCAGTCGGCGACGAGCGCCGTGTGGGCGGCTCCGATGTCGCCGCATCCGCGGCGGACGTATGTAGCCTGCCGTTCCACGGACGATCGGCCGAGGGGGTGGTGCCGGGCCTCCCGTCCGACGAACGACAGGCCGAGGGGGTGGCGCCGAGCCTGCCGTCCGACGAACGACCAGCCGCAGCGGCGGTGCGCTTACCCTTGGGCCCCTACGCTGGCTTGACGGTGGAGCAGGTGGCGGTCATCGACCCGGACTACTTGCTGGACCTGGTGCGCGAGGAGGTCGGGTCGGCCACGCTCCGCGCTGCCGCCGCACGCGCCCTGGCCTGCCGTGGCCGGCTGGTACGCCGGGCGGAGGCCGTTGCGGGTGGCGAGCGCGGGCGGCCAGGGCGAGCAGCACCGGCCGTGCCCGATGAGGGTGGGTGGCAAGGTTGGTCTTCGCCCGACTTGCGGCCCGCCCGGGCCACGCCACGGCCGGCGATGTCGGGCCAGCCAGGCGGGGGCTGGCGGGCTGCGCGCCTCTGGCTAGGGCGATGGTGGGGCGCGCTGGTGGCGGTCGGCCTGATCGCACTCCTGGGGACGGGTATCGCTGGAAGCCTTCGCGCTCGAGGATCGGCTGGACCGGCACTGGGGTTGGTGGGCCGAAGCGAGGACATATCGACGCCGGACTCCTGGATGGTGCGGCCGGATCCGACACGGCGGCCGATGACCGGTCGTGAGCGCTCGGTGCCTGAACCGGGCTTGGGCTTCGCTGCACTGCCGGCGCAGCAGGCCGCAGCCGAGGGGATGGCTACCCCGGCGCTGACAGGAACGGTGGCCAGCGAACGGCTGGCAGCCGAGGACGGGAGTGCGGCTCAGGCCGCACGGCCCTCGACGCGGTGCGGGCAGCGTTCGGCGGGCGCGATCACGGCGGCAGCGGCCCAATCCTACGTCGACACTTTCCAGGCCGTGGAATTCGAGGTGGTGCGCACCAAGGACACGGGGCGAGTGACCTACTTAAACAGCCACGATCCCTATCAGGGCCACTTCTATGTGGCAGTGTTCCCTGGCGACTACGAGAAATTCCACCTGCCACCGGCTGTCCTTTTCCGCGGCAAGTGCATCGTGGTCCAGGGCGTCATCGAAATGTACCGCGGAACGCCACAGATTGTGCTCCACTCGCCCGAGGACGTGCGGATCCTGGCCGATCCGTAGATCGGCCCGCGCTGTGCGTGGCCCCTTGTCGAGGGCGAGGCCGTCTGTGGGCGCTCGGTGCGAGCGGCGGCTTGCGTCGCAAGCTGCGCCTCCCGACCGGTCGCGTGCGTGCGCCCGAAGTCGGACTGCGGAAGGACAGCGGCTCGCGCCCTGCGCGACGCTCGGGTCGGCTGGCCGCCGCTGGGACCATTACGGGCAAAGCTCGCGTCGGGTCGTTGGAGAGCAGGGTCATCTCGGCCAAAGCTCGCGTCTCGTGGCTGGCGGCGGGACCATCACGGGCAAAGCTCGCGTCCCATAGCCGGCGGCCGAGATCGGGCCTATCATTGCCAGGGACTCGAGACTTGGGGCGCGCGTACATCGCGAAGGCAGCCACTGGGGAGTGTGCCATGGGAGGCCGAGAAAGCTGGTCCACGGTGAACCGCCAATTTGGCCGAGGCGCGGGCGTCGCCGCCCTGCTGGCAGCGACGATTCTCGTCGGGCCTGGCCAGGGGCTGGCGCCCGTGGCGATGGGCGGCGAGCCGCGGCCGATGGCGCCGCGGCAGCCGCTGCCGCCGCAAGAGGCGAGCCAGAACACTGCTCCCTCCTACCGGTTGGCGGAGACGTGGGCGGATCGCCCTCGGCTGGGAGAGGCGGGTCGATTCCTTGGTACCACGGACATCTCTTCGACCGCGGACGGCAGCGTGGTCGTCCTGGGCAAGGCATTCGTCCCCGACGATCGCGTGGGCACCGGTCCGGCCGTCGATGCCGTCCACGTGTTGACGAAGGACGGCCGGCCGCAGCGGCTGGTGCTTCTTGCCAAGGACCTGGTGGCAGCCATGCGCATCGACGGTGGCCCGGCAACCGGCTTTGCTGTCCTCGGCGCGTTGCCTTCGTCGGGCGATTCCTGGGGCGTGGTTTCCTACCTCGCGGACGGGACGGTCCGTCGCTCTTTCGTTCTCGTCGACGGCGGAACGCCGGTCGATTTGGCGGTGGCCCCGGATGGGCGCATCTACGTCACCAAGGTGGGGTTGGGAGGCGCTCCGGACCGCATTGAGGTCTACTCGTCCGAAGGCCAACTTCTCGAGCAGATCGTGCCCACGGGAATGGGCATTGCGGGACCGGAGGACCCGTTCGTGTACTTTCTGGGCAAGCTGGACACCGATCCCGAGGGCGCGATCTTCGTCCTTGCGGTGGCGCGACGCGAGTGTCCACCGGGGCCGCCGCAGCCGCCTGCTCCACCGCGGCGGCCAACGGCCACCCCTACGACCCGGCCGGATGCCGCCGAGCCGGCCGACGATGTCGCGCAGGAGCTGCCGTGTGAGAAAAGCATCGTCCTGGTTTTCGAACCCGACCACCGGTTTCGGGAGGAAGTGCCGAACGAGCACCGGGTGGATATCGCTGCCGGTCCAAGCGGGGTCTTCGTAACCTCTGGCCAGGCATTCCGTCGCCCGGCGCAGCGGGTCTACGAGCTGTTCTCCCAGCAGCCGGTCTTCGCTCTCCCCGTGCCCTCGGCCCTCGACGTGCCGCTACCTCTGTCGACGTCCGAGATGCAGCTCGACGTGACGGTGGAGGGCGTCGTTCTGGGCTGCACCGATTTGGGAGAGCCCTTCTTTCGCGGCGCGGTTCGGTTCGAGGATCCGCGCCTGCCCCGGCCCAGGGGCTGGCGGCCGACAGCGTTGGGCTTCTATGAGGCGCCAGCGCTCGCCGGCCCGATGTTCCCGCGCCGCATCGATGGTGGCGGCGAGCTTGTGGTGCTGGAGGCGCCGCATCAGCGCTACGGGCCCTCCGGCGTGGCCAGCACCGTCGTGGATGGCCAGCACGATGCCGAGGCGATTCAGCGGTGGACACTCGGGGGCGTTCCCTACACGCAGTTCGCCTTCCATGACAAGCTTCTCCGGGACGGCGCAGCCGGCAGCGATCGCTACCATGTGGTGATGCCCCTGGTCGATCTTGCCCTCGACGAGGGAGACCTGTTCCTATTGTCCGAACAGGTGATCTGGCATCGGCCCGATGCCCTGGCGCCGCGCTGGCTGCTGTACATGCCGGGGGCTCACTTCCTGGCCGCCTCGGCGGATGCCGGGCGAGTCGCCGTGCTCAACGATGCCTCACGACGCGTGATGGTGCTGACGCGGGACGGCCGACTGCTCCATGACCGTCCGATCGCTGGCGACGCCAGGAATCGCCTGGCTTCGGACATCGCCCTGCATGGCGATCGGGTCTACCTAGCGGACTACGGTCGGAACGCTGTCCTGGTGCGCGCCCTCAACGGTGCCAATCTGGGCGAATGGCCCACCCACGACGGCCCGCGGCGGATCGCTGTCGGACCCGACGGCGACGTCTATGTCTTGGGGCGGGGCGGTTGGGGGCTGCGTTACACGCCCAATGGGGTGCTCGTGGCGACGTGGCGGTTGCCCGTGCAACACCGTGGCATCTCCGTCGAGGCCGAGGACCTTGCGGTGGGTGACGATGGGCGCGTCTACGTAAGCTTCGTTGGCCTGGCCGATCCGCCTCCCGACGCCCAGCCGCCGGAGCGGCGGCGCGGCTACGATCTAACGGCCGGCGGGATCTGGGTGTTCGAGCCCTACGCGACCGGGGCGCCGGACCTTCCCGAGCCGGGGCGATTGGCCTGCCTGGCCGAGCCGGCCAAGAACGCCCAGCCGAAGATCCTGCTCTTGGGTGAAACGGTCCAGGTGACCCTGGCCGTGGACGGTTACTGCCCGGGACATCACGAGCCGCAACAGCTGTTCATTGTGTTGGACACCTCGTGGTCGATGCACGATCTGTACTATCCCGACGCCCCCATGCCCGGGGCGTTGCGTCGGGCGCAGGGGATCCTGAGCGCCTTTCTGTCATCGGTTGACCCGAGCTCGATCGAGGTCGGTCTCGTGACCTTCAGTCAAGGCGCGGGCGTGGAGGTGCCGCTGACGAGCGATCTGGGCCTGGTTCGGACGCGCATTGTCACCCGGCGGGCGGACGGCGGCACCGTCCTGGGCGCCGGCATCCAGCTGGCGCATCGTCACCTCGTCGGCCCGCAGGGCAAGCGCGATCGGCGGCAAACGATCCTGACGGTGAGCGACGGATTGTTCTATGACGATCCCGCCCCGGCCATTGCCGCCGCCCGGGCTGACGGCATCCAGGTGGCCGGTCTCGTGCTGTCCACGCCGCGCTTCGACGAGGCGGCGCGCCAGCGCATCGAAATGCTCCTGGGAAGCGAGTGGCTGTTCGTCGATCCGCTGCCGGAGACGATTCGTGGACTCGTCGAGCACGTCACCAACTACGTGCCGAATCCGGGGCTCTTCGACCAGCTCTTGATCGAGGATCGCCTTCCGGACAACATGGCCTACGTGCTCGACTCGGCAGCGCCGCCGGCGACCTACGATAGCGCGAGCGGCACGCTGCGCTGGCGACTGTCGCCGGTCTTAGCCAAGGATGGGGTGCGTCTGTCGTATCGCGTGAAGCCCGAGCAGCCGTCGCAGTGGCCGACGAATCTGGAGGCCCACGCCGAGTATGTAGATGCCGTCGGCACGGCCGGTCGGCTCGTCTTCCCGGTGCCGCAGGTGCTGGTTCTGGCGCCCGAGCGCGTGGCTACCCCGACGGTACCTTCCGCGACGCCCAGCGCGACCACGACAGCGACCGTCACGCCGACGGCACGGCCGTCGCCGACGCGGACTGCCAAGGACCGACCGTGGCACCGCATCTACCTGCCGGCGGCCAGCCGGGCGCCGACCTGCCTACGCAAGCCGGTGCCGGTCGATATTGTGCTCACCCTGGACATGTCTACCTCGATGTACCGTCTGACGCGCCAGGGACGTACGAAGCATGAAGCGGCTCTCGGTGCTGCTCGTGCGTTCATCAGCATGCTGCGGCTCGGTCCGGATGCGCCAGCCGTGGCCGATCAGGTGGCCGTGGTAGGCTTCAATGACCGGGCCTGGACGGCCTGTGACTGGACAACCGACCGTCGCGTGGCGGATCAGGCGCTGGCCAGTCTCGTCCAGGAGATTAGGGAGGGAACACGCCTGGACCTCGCCCTTGCCGAGACGCGACAGGCAATGCGTTCGCCGCGGCGCAGGGCAGGCAATGAGCCGGTGGTGATTCTGCTTTCCGATGGTCTGCCGAACCGGGTGCCAACGCCGGTGCCCCAGGGTACCCAGGAGGAAGTGGTTCTTCTGCAGGCCGAGCTCCTCAGGGGCAGCGGCGCTACCGTCTATACCATCGGGCTCGGCGAGCCGAACGACGTGTGGCACTGGCTGCTTGAGACCATGGCCGCAGACCGATCGCGGTACTACTATGCTCCCGACGCCGAAGATCTGGCGACCGTCTACGACGCCCTGCTGGTTCGGCTGGTGTGTGATGGCGGCTAGGCTGCCACGTCACCGTGTCTGGGGCGTCGGACGCGGTAACGCCCAGGGAGCGATGGCCAGCTGGCCCTGCCGGGCGTAGTCGATCGCCTCGCCGACGATGCGCACGGCTTCCTGCGGCGCGTGGAAGCCCATGCTGTTCTCAGCCGATACGTAGTCCAGGTAGAAACTGGCCCGGCGCTGGAGCGCGCGAGCCCGCTCGAGTTCGGCGGTCGGAGCACCCCTTGCCTGGGCGGCCTCCACATCGTGAATGAGTTCGACGAGCGCATCGGTAGCCCGATCCATCAGGCGCTCCGTGCGCTCCTGAATGCTGTTCACGCGGGCCAGGAGATCCGCCTCGCTGGCGTTGTGGCAGGTCTGGCATGCCCGGTTGACGTTGAGCATCGGACTGCGAACATGGTGGTCGCTGACTTTCACCGCGCCAAGGCGAACGTAAGGCATATGACAGTCGGCGCAGGCCACACCATTGGCAGCATGCACCCCCTGACTCCATAGCTCGAATTCCGGGTGTTGGGCCTTGAGCGCCGCTGCGCCGGAGAGCTTGTGCTGCCAGTCCGAGAAGCCGATGCTCTCGTAGGCGGCGAAGATGTCGTCGATGGTGAGACCCTCGCTCCATGGGTAGGTGACCTTCTTGGCCTCACCGGCGAAGTAGTATTCCACGTGACACTGGGCGCAAACCATGGACCGCATCTCTTGACGGGAGGCCATGGTGTTGGGGTCGTAATCGCCTGCCCGGCGCCGCTGCCGCCAATCGCCGATGCTCGGTAGGTGCGCCAAGGGGTCATCGGAGCGCGCTAGACTACGCACGGCATCCAGGAATGCCGGTCGGGTCACCCGCAGCGCCATGTTCGCCGGGTCATGACAATCGTTGCAGGTGATGGGCTGGTCGACAAGCTCGGTGGCCTCGGCGTAGGGCATCGCGTTGATGATCTCGAAGCCGTGGCGGATGGCAGCTTGTCGGTCCGAGGCAGCCACGCCGGCGGCGACGCCCGTTTGGTAGTACGCCGGGAGCACCGAGGCGTGACAGTGAAGGCATGCCCCCGGCTGCTTGAACTGCTTCACTCGTTCCGTCTCGCGCTGATCGACCAGCATGTAGGCGTGCCCCCGGTCTTCACGGTAGTCGGTGGCGAATGCCATGCCGGCCCAGATGGTCCGCCAGCGGTCGTCGGCCTCGAGCTTGTTCCAGGCCTCACTACCGCCATAGCGCGTTCGTTCGGTATCTACCGTCCGACGGTAGGTGTCGTACTCGAAGGGGTAGTTGCGCCCCCACTGAGCAGGGTCAACAATCTCTTCGCTCAGGGGAACCACGCGGTAGGCATCCTGTCGCGCCTCGCACTGACGCTGCACGATGTTCTCGTGCAATGCCAGTACGGCAAAGGTGGCGATGGCCAGGACAAGAACCAAGAGCCCATAGGCGGCGGTCGGGATGGTCCGTAGTTCTGGCTTCCTCATCGGAGCCTCCTCCGGCATCGTGGTGGGCGGATCGGTCGCCGAACCAGCCTCTGCTCACGCGGCTGCGAGCGGGGCGCAGCACTTCCCGGCCCACTTCGAGGCTCACCTCGCGGCGTGTCCAGCATCGCGATGGCAGGTGATGCAGGTGACGGCGGCGGTGGGGTCGGCGAGCTCGGGAGCCAGCGCCATCGCCAAGGAGCTGTGACAGGTCCGGCAATTGGCGAGCACAACGGCCGCGCTGGCGGTGCGCATGCGGATCGGCTCGCGCCAGTTCTGTAGAGTGAAGGCGGCCGAATGACGGTAGCCGTTCTCGAGCTTCGTGGCGTACTTGGCAAGAAGGGCGTGCGGCGTGTGACAAGCGTTGCAGGTTGCGACGGCGTGGTGACTCGACTTCTGCCAGCTCGCCAGCTGCTCACGCATGACGTGGCAGTTGGCGCACGTCTCCGGCGCGTCGAAGAGGTAGCTGGCCGCTCGCGCATGAAAGAGGGTGTAGCCGCCGGCTCCGGCCAGAATGCCCGCCAGGCCGAAGCCCAGGCCGACCAGCAGTTGGCGCAGTGAGTGTAGTGCGACCATCGCCTTGGGAGTATTGTGGTTCGCACTGCTGAAATGGCAAGTCGCCACCGGCGGCTGCCCGGTTGGGCCGCGGGGGCGGCCGGTTGTCAGCGCAGCCGCCGGCGCGTAACGCAAGGGCCGGAGTCGCCGAGAAGGTTCAGCTGCCGGCCGACGTGGTCAAGTCCGCTACCACCTGACGGAGGTACGTGCCCTCGTCGTTGGCATTCGACAGTCGCGCGATGAGCTTTTCGTATGCCTTCGCCAGCTCCGCCGGTTGGCCGCCGTGCTCGGCGTCTTCCAGGAGCTTTAGGGCCAATGCTGCATCCGGCTCGTGTGGGTGCCCGGCCAGCCACCGTGCGGACTTCTGCACCGTGCGCTGTCGAAGGCCACGCCGTCGTGTGTGCCCCAGAAGGACGAGGCAGACGACGGCGGCGGCGGTGCGAAGCACGTCGTCGGCGAAGGAGCCGTTGGCTGCCTGACGGCGCGCCAGCTCACCAGCGATGTCGTCCGCGCCACCTGGGGCACGGTGAAGCGACTGGCGCGTCCGGCTTCGCAAGGTGCCAGGGGCAGACACGAGCGTGCCGAACGACGCGCAAGCGACGGTGTGGTATGAGGCTGCATGGGGGGCCATGAGGGCGAACGGGCGTCCGGCCGAGGGAACGGCAGGGGCGAGCCAATCGCGGAAGCTTCCATCCCAGCCGTATGGTAGCTCCACCGGTTGCACCACTTCCACCGGTGAGCCGTCGGTGGCCTTCTGGTGGTCGACCGCGACCATGGCCGTGTAGCGTGACAGGATGCCGAAGCGCAGGGCGATGGCGCGAATCTCATCCCGGATCTTGTCCCGGCCCTCCGTTTTCCGGATCATGGCGTTCTCGAGCGCCGCGATCCGCTCCCTGGCCCAAAGAGGGCCCAAGGGGAACGGCGCCGGGCCAGGCACCATGGTCTGCTCGAAGCGGCCACGGTATGCCTGGCCGCGCACCGTGAGGCTCGGCGGCGCGCCCTCGAGGAGGGCCGATACCGGCTGGCCTACAAAGAGGGCCCGTGGGCCATCCGATGCCGCTGTGGCACCCTCGAAGGTGATGCCATCGACTACCGGCGAGCCAAAGCGTGCTTCGACGCTTGCCACCGCGGCCTCGATGTCCTCGTCAGGCGTGCACAGGTCACAGGTCCCGCCGCCCCCGGCGGCGCGGCGCGGCAGCCGGCCGGCGTGGACGG
>DAOUCP010000101.1:0-15315 GCA_034432155.1 Anaerolineae bacterium
GGGCATAGCGGCGCGCCACCAGCCGGCCGTCCTGCCACTCGAGGCCCGTGGCGTCCGTGACCGCACCGCAGTTCAGGCGCTGCGCCAGTCGCCCGGCCAACTCCTTGCCCCGCCGCGTCGAAGCCAGGAGCACGACCTCGGCGCCACACTCGGCCACGACGCCAGCCAGGGCCTCGGCGTAGGTGGCGGGCTGCATCGTCGCCAGGGACGGCGAATCGCTCACGTACACGCGCCGGGCACCGAAACGCAGCCGATCGTCCGCGGCTGCCTGCGCCCCGGGCCCCAGCACCACCGCGTCCGCGGCCAAGCCCAGGTCCCGCGCTTTGCTGAGCAGCTCGGCAGCCAGTTCCGCCGTCTCGGCAAACACGAGACAGCCGGCCATCACAGCACCCCCTCGCGCCGAATGGTGGCCACCAACTCGTCCACCGCGCTTTCGACGTCGCCCTCGTAGAGCACCTGTCGGCGATCCTGCGCCGGGGCCAGGTTGCTGAGCCTGGTGACCAGGGCCGCAGCCGCCGCCAGGGCCGACGCCTCGAGATCGAGGTCGGGAAGCGACCAGGTTGTCACCGGCTTGCGCGACGCCCGCAGAATGGCCGTCAAGGGCGGCAGACGCGGCGTGTTCAGCTCGCTCGTGACCGACACCACGCACGGCAAAGCAACCTCCACTTCCTCGAGCGCCTCCTCCAGATCGCGCACCGCACGCAAGGGACCGCCCGCTCCAACCAGCGAGAGTTCCCGGACATAGGTCACTTGGGGCCAGCCCAGCAATTCCGCCAGCCGCGAGATGACCTGCCCCGAGTAGTTGTCCGCCGAGCCTTCCCCCATGAGCACCAGATCCCCGCGGCCTAGTCGGCGAATGGCCGCCGCCAGTGCGAGCGCCGTGGCCGCCGAGCCGCGGCGGGCGAACGCTTCGTCGATCAAGAGCACCGCTTCGTCGGCACCCATGGCCAGCGCCTCGAGGATGAGCTCCCGAAGCTTCGGCGGTCCGAGCGCCAGGGCAATCACGTGCGCACCGCTCTGTTCCTTGAGCCGCACCCCTTCCTCGAGGGCGTTCTTCTCGAAGTCACCGAACTGGAAGGGTACCCCCTCCAGCACCGGTTCCCGGGTGTCGGGACGGATGCGGATCTTGTCGAGATCCGGCACCGGCTTCATGCAAACGATGACATCCACGACTCGCTCCATCCCTTTCGCGTTAGCCAAACCGGTACTGCACGCCATAGCCGGCCCTCGGATAGTGCCAGCTTAGCGCTTCAAGCGGGCAGGCGATGATACAGGTGCCGCATTCGAGACAACCGTCGTGCTCGACGTGGATGCCACCATCCTCGGTCAGTCGGTAAACGCGCGCCGGGCAGACGAAGGTGCAGACCTTCACCGCACACTGCGTTCGACAGCGCTCGGCATCGATGGCGATGTGGCTTTCGCTGTCCACTTGGTAGACGTTCCGACCCAGTCGAGCTTCCAGGCTGTCTTCCATGTGCCCTCTACAGCTTCCGGAGGCTGAGGAGATCTCGAATGGCTGCTGGTGTCAGGAAACTCCGCCGCATTTCCCCGACAACCGTCGAGGAAAGCCGTTCCTTGGGAGTTTCGCCGATCCAGAACAGCTGCGCGAGCAAGCGCATCGCCGCCTCGGGGTAGGCGCTGAGCAGGCGTGGGTTCTCGAGCACCCGGGGGGCGTGACGGAAGGTGGCAAGGTCGCGCAGCACAAAGCTGTCGGCCAGCAAGCGGCCGTAGACGGCGAGTCGGTCGGGTTCGTGATCGCCGGCCGACCGAGCAGCTACGATCGCCCGTGCGGCAAGCACTCCCGACGCCAGGGCGAAGTCCATGCCCCGCACCGTGATGCCCGCGTTCAGAGCCAACCCGGCTGCGTCGCCCACCAGGAGGATGCCATCGCCCCAGAGGCGAGGCAGGCCATCGTATCCCCCTTCCGGGATCACGTGGGCGGAGTACTCGACGCCGTGTCCGCCCTCGATCAGCGGCGCCACCTCCGGTCGTTCCTTGAGCGGCCCCAGGAGCGAGGGCGCCTCGACAGGCGGCTGGCGTTGGGCCAAGTGGTCGATGCGCACCACCATGCCAAGCGAGATGCTGCTCTGGTTGGTATAGAGAAAGCCGCCGCCAAACATCCCTTGGCTGATGGAGCCAAAGAAAAGGTGAGCCACCCCCTGCCCCGGTGGGACGTTGAAACGCGCCTCGATGGTCGCTGGTGGCAGCTCGATGATCTCCTTGACGGCCAGGGCGTAGTGGGCTGCCTTCCGCGAACCACGCAGGCCGGCTTCCTCGGCCAGGAACGACAACACCCCGTCCGCCGCCACCACGGTATCGCAACGGAGTTCGTCCTCCTGCGCGACCACCCCCACCACCCGCGAGCGCTCCGTCAGCAGCCGATCCACCCGATAGCCCGGGATCACCAAGGCTCCCCGGGCCGCTGCCTTCTCCGCCAGCCAGCGGTCAAACCCAGCGCGCAGCAAGGTCACCGAGTGGGGCGGTGCTTGGCGCAGCTGGTCATGGGTGAAGTCGAGGGTCGCGGAACCCGTGGGATCCATCATCGACAGGCGCTCGTGGCTCACCACGCGCTCGAACGGCGCCCCTTCCCAGAAGCCGTCAGGGAAGTAGGCCGCCAGGGGCTTCAGATACAGCCGGCCGCCCGAGACGTTCTTGCTGCCCGGATAGTCGCCCCGCTCGACGACCACCACCTCGAGGCCAGCTTCCGCCAAGGCCCACGCCGCTGCCAGGCCGGCGGGTCCCGCCCCTACAACGACGCAGTCGACGCGCTCGGTCATGAGCACCCGGCGGCTGGCGCCGCACTCCCCGTGCCGCCCGCCTGCCGCCAGCACACCAACCCGGGTTCGCTCATCGCAGCGCTAGCCGCGATAGGGCACCGCCACGTCGCCGATGAACTCGCGACCGATGATGATGCGCATGATGTTGGCACCGCCTTCGGCACCCACGACGTACGACATGATGCCGCGCATCAGCATCTCGATCGGCATCTCCTTGCTGTAGCCCAGCGCGCCGTAGTGCATCATCACGTGCTTGGCAATCTCGACCCCCAGCAGGGGTGCCGTCAGCTTGCAGATGGCCACGTTAGCGTTCAGGTCCTTGCGGGTGAAAGAGCCGGGCTCGGCATAGAAGCGGTCGACCATCCAGGCCGTCTTGGTGAGCTGGGTGAGCAGCATCTGGAGACGCGCATAGTCGTCGGCGATCTCGAAGGAGATGCCCTCGAAATTGGCCAGCGGCCGACCAAAGAGCTTCCTCTGAGCGGTATACTCGGCCGTCATTTCCAAGGCCCGCTCGGCGCCACCCGTGCATGCCGCCGCCACCAGCACCCGGGCAACATTGAAGCCCTCCATGTTCATGTGGAAGCCGCGGTTCTCCTCGCCCAGCACGTAGTAGTCGGGGATCTCGGTGTCGTGGTAGGCAATGCCGCCGGTCGACAGGCCCATGCGCCCCATGTCTTCGAATAGGGTCGTGGTGATGCCGTTGGCAGCAATGGGAACATAGGCGAAGGTCATGCCCCGGATGCCCAGCTCCGGCTGGGTACGGAAGAGCGTCAAGTGACCGCCGCCGCGCTTCCGTGCTTCGGTGACGCCGCTGATGTAAACCTTCTCCCCGTTCAAGACATACGTGCCATTGCGTTTGGTGGCTGTTGTCTGGATGGCCGCGACATCCGAACCGCCACTGGCCTCGGTGGTGCAAATGCCGAGAAACCATTCACCGTTCGCCACTCGGGGCAAGAGCTCCTGCTTCAGTCGCTCGGTGCCGTGGTGCGCCACGAGGAAGCTCCAGCCAAGGTTCAGGAGCGTGTAGACCGGCAAGGACATGGAAAGCTCGGCGCGAGCGATCTCATGCACCGTGATCATGGCGTACACCATTTCCTCGCCTGGGCTCGCGGTGCCGCCGTACTGCTCGGGGATGGTCACGCCGAACAGCCCCAGGTCCACCATCTGGCGGATGATGTCCTCCGGAAGGCCCTGCGCTGCCTGGTCGATGGCTCGCGACCGCGGCGCAATGGCCCCTTCGGCGAACTCCCGGACCGTCCTGCGAAAGAGCTCCTGCTCAGGCGTGAAGTTGAAATCCACTGCGGCCTCCATGGAACATGGCGGGCGCCAACCTCCCGGCGGCGCCCCAGCGAACGGCGGCCGCCGATTATATGGCCCGCCCCACGTCACGTCAACGGCGGACGGCGCTCTGCCCCGGCCCGCCCGTCCTTCCCCTTGGCGGTACCGGGCGCCAACACCCACCGGAGGCAACAAGCAACCCCTCCGGTAGGTGGTATGTGCTTGGGCGCCCCGATGCCAGGGCCGGACGCCTTAGCGTTGCGCTGCTGGCAGGTAGATGCGCGAGCGCGGTGTTGGCGCGAAGGACTCCACTCCCAGATAGCGCCGGAAGAAAAGGATCTGTTCCTGGGCGGCCAGCTTCTGGCTGCTCGCGCGGCGCAGTCCGTGCCCCTCGCCGGTGAAGCGCAGGAAGCGCACCGGTGCGCCGTTGGCTTCGAGCTCATCGTGCACGTTGTGCATGAGCGGCACCGGCAAGAAGTCATCGGCGCCGTGGAAGATCAGGGTCGGGGTTCGGACCCCGGCCAGCCCATAGAGCGGCGAGTCGCGCAGGTACTCCGCCACATCGGCGAACGGCGAGCTGCCCATGAGGTAGCTGATCAAGGGCGCATAGCCGAAGGTGAACTCGTTCGTGAGATCCACGAGCGAACACTGCGGATTCACCGCTGCGTACGTCGTGGGATAGGTGCGCAGGCTCTGCAGCGTGAAGTAGCCGCCGTAGGAGCAGCCCGTCAGTCCGACCCGCTGCGCATCGACCCAGCCATGGGCCGCCAGCTGATCTATGCCATCCTTGATCTGCCGGATGTCCACCTGGCCGAAGTTCTGGCCGTCCGCCAGGGCACGGTAGAACTCCGGCGAGCGAATGGAGCGGCCGGCGGCATTGGCGATGAGGACCGGAAGGCCGAAGTGGGGCAGCAAGCTGTACGGGGACTCCACGCTGGCGCCAAAATCGTTCCACATCTGGCCCCCCGGGCCACCTTGTTGCCAGAACACGATGGGTGAGGGCGCGCTCGGTGGGAAGAAAGTGTCCTCGTGGTGCACCATCAGTCCTCGCATGGGCGTGCCGTCCGAGGCTACCCATTCGACCGCCGTCGACCGCAGCCGGCTGGTCTGGGCCACGCCGTCGAACAGGTGGGTGAGTTGCCGGGCTACGCCGCTGGCGGCATCCCAGCGCCACACCTCCCAGGGCCGATCGATGTTGCTGTACGGAAACACCAAGCCGCCGGGCACGGCGATCATCTGCAGCAGGGCACCAGGGTATTCCCACACCGCCTGACTCGCTGCCGTCCGCAGGTCGAGCAGCTGGACGCGGCTGTTCCACTCGTCGGGCACGACAAAGTAGAGCCGATCGTCATCCAGGAAACCGGCCTCGGCGCTGAGGCTGTCGGCCCCGGGTACCGAGGTCACAGCCAGGGCCTGGGGAGCGAGCGGCCTGCGGCCAAAGTCGACGAACAGGTACTGCACCGCGGACGGGTAGGCGTACGTGGGATGCGGACGGCCGGCCAGCTGGCTCGGCGAAGCCAGGATCACCAGGGCCTTGCCTCCGGAAGGCGCGAATCGCACATCGGCCAAGAGCCCCTGGGGATAGTCCAGGTTCGCAAGTTCCAGTTGCTCGGCGCCACTGGCCGTATCGAAGAAACGAAATCGCGTTCCCGTAACGAGGGGATTCTCGGTGGGCGCGAGGAGCCCAAGCGCCTCTTGCACGTTCGGACTGCCGAGGTTGGGGATCCATCGTGGGTCGGATCGGTCCTGCCGCGACGCTTGCCAGCCGGGCATGGTGCGCGTGCCGACGAGCAACCGCCGGCCATCCGGACTCCAGGTCACCGCCGCAAGCCCGCTATCGATGGGCAGCGAGACGAGCGGTCGGCGCTCGCTGCCGTCGAGGCGCACCAGGGCCAACTGCAGCTCCACTTGCTGCAGTTCCACGGAGGCCAGTGGTCGCTCGCCGACCCGGCCCGGCACGTCCTCCGGCACCTGCGGTAGGGGTGGCTCGAAGCGCGGACCGATGTCCACGCTCACGGCCGGCGGCGAGAGAACGCGAACCTCCGCGATCAGGGCATCGCGCCAACCGGGCCCCAGGTCAACGAGGAAGCCCTCGAGCCAGGAGAAATCGAGCTCTTGCACCGCGGTGCTGCCGTCACGAACTTCGTAGGTGACCTGGTAGTAGTGGGCCTCGCGGCCGCCCTGGGGATCCTCTTCGTACTTCACGGTGAGCATGGCCAGCGTGTCCTCATCCAGCCAGCGGTACGACGCCGCCTGCTCGCCAGGGATCTCCACCTCGGCAGCCAGCGCCGTCCAAGCGCCGCTCTGCAGGTCGAGAAACCCGAGTTCCACGTCATCGCCCCGCAACTGGACTGCTAGAACGTGCCGCCCATCGGGGCTCGGATCGGTCACCAGGTAGACGTAACCGGCACCCAGCAACGTCTCCAGCCGTGCCAGCTCGTCCGCCGGCAGCAGGCTGGGAACTGCATCGTGATCCGGATCGAAGCGCACCACTTCGGCGCGAGCGGGGCGAACCCATGCCAAGCTGCACACCAGCACCAACACCAGGGCGAGCCACCTCGAGGCTGCAGGTCGGTGCCATCCTCGCCAGTTCTGCTTCATCGTGTTCCCTCCCTTCGGAACGGATCCGCCGGCCAGCCCTCGAACGCCGGCAGCGCGAACCATCCGGCTAGTGCCGCTTGGCTCGGAGCGAGGTAGCGCCGGAACCAGTCGACTTGGAGTTGGGCTGCGAATCGCTGGCCCAGGGCGCCCTCGGGGTCGCCCTCGCTTTCGGCGAGACCGTGGCCATAGCCGACCGCTCGCAGGAACCGCACCGGTGTGCCGTTGGCGGCCACCTGGTCGTGGATGTTCGTGATGAGCTCGTAGGGCAAGAAGTCCTCGGTGCCATGGAACAGGAGCAACGGACTGCGCACGCGTTGCACCTGATAGGCTGGCGAATCGCGCACGAACTCGTCCGGATCGCCGGTCGCCGATTGTCCCATGAGGTAGCCCAGCAGGGGAGACCAGCCGAAGTTCCACTCGTACAGCAGGTCACTGAAGGTGCACTGGCTGTTGCCCGCCGCGTAGAGATCGGGATACGTCACGAGACTCTGCAACGTGAAGTAGCCGCCGTAGGAACAGCCGGTGACCCCGACCGAACGCCGATCGACGATGCCCTGCGCGATCAGGTGCTCGATGCCCTCCTTGACGTCGGCGATATCGCGCTGGCCGTAGTTCGTGCCGTCGGCCATGTCGGAATAGAACTGGGCGCCGTTCGACACCCGCCCCGAGGCATTGACCAGGAAGACCGGGATCCCGAAGTTGGGCAAGAGCGAATAGGGGTTCTCGACGTTGACGCCCCACTCGTTGAACATCTGCCCGCCCGGCCCTCCCTCCTGCCAGACAACCACCGGTCGAGGCTGGGGCGGCGGGAAGGGCTCCGCGTCCGGATACACGTAGATGCCGGTCACCTCGTAGCCGTGCGATGTCTGGTAGGTGACCGGAGCAAACCGGATGTGGCTAGCCTGCCGCGGGATGGCGTTCACATCACTCAGGCGCTGGGAGGTGCCTTCCAGGTCGGCCACATCGCCGACGTACAACTCCGGTGGCTGGGTCACATCCAGCATGGTGTACACCAGGCGATCGCCCGCAAAGGCGGCCGCCGCGATCACCCTTGGCCCGCGGTGGACCGGCTGTGCCAGGCGGCCCTCATCGCGAAGGTCCACCACGTACAGGCTCCGCCACAGGTTCTCGGCAACGGTCAGCGCCAGCCGCGAGCCGCCGATCGGCGTCAACGACGTCGCCGGACCACCGTAGTACGGCACGTTCCACTCGAGATCGCCCAGGTACTCGCCACTCGGATCAAACGCCAGGAAGCGGACACCGCTCGTGTACTCGTAGACCGGATGGGCCCGCCCTGCCAGCATGCTGGGCTCGGCCGCGCGCACCACAAGCCGCCGACCGTCATCGCTCCAGAAGAGCGAAGTGAACTTGGGCGCCGGAGCTGTCGGCGAGCCTACGTCCGCATTGGCGATCGAGCGCTGTTGCCCGCGATCCAGGTCCACGAGCTCCAGGCTGCGTTCGGTGATCCAGCGGTTGGCCGCCGGATCGATCCGCCCCAATGCTTCGCGGGTATTCCAATAGCTGAGGGGCATACCGCCGCCGCGATAGGGACGGCCGCCGACCCGATCCCCCGCCCAAGGCAAGCTGGCTGCCGCCAGGTATGCCACCTGGCTGGTCCCCGGCTGCGACCGCATGGTGGACAACGAGAGGTACAGATCGTAGCCCGCAGGCACGGCGGTTACCCTCGTCGGCGTGCCGTCGGCGAGAGCAATCGCCAGGATCTCTTCCTGGGTCTGGGCCGTCCAGACGACCTCGGATCGCGGCCTGGGCCAGATCAAGGCCTGCGGCGCCAACGGGTCCGCACCCCGCATGGTCGGCCGCTCGAACTCGAACAGCGGCTGGGCCACCGTCTGCGTATAGGCGAGAAGGTGCAGGCTGCCGTCTGCCTTTTTCAGAAGGGGACCGCCGAAGGGCTGAATGCGCTTGCCAGGCGGCGGCTGGGGCAGCGGAAGCGGCTCCGGGGTCAGTTGGCCCGTACCAGCATCGAGGGTCAGCTTCACGTAGCCACCGGAGGTGAAATCGAGGGCCACGGCGAGGGCCCGTTGGTCATCCAGCCAAAGCCAAGGCGTCAGCCCCGCCCAGTTGTCGGCCGGGACAGGCCGGAAGGTGCGTGCTGGGATGTCCAGGATCTGGTACGTGTCGGCCAGGTAGGTCAGGATGTACCTGCCGTTGGGGCTGGCCACCGAGGCTAGGCCCACCGACTTGGTGTCGATGAGAGCGGCATAGCGCTCAAGTTCCTCGGGCGAGAGAATCGTCGGCACCTCGTCCGCTCGCGGATCGAAGTCGATCACCTCGGCGTGGGCCGGTCGTGAACCGGCGAGGGCGAGACCGGCGGCAAGGGACAGCACGAAGCACAGCCGCGTCCGCATGGACACCTCCTGTTCTGTGGCTACAACGGGACGGGCGAGAGCCAGGCGGCCTTCGCTGCGCTCTGGCGGGAGGGTCGGGCCGGAACCGTCAGGGCACCCCCGATTCCGACGAGGCCAGTGCGCCGGGCGAGAGCATAGCGCCACCGGCCTGGTGCGGCAAGGATGCACGGTTGGGGAAGCGCCTGGCACCCGCTCCTTCGCCTGGCACGCGCTTTTTCGCCAGGCCCGCTTCGGCGGCGCGAGGCGGTACAATTGCCACCGTTTGCCATGACCCTTGCCTCGCCGGCCCTCGCGCGCACCTTCGCCGCCCTGCGTTCGCCCAACTACCGACTCTGGTTTGTCGGCCAGCTCGTCTCCTTGGTCGGCTCGTGGATGCAGACGACAGCCCAGGGCTACCTCGTCTTTGAGCTGACCCGATCGACTTCCTACCTTGGTTATGTCGGCTTTGCCGCCGGCGTGCCGTCCTGGCTGTTCATGCTCCTGGGCGGCGTCGTCGCCGACCGCCTGCCCCGACGAACGGTGCTCATCCTCACCCAAACGGCCATGATGCTACTCGCCCTGCTCTTGGCAGCCTTGGTCGCCACTGGTCACATCCTCCCCTGGCACATCGTCGCTCTCGCCTTGGCGCTCGGTGTGGCCACCGCCTTCGACGCTCCCGCCCGACAGTCGTTCGTGGTCGAGCTCGTAGCGCGCGAGGATCTCACCAACGCCATTGCCCTCAACTCGACGATGTTCAACAGTGCTGTGGTCCTGGGCCCGGCCATCGGTGCCCTCGTCTACGCCGCCGTTGGCCCGGCGTGGTGCTTCGCCCTGAACGCTCTCTCGTTCCTAGCGGTGATAGCCGCCCTGGCGCGCATGAACGTGCCTGCGCCGCAGACGCCGCCGGCCGCTGACTCGGCGCTCCGCCTGGTGCGCACCGGGCTTCGTCACACGGCGCAGGATCGCACCATCCGCACCCTGATAGCCACCCTCGGACTCATGAGCTTTTTGGGCATCGGCCTGCTGGCACTCCTGCCTGCCTGGTCGGTGAACGTCCTGGGCGGCGACGTCCGCACCAACGGTCTGTTGCTCTCAGCCCGCGGCGTCGGCGCCCTCGTGGGGTCCCTCATGATCGCCTACCTGGCCCACCACACGCGACGGGGGCAGATCTGGACGCTCGGCAGCCTCCTGATGCCGGTAGCCCTGCTGGTGTTCGGGTTCTCGCGCTGGCTGCCCCTGTCCGTTGCGGCCATGGTCGGGGTGGGTTGCTGCTTCATGATGCTGGCCAATACCGCCAACGCCTTGGTGCAGTCCATTGTGTCCGATGCCTTGCGGGGGCGGGTGATGAGTGTCTTCACCCTGGTGTTCTTCGGCGCCATGCCGCTGGGCTCGCTCTTGACCGGCCAGACTGCGGCCTGGATCGGCGTGACCGAGACGGTGCTCCTGAACAGCGGTCTTCTGGCCATCGTGGCCGCTTACGTCTACCTTCGGCTGCCGTTCGTGCAAGCGCTCGAGTAACGTGCGTCCCTCGCCGGGACCTGCAGTCCACCGCTACCGGGGGCCGGACGCTCCCGCTGCCGCCAGCGCCTGCGACCGGCGACGGCGATGGCGGGCCACGGACGAGGGCTACCAGCGGCGAAGCTAGCGGGGCACCGATTCGGCGGGGACCGACCAGACCCACGCCTGGCCGATTCCGAAGGTAGCCTGGACCGCCGGAACCAGGCCACTCCGGACCACCAGCACCGGCAGCGCCGAGCCTGCCAAGGCAGCGACCACAGCGGCATGATGCCCTCCGCCGCCCAGCTCGGCCGGCCCCACTTCATCGACCAGGACCACCTGCGCCTCGTGGGCAGCTTGTCGAATCGCTTGGTCGGCCAGCGCCAGGCCGGCCGGGCGAAGGTAGTACCTGCCGATCCGCTGGCCGGGGGGCCAGAGGCGCGCCAGAATGGCGCGCCGAGGGGTGGCCACATCCAGCACATCGTAGCCGAGGGTGACTCCGGCAACCATGACCCGCGGGGCAAGGATGCCGCCGACGCGGTAGCCCTCGCCACGCAGGCTGGCCGCCAGCCTGGCGAGGGCCGTCGTCTTGCCCTGGCCAACGGCAGCGGTGACCAGGATGGCTTCGCCGGGAACGCGGCTCGCCACGTGCAAGCGCGTGTAGTCCCGCAGAGAGTCGATCACCGCATGCTACCCCCTTGGCGCCACCAGGTGGCCGGTGCGCCATGGTATGATTGGCTCGCGCCGTCGCCTGGCCCGCAGCGGCGCGCGCCGCCATCGCCCGGCGAGGCGCGGAGGTTCCTTGGCAGCCGAAAGCGGCTGCCACCCCAGGGGCGTGACGCCGGGGCGGCCAGGCGAGCGACCCGCGGTCGCCAAATCGGAGGAGGCATGACGTGGAAATCGTCACCGTACCGGTAGGCAAGCCAGAAGACGTTAATATCATCCTTGGCATGAGCCATTTCATCAAGACCGTCGAAGATTTGCACGAGGCGCTGGTCGGTACGGTGCCAGGCATTCGGTTCGGGCTCGCCTTCTGTGAGGCCTCGGGACCGTGCCTGGTGCGTTGGTCTGGCACCGATGAAGCCATGATCGCGTTGGCGCGCCAAACGGCGCTGGCCATTGGTGCCGGCCACAGCTTCGTAATCTGCCTCGCCCGTGGCTATTTCCCCGTCAACGTCCTCAACGCGGTGAAAGCGGTGCCCGAGGTGTGTCGAGTGTTCTGCGCGACCGCCAATCCCATCGAGGTCGTCGTCGCCAGCTCGGAGCTGGGTCGGGGCATTCTGGGCGTCATCGATGGCCAGTCGCCCAAGGGCGTCGAGGCCGACGAGGACGTGGCCGCGCGCAAGGCATTCCTCCGCACCATCGGCTACAAGCTCTAGCGGGGCGTCTGGGCGTCAGCAGCGCCGCAAACGCGTGGTGGCGACCGCGCCCAGCGCGCCCAGGAGCACCAGGCCCAGCGCGCCCTCCACGAGCGCCGCCAGCCGAACCAGAGCGCTACCGCACGTCAGCGGATGCGGTTCCAGCGGCGTCATCGCGGCCGCAGAGTAGTGCAGGGCATCGATCACGTCTGCCGGCAGACCGTCGGGGCCGACGACGGCTCCGGACAGCAGGTACAGCAGGGCACTGGCGGACCACAGAAGCGCCAGCGTGGCGACCAAGCGCCGCAGGCTCGTTCCATAGCCGGTCAGCCACTCGGCGAGGCGGCCCACACACCACAGCGTGCCATGCCAAGCCAAGAACGTTGCCCGGGGAAGCGTCCGCCGCCCGAGGAGGCGGACGCGCCGAACAGCGGGTGACAGCGCGACCACTGGATCGGAAGGGCGGCCGGCGGGCCTCGCGGTGTCCGCCGAGGACGGCTCGGAGCTCGCCGCATCCCTTCCCGTTTCGCCGGCCAAGTAGCTTTCGCCCGTGACCGCGTCGACGGCAGACAATGGCCGATGCGGGTTCGGTGAGGCCGGGGCGGCCCAACCACGGTAGTAGACAACGGCATTTCGCGGCCGGTGCGACTCGGTGGCCATGCGCCAAGCCTGGTAGCGAGCCCAGTCGGCATCCTCGTGGCGCGCCAGGGCGACGAATGCCTGACTCAGTTGCAGGTAGGTCGTGCGGGCGGCAGCCAGGTCGGCGCACTCCTCGCCGATCCCCCGCCGAATGTGGTGTCGGGTGAGGGCGGTGCGAGCGAAGCGGGCATGCTGGAGGAAGGCGTAACTGAAGTCGGTGGCCGCCGTCAGGTGCGCACCGGACAGGTCGACAAAGACCAGGCTGGCCCCCTCGAACTGCGCGCCGTCCAGGTCGGCATCGCACAGCCGCGCGCCATCCAAGCGTGCCCAGCGAAAATCCGCCGCCCGCAACAACGCGCCGCGCAGCACCGCCATCGGCAACAGGGCCTCGCGAAAGTCGGCGTGGCTGGCGGTCGACTCGGAAAGATCGGCGGTGAGCAGGCAGGCCCCTCGCAGATCGGCAAAGCTCAGATCCGCCCGAGCGAGCATGGCTCCGCTGAGATTGGCCCCCCGCAGGTCGGCTTCCGACAGATCCGTCAGCCGCAGATCGGCACCCGAGAGAATGGCACCCTCGAGACAGGCTCCGCGGAGCCGAAAGCCGCGCAGCACTGCGCCCGCAAGGCGGGCCGCCCGAAGGTCGACACCCGAGAGGTCGCGCGGCGCCCGCGGCGTGGCGGCGTTGGCCGGTAGGTCACGCACCGGCAAGGGGCCCCAGGCCAACGGGTCGTCGGTCTCCGCGCGCTCGCACACCACTGGTTCCTCTCCCTGCTTCGGCCGGAGAGAGTACTCGGGGCCCCCGCCGGCTGACAAGCCGTCCGCCTGCCAAGCAGGCGCGTCTGCCCTACCCCTAGCGGTGTGCGACGCGTTTCGGACCCAAGGAGTGCCTGTGGACAAGGGTGTGGGTATGTGTTTCGCAACTCCCGAAGCGTCTCGTCGCTCCCACCTCGAGCTTGCCATGGCGGTCGAGGGCCCGCAACTGGGCGTGCTATACTGGCCCGCCGTGCTCCGTGCCGTCCGCCCCAATGTGCTTCTGGCGCTCACCGCTGTCGTGCTGGCGGCAGTGGTGATGGTTGACCGGCTGCCCTCGCGCTTCTGGGCCCGGGACGGCCGCCCCCTCGTCGGACCTGGCCCGGCTGCCTCGCAGTCCCCCGTCGCCTGGCCGGCAGCGGTGGCAGCGCAGGAATACGTCGTGCAGCCCGGCGACACCTTGAGCACCATCGCTCTGCATCTGGGCACCACCATCGACGAACTGGTGGCGGCGAACGGGCTGGCCGACCCGGACCAGATTGCCGTTGGCCAGCGCCTGGTGCTCCGGCCGACGGCCGTGCGCGACGGGCCGGCCATCTTCCTCGTTCCCGATCGCGAACTGGTGTTCGGGCCGGCCTACGTCGGATTCGATGCGGCAGCCTTCGTCCGTGAGCAGGGCGGCTACCTGGCGTCGTACCGAGAGCTGGTGGCTGGCGAGAGCCTGAGCGGAGGGGAGATCGTGGCCCGTGTCGCCGAGGAGTTCCTGGTGGGACCCCGTTTGCTGCTGGCCATTCTCGAGGCCCGCAGTGGCTGGGTGACCGGCGTGCCGACCGACGAGACGGCCCTCGCCTATCCGGCCGGCTTGGTCGATCCAGGCCGCATGGGTCTTTGGCGGCAGCTCAACTGGCTGGCCGACAACCTGAATCGCGGCTACTACAACTGGCACAACCGTAACAACCGAACCTATCTTCTGGCCGACGGGACCCGACTGGCATGCCCGACGGCCATCGGTGCCGCCAGCTGCGCCGTCCATCTGGCTATGGCCCAGGGAAGCTACGAGGTCGAGCTCGAGACCCGCCTGGCGAGCGTGGTGGCAGCCTACGAGCGGCTGTTTGGTGCGCCAGCGGCCGGTGCCGCCGTGGGTGGCCGCTCGCGGCCGGCCTTTCCCGCCCTGCAGTTGCCCTTTGCCAAGGGCGAGCGCTGGTGGTTCACCGGCGGTCCCCACGGCGGTTGGGCCGATGGAAGCGCCTGGGCAGCGATCGATCTGGTGCCCGACGAGGACCGGACAGGCTGCTATGTGGCGACGAGGCCGGCCCGGGCTGTCGCCGGCGGCGTGGTCACGACGGTGCGACCGGGCAGCTTGTGGCTCGACCTAGATGGCGACGGCCTTCGCCAGACAGGCCCGGATGTCTTCTACTTGCACCTATCGATCGCCGCTGCCATCACGGAAGGTGTGCGCGTCGCAGCCGGCGATGTGCTTGGCTATCCGTCGTGTGAAGGCGGGGTGAGCTCGGCAACCCACCTGCATCTTGCCCGGGCCTGGGACGGGGAGTGGCTGCCGGCGGTCGGCCCCGATCCTCTGACGCTCGGCGGCTGGCACGTGGCGTCGTCCACGCAGCGCTACGAGGGCAGCTTGCAGCACGCGGACGGTCGGCGGCGAGAGGCGTGTGAATGCCGAGTAGTGGGGTACAATGATGTCACCTGGTAGAACCGGAGACGGGGCCGGTTCCGCCTCCCGAGCCTGGCCTGACAGCGGGTGACGGCACGGGGCGGGCGCTCGCCGAGCGCGGTCTGGTAGGCAGGCGACGGCGGGAGGCGGAAGCTCGCCGATCGGTCACCGTCCGAACGAACACCTACCGAAGGAGGGACGGCCATGGGTTGTCGCGTATGTGGGGGGCGCTCGATCGTGGCCCCGCGTCCGAGCGGGCTCGCGATGTGGACACTCGTGCTGCTGGGCGCGCTCGTAGTGGCGGGCTGCCGCCAGACAGGCCCATCCGCCCCCGGTTCGGCGACCGAAGGTATCGCCAGCCCATCTGGCTCGTCGGGCGGGGCGCCGGCGGCCGCCGCGGC
>DAOUCP010000102.1:0-13873 GCA_034432155.1 Anaerolineae bacterium
AGTTCGAGCGCGAACAGCTTCGGCACCTCCGGCGAGAGCTTGGTCAGACGCCGCCCACCCCCACCGATGGGCAGGTCCGTCGTGCCGCGTAGCTCACGCCCCTGCTTTTACAGCAGCTATGGGACTTGACCCACCGGCCGGGATGTTGGCATCACGATAGGTCGCTGGCAACGCCTCTTCGCTGAAGTCCCAGGACAGGCGGGCAGTCGTGATGGCGCCCACCTCGGGGGGTAGCTTCAGGCCACCGAACCCGCATCTGCACCGTGATCCTGCCGGCATACGCCATGTCCCAACCCTCGTTGTCCACCACGATCCGCACCGGTCCGGCGATCGGCGGCGCGACCTTCACCGCGGTGCGCGAGAACTGCACGTTCTCTTCGGTGAACGTGTGCTCGTACGTGGCCAACCGAACGCTCGCACGGAGCTTCAGGCGGTCCAGAAGATCGGTGGCCCCACCGAACAGCGACAGCGTCCGGATTCCAACGAAGCCGTCGGTGGGGATGCCGGCCAGCCCGAGGGTGTAGGTGGGGCTGCGCACCTCGCGCGCCCCCGCATCGTACTCCACCAGGCGGGTTTCGGGCGCCGGAGGTGCGATCGAGGAGCGGGAGGCGTAGGCGAAGCGTACAACGCCCGACAGAGGGTCGGTGACCGCGATGCCCAGTGGTGGGTGCTCGTCCGACATGCCTGGTGGCCAGCTGCCCGCCGGTGCCTCTTCTCCAAGATCGTCGGCCATTAAGACCAACTCGTCGTTGCCATCCAGGATGCCATCCTCGGCGCGGGTGAAGTAGCCGCCGTCGGTGCCTTCGTCGACCGGGGCTGGCGGCATCCGCCACTGCCCCTCGGCCCAACGCCAGAGGCGCAACTCGGCGATGCGGGCGCCGACGAATGGCGCCAGATCGGCGCCGGGCACGACGATGGGCTCCGAGGCGCGGCTCGGCGGTCCGTCCGTGGCGGTGGCGGACGTGGCAAGAATGACCACGCCGAAGACTCCTCCGATGGCCAAGACGAGCTCGCGCGACATGTCCATTCTCCTTCCCCAAACAGGTTCATTGCGACCTACCGCGGCCCGGCCGCTACGTCGTAGCGCGGTTCACCGCCTCGCGTCGATCGCGCCGAGGACTTCCGATCCAAGCCGGCGCACTGGCAAGGCAGGGTTCCTCGTGCCCGGTGCGGCCAGGCATCCGTATGGGGCACGGCCAGACTCGCACAGCGGGGCAACCCACTGCCGGCCGCCACATCACGATGCGCGGTGCGGCCGGGAGGGAGGGCAACCCCGCTCACCCAGCCACCTTGAGATCGCCAAACCGAACGACCGCCGGGCCGTAGTAGCCATCGGCCGCAATCGTTTCCCGCGACAGCTGCACATCGGCCAAGGCCGCGAAGTAGTTGCCGATCAAGAGCCCGCCCTTGAACGGCGTCTCCACCCCCTTCTCGCGCACCGCCCCGAGCCGGATCTCACAGGCAAAGTCACCCGAGACCGGATCGGTCTGGAAGTCGGAGAGGGCCTTCACCACGACCAGGCGACCGGCGTCCAGCAAAGAGGCAGCACTGTGGCTTCCGGGCGAGATAACCGTGTTGCCAGCGCCGCCGGGTGGCTGTGCCCCAGCGCTGGTCAACCCCAGGTAGTCGTAGTAGCGGCGCGTTCCCAGGAGCCCACTCCACGTCCCTTCCTCGACCACCGCCACGCGGGCCATGGGGCTGCCGTCGCTCACCGAGAACACGTAGGAGTCGGATCCATACGGGATCAGTGGGTCCGAGACCACCGTCACCGCATCCCCGACTCGCGCCTGGTCACCGTGGACCGGCTGGCCCTTGGCGTAGCGAGACAGCCTCTCGTACACCGTCCGAGCATTGGCGTGCATGGCGAGCGGACCGGCGCCCAGCAGCATCACTTGCGGCACGGCGTCTCCGGTGAGCCCCACCGGGCCGTCGTAGTCGGGTGGCGGGCCGGCTGCCGCGATGTCGCGCGCATACCCCGTGCCTGTCGCTGCCAGGGCGACCGCGTCAAGGTCCTGGAGACGCCGAGCGTGCGGGCGCACGGTGTGCTCGGCGACGCGTCCGTCTGGCAGACGGGCGACGAAGCAGATCTCGGCGTCGGCGCGCGTCGACGGCAAATCCAGGCGAAGACCGCCGCTCGACTCGAAGCGCGTGTGTTGTCGGCGCAGAAACACCTCCAAATTCGAGACTTCGGCCGACTCGGCGCGATCGGCCGCCGCCAAAACCGCATCGGCGAACTCGCCGACGCAATCCAGCAGCTCCAGCCAGCCGGCGCCTTGCAATCTCGGATCAGCCAGGGCGACCTCGGGGTATGTCACTTTAGGTGCGAGCTCGCTGAACGGCGGATTGGACTGACTCCGCGCGGCAGCAAGCAGGCTTTCCGCCACCTGCGCCACCGCCGACGGTTCGTCCGACGTGACTTGCCCGACGGCCTCCCCCATCTGCTCCTCGCCATCCCGCGAGTGACGGGAGTAGACGGTCAGCCAGACCTCTTCCGACGGAGCGTGGATCACCTCCCGCGGGTGCGGGCTGGAATGCCGCACGAAGCGCCCACCCTCGACCGTGACGATCCCCGGCAGGCGGATGACCGTCGTGGCGTCCGTCGTGACCTGCCGCAGCAACCAGCCCGCCATCCCCTCCGTCTTGTCCAAAACAAGCTTCACCTTGTCGAGGTCCATCGCTCACCCCAGTTTCATCCGGCAGCGAACGTAGGGGCCGCCGCTAGCGGTGCGCACGAATTCCTTGTGGCCCTTGCCGCATGTTCCCCCCGACTCCAACCACAAGTCCGACGTGAGGGCATCCACGCTCGCCAGGACATCGGGCACGTAACCCGTCATCCCCACCTGATAGAAGAGTCGCCCGGTCAGCGCGCCACTGCGAATCTCGCGGCCGCGAAGCGCCTGTAGCTGGACACCCCACCCGAGGGGATCCTCCATGCCGCTGGTCACGCGCTCCACCAGCACCCCGGCGTCGGTGTCGGCCATCAGCTCCTCCTTGGACAGCCCACCATGCTCCCGCGAGCGAGGCAGGAAGTACGTATTGGTCATTCGGGCGTAGATCGGGTGGTCATAGCTCTGCAAGCGCCCGTTGGCCGAGAGCTTGAGGCCGGGCAGGCGGTCACGCATCAGGGTGTGGCTGTAGAGGTCGGTCATCATCGTTGGTTGGAGGATGCCGTCCTTCACCAGGACCACCGGTTCGGTGGCCAGGACGCCGTCATCCGAGAAAAAGATGGAGCCGTGCTTGCCGGGATACCCGCCGAAGTCCACGATATTAACCAGATCCGAGCCAACGCGTTGGCCAACGTAGAAGCTCGCGCGCGCCGCACCGCGCATCATCGTGTCCAGCTCGCATCCATGGCCGAACGACTCGTGGGCCAGGGTGCCGGCCACATCGGGGTCCAGGATCACCCAGTAGTCGCCGGCGGGAATCCTCTCGGCCGCAAGGTGCGCCAGAGTCATCGCCGCCACCTCGTCCACCTCATCGTCGCTCAACCGCGCCACCTCGTGGCCTGTCCCGGTTCGCATCTCGTAGTTCGCCACTTGCCGTCCGTCGGCGCGGGCAAACGGGACGATCACGACCGAGACGGCGGTGATATCCGCGGACAGCAGCCGCCAACGGTTGGCGAACAGGCGGTACTCTCGCTCGTAGGCATACACCACCTGGGCATTCACGATCCGGGGATCGAAGGCGGTCAGACGGGCGAAGGCGTGACTGCAGATTTCCTGGCGGGTCTTCGTATCGATGGCCGCCGGGTCCTCTTGGTATTCGCTCGCGAAGTGACGGTCCAGGGTCGGGCCGGGCTCGGGCAGCGGGCCATCCGTCACCCTGACCGACGCCGCCAGGTCGCGCGCCAGGCGCATCAAATCGTCGCGGTCATCGAGCCGGCTGGTCGCGACGCTGTGGAACGTGGCGCCATCCCAGACCGAGATGCGGATGCCGGGCAGCGGCGGGATAGGGTTGACGCGTTCGTCGCCGATCGACTTGACGACTCCCTCGCCGCCGCCCTGCGTCACCAGAACGGCGGCATAGGGCACCGTCTTCTCGGCTTCGGCCACGAGCTCCGGCAAGAAGGCGCGCAAGTCGGCCAGGTTGGCAGGTAGACCATCGCCCACGTGGCACTCCCTTTCCTGGATCCACGGAAACGCTCTTTGTTAACGGCAGCGCCGCGCGATCGGTTCGGCCCCTGGCCGCCAGAAACCGAACGGTGAGGACCCGGTCACGCGGGAAGCGCTTCAGGCGCATCTATAAGTAGGTGCCTGACCCGAGCCGACAAGGCGGCACCGGCGAACACGGGTCCCCCTGTCCCGCGGCACGCACAAGGAGACCGCGTCTGGCGGATCCGCTCCACCCATCGTACGCGGATGCCGCCCATTCCTCGGTTCGGTACCCGAAAGCGCTCGCCTTCGACGGGCACCGAGCGGTCCCTCTCAGCTGGTGGGCATCGTCGGAGCTCGAGAACCGTCTGGACGTACGTGATCTCGGGGACCCCTTCACCCCCGCCACCTCGGCAGCGAGAGGGTTTCGACGATTGGCGATGATGTTGCCGCCGCCCAGGGCGACTGCGTGTACATCGCCGCCAACGACGGTCTGTCGACCTTCGACCTCGCCGACCCCGCCAAGCCGATCCTGCTGGGGCGACTCGAAACGCAGAAGAGCGCCCGGTCGCTGACGCTCGCCGGGGACAGGGCCCTGATGGGGACGGAGCATGATCAACTGCACCTGCTGGACTTGTCCGGCGGCGGAGTGCCCCCGTTCGTCGTGTCGACGACGGTGGGCGGCAGCGTGTTGCCGGTGGCTCTCGTGGACGACCACGCCTACCTGGCCGCGGGTGAGGGCGGGGTTCGTCTCCTTCGCCGATCTCGCCAATCCCGCGGTCAAGACCGTGCCCCTCGGATTTGGCGGTGCCTCGCGGGTCGCCGTGAGCGGCCGCTACGCCTATGTCGTGACGAACCCGCCGGGGATAGCGGTCGTCGATCGCACGACGCCGGGTTCGCCGCGCCAGGTGGGTTTTCTCTCGCGACCAGCGGCCGAGACCGACATCAGGGACGGAAGGGCCTACGTCCTGGCCAGCGACGGCAAGCTCGATGTCGTCGACGTGACGGCCCCGGCGTCGCGCCGACTGGACCGGGTAATCGACCTGGACGGCTTCGCAGCGACACAGGTGGCCGTGACCAACGCCGGCCTGGTCGTTGTGAGCCGCAGCGATGGCCTTCCTATCGTTGACCCCGGGCAAGCTCAACCCATCATCGGGCAATGGACGGGCAATGGCTGGAGCGTGCGCAACCCGCTGCCCAGCGGCTCGCGCGTCTTCTTCAGTGACCCCTTTACGGACTACGCGTCATTGACCTTCAAGACCCGTCGCAGCCCGTGGAGACAGCCGGAGTGGCCTACCCCAGTCTGGTGGGAGACGTCGCCTTGCAGGGCGCGACGGTGCTGGGCCTTCGCGAGGGCCAGTGGGGCCGGGCAAACCACGGCCGAGGGATGCGCGGCCAACGGCGGTCGGACGCGCCATCCCAACGAGCCGCCGGTGGCTGGACCAGCGATCCGGCGAGGAACTCTGCGATCGGCGACGGGCCTAACGAGCAGGACGTGCCGAAGATCGTCGCCACGGGTGACGGCGGGATCTACGTGAGCTGGTATGACAATGCTCGTGGCGGTTACGATCCGACGTTGCAGCAGCTCGACGCCAACGGCCGCGAGCAATGGCAGCACAACGGCATCCGCTCACCGTCGCCGACCCCGGGGGCGCCACCCTCTTCTCGGCTGACCTGAACGCTGCCGAGGGTGGGAGCGTCACCCTGTCGTGGGTGCGCTTCCTGGGGATGTACGAACCGAAGCACCTTTACGCGCGGAAGTTCTCGGCTACCGGCGAAGCGCTGTGGGGCGAGGCAGACCCGAGTGGTGGCCGGAGGCCGCTGGCCGTCTTCGCCGACGACACGTTGCAGATGGCGAACTTCCGACCGTTCGTGAGCGACGGCAAAGGTGGGGCGGTGTTCGCCTGGTACGAGGTCGAGCCCTTGCAGACGCGCGCCCAGTGGATCCATGCCGACGGCACGGCCGTCTTCCCGGCCAACGGCATGGCGGTAGAGTACAACCTGGCCTGGGAGCAGGTCGAGCCGGCTGCTGCTTTCAACCCGACGACCGAGGCCATCTACCTCTTCTGGCGGCAGCCATACCACTTCGGTGGCCTGTACCGTCAGCCGGTGTTCGGCCAGAAGCTCACCGCGGCTGGTGGCCGCGAGTGGGGTCCGGACGGCATGGAGGGCGAACCACGGCATCTTCCGTGGCATCCGGCAAGGCCCGCCTGGAGGCGGTGGTGGGCAGCGCCGACTGCGTCGTCCTCAGCTGGGCCGACGGCCGGTCGGACTTCCCCGACATCTACGCGCAACGCGTCAACCCTGACTGCTCAGTTGGCTTTCCCCGGCCGGCGGCCACGGGCCTGTCATTGCCCCGGTTGCTGAAGGGCGACGGGAGATAGCC
The DNA here is from genome assembly GCA_034432155.1 of Anaerolineae bacterium. Lineage (GTDB taxonomy): Bacteria > Chloroflexota > Anaerolineae > Epilineales > Epilineaceae > DAOUCP01. The sequence goes on from DAOUCP010000102.1 coordinate 6,478, forward strand.
CGCCAGCGGGCAGCGGCGCAGGACCGACCCGCCGGGTCACGGCGTCACCGCACGGGACGTGCCGTTCACGGTGAGCGGGAGTCACCCGCATCTCTTTCGGAGCCGTCGGTCAGCCACGATTGGCCCCACAACGCGGCCGGTCTCGTCCTCAACGAGGATCCGGCCACGCAGTCCGATGACGCCCCCAAGCGACACCAACGGTCCCACCATCGAGTCGGCGTGCCGCTCCGCTTTGCTGCGGTGAGATTGCGGACTGTCGATCCGAGGCGCCACAGCTGTCTGCGTCAGGCCGCATCGCCGGCCCAGATCGGACACCGACTCCTCCCGCAGATTCATCCCCTCGGCAAATGGCCGCCGGCACGGGATGACTGCGTGCCAGAGCGGAACGGTGCCGTAGCTTTGTTGCCGCGGCAGTCCTGGCCGGGCTGGACTTGAAGTGTCCCGGGCTGCAGCGTATACTGGGAGCTCCAGGCGCGTCGAATCGCGAGTGGCTCGCGTCCGTCCGCGGCCCAGGGGGCCGGGGTGGTTCCGAGGTTCCTTCGGCATGAGGCCACAGCTCCGCGTCGGGCCCGGCCGCATCGCGGCATCGAGCAATCCTCGCATCGACAACTCGAGGGTTCGGTGCCTGCGACCCGGCTGCGCGGCCGGTCGGGCGGCCGCCCGACGCAGGTCGCGCCGATGCACCGTGAGTTCCTTCAGCAGCTACCGGACAGTCGCGAGCGCACGATTGCCGAGATCTCCGGCATGGCTGGCATATCCAGAGGAACGGGGTACGAGCGCCTGAAACGACGGGCCATTGCGCCACCGACGACCCCCGATGGTGTGGCCGCGGCAGGAGTGCCCGCAGTGTGCCCTATCGTGCGCATCCCGACCCGCGTCGCTCTTGCCGTAGCCGAGGGACAGGGGCAACATGGGAATGTCTGACAAAGAAACAACGATGTACGGCCTGAGAGAGCGCGCCGTGGCCTTTCGGGACGAGAGGGACTGGAGGCAGTTCCATGTGCCCAAGGACCTCGTTCTCGCAACTGTCGTGGAAGCTGGCGAGTTGGCTGAGTTGTTCCTCTGGAAGTCGCCCGACCAAATCCGTGACGACCTGGATTCCGCCACTTTTCGCGGGCACCTAGCGGATGAAATGGCCGATGTCCTCATCTACCTTCTTTACTTGGCGGATGTCACCGGGATCGACCTCGCCCAGGCCGTCGAAGCGAAGCTTCGCCAGAACGAGGCAAAGTACCCTGTCGCGCTGGCGCGGGGGTCCGCGCAGAAATACACGGAGATCCGGGGGCCACATACGCCGAGCGACAGTGGCAGAGGAGCTGGCGTCGAACAGCCAGGATCGGTTCGACCGTAGGTACACACCCGAAGACCGTGGGAGAATACTCGAATGCTTACATGTCGAGCGGACACGAGCGCGTGGCTCGGGCCAGGGGGCTAGAAGAGGGTGGTGGACTGTACGCGGTCGTCCGTCATTTGATGTCCCATCGGCCGAGATTGACACCTGCGCACCGGAGGACTCGATGGTCGCGAAAGACGATGGGCTGACAATCGATCGCATGCTTCGACACGTCGGCGGGTAGTGGGGGTTCCTGAGCGGTGATGCTTCGCACGCCACGGATGACAGCCGTCACGGGGACGCTTCTGTCGTTGGCCCAGGTCTCACGGCTAAGGAAGGCAGGAGCATCGCCAAGGACCTCGTTGAACAAGCGCCTGACAGCCTCGCGTTGTCTCGCGCATAGTGCAGAGCGGTCTTCCGTCGCGAGGGCCGCAATTGCCGATGCTTCTATGGTCGCTGCGAGCAGGCCGTGGAGGATCGGCTGAGGCATCTCCCGGCATGGAGGCTGACTCATGCGCATCTTCGTTGCCGTGACTGACTCCCAGTGGTTCCGGTTCCTCAGTAGCCGGCCCCACCTGTCTGAGATCAACTTCTGGCAGCCAGGCGGACACACCCGATTCGCTGCTATCAGCCCAGGCGAGTTGTTTCTCTTCAAGCTTAAGTATCCACAGAATGAAATCGCAGGTGGCGGCTTTCTCGTGAGATCCCAACTTGCACCAATCCGACTGGCGTGGGAGGCCTTCGGGGAAGGGAACGGCGCTGACAGTCTGGAGACGCTGCGCCAGCGGATCTCGCGGTATCGCCCAGGCAGGCCCTGCCTCGACTACACCTGTGAGATCGGCTGTGTCATCCTTGCGAAGCCCTTCTACTTCCCGCCGGCAGATAGGATCCCCGTACCTCGAGATTGGTCGCCCAATATCGTGACAGGGAAGACCTACGACAGCACTTCGGCGATAGGCGGTCACTTGATGGAAGAAGTGCGTCTCCGGCTCGAGCGCGTCGACGCCTCGCAGCAGTGGACTCGGGAGGCCGGGGCCTTGTTCGGGGGTCCGATACCTGTCCGCCCGCGTCTCGGTCAAGGCTCCTTCCGCACCGCTGTCACGGACGTCTATCAGCGGCGCTGCGCTGTCACACATGAGAAGGCATTGCCGGCGCTGGTCGCGGCGCACATTCTTCCCGTGGCGCAGGGTGGCGAGCACCGCATCGACAATGGGTTACTGCTGCGCGCTGACGTGCACGAGCTCTTCGATGCTGGCTATGTGACTGTAACACCCGATCACAAGTTCCGCGTGAGTCCCCGCATTGCCTCAGACTTCGACAACGGCGGAGAATACCGACGCTTCGACAACACGAAGATCTGGGTGCCGCCCACTGAGGCCGACCGGCCAGGGCGTCAGTTTCTTGAGTGGCACTCCGACACGGTGTTTAAGCGCTGACTGGGGCCAGGTGGCGCGGTCGAAAGTCGGTGTCGTCCGTCGGCTGCTGCAAAAGCAGGGAGTGAGCCAACCTAGTGCCATGAGCAGAACAGCCCAGAAAGGCAGGCGCACTGGATGGCCAGCTGAGCACCGAGCCAGAGGGTTCGGCGGCAGAGGTAGGCGCTCCTTGCCGGCAACTGGTCGGAGGCCAAGGACCTGGCAGGGTAGCCGGGGCAGCCCGGCATCCACGGGGTGGCATAAACAGTCATCTAGTGGGCCACGTGGTGCACCTTGGCACCGAGCGAGTGGCGCTGCAAGCTCCGAAGGAGGGGGCTAGCGACACGCTGGGTCGCGGCCACTACCGGAGGCCGCCCGCGGCCGAGCCGCTCCTGCGGTAGCGCAACGGCCACCGCCCGGCAGGGATGCCCACCGCGCGCGCGTCCAGCTTGCCGTCCATGGGTGCGAGCCAGAACGGCGTCGCGCCACGCGTGCGAGCCACGCCCGAGCCGTGCCACGGCCGCGAGCCACGACCGACCCGTACCACAGGTGCGAGCCACGCGCGAGCCCTACCGCTCGCGCCTCATTGCTTTCTTGCGGGGCAACCCCGACGTGCTGGATCGACTGGCCGTGGAGACGCAAACTTCGGGCCTATCCTTGCGCGACGTGGAGGCGGTGTTCGGCCATGCCGCGTAGCATGCGCCGGCGGTTTGTGCCGCAGTCGCGGAGCTTGACCGTTTCACCCCGTTGCCTGTTCGTCGTCATCGCGGTCGCGTGGTTCTTGGCCGGAGCGGTCATCGACCTATGGCTGGCGCTCGTAGCGCCCAGAATTGCCCAGCTCGATTGCGAGCGATGCGCCCTTGCGGTTGCTGCCGTTGAATGGCTGTGGGTGCTGCTTCATTTGCCGGGCTTCCTGCCGGCCTCGTTGCTGGTGCATCCCGACCCCATGGGCCGCTGGACCTCTGATGCAGCGGAGATCGCGGCGCCAACTGTCGCGCTGGGCTTCTCGGCACTCTCCTGGGCCACGCTTTCGACCGCCATCCTGATCGTTGTCCGCCAGCGCCATCGCTCCCAGACTCCGCCCGAGCCGCCGCCCTCTCCGCCAGTCGCTGACTCAGATCCATCTCCGTGGGCCGCTCCAGCGGCACCGCCACGAACCCTGGCTCAATCTCGCGACCATCGTAGATCCGCGCGAGGAACTGCGCCGCGACGGGATGCGTGCCGCTGCTGATTGCCGTGGCCAGATGCCTTGGCCACCGCCTTTCCGTGCCGCCGAACCGTTCTCGAGCCCGTCGAGAAGCGCTCTCGGCTGCCGGAATCAACGGCTCGGCATGCGCGTTGACGCCGCCACCGCTCGTTACGCGCGGCGCGTGTTGTCAGCGCCCGCCTCAAGTCGATGCGGACAGGCTACCGCTGGATGCACGCCTGGCCTCCCATTCGGGTCCGACAGCAAAGGCTCCGGCGGGACTGGCGATCCCACGGCCACAGGTTCGGGAGCACAGACCATCAAGGGAGAACGCATACCGCGGCTGCACGGGTCACACGAACGACCCTCTTGGTCCCGGCGTTAGCCAGTCTCAGCGGCCGTTGGTGCTGGGACCGCTCTCAATGTGGTTGCCAGACGGGCGAGGTCCCGTCTGCGATCCGCCGAGGCTCGGCACCAGATGTCCACTTCAGCACGTACATTCCCCGCCGGGCTCCGCTGGCCGCGGCGAATACCAGCCAGTTGCCGTCAGGCGACCGCGACGCGACGCCACTGGACGCATCCTGAAACTCCTTCGGCAGTCGCGCCAGGACCAAGTCGTGGTCGCGATCCGGCGGGATGTCTTTGGCTGGCTTGGGCTCCAAGACTCCGCTGTCTGGATCGACCAACCACCGGCTGGATGCACTTGTCTGGGCGTTCTCGTTCCAGGTGATCTGCTCGAAAAGCAGCTCGCCATTAGACAGCCAGATGCGCGGGTCATAAAGATCCTGGTCCGTTCCCTCCAGGAGCACGTTCGGCGCCTGGTCACCGATCGTTAGGACGCTCAGGCTGCGGGAGTCTCCATTGCCGAGACGGATCGGGGTGGCCAGCGGATGCGGCTCCCCGATCGCCAGGCGCTCGCCGTCCGGCGACCACGCGTAGCCGTATGCTCGCACGGTGGCCTTGGTGCCGCCGGTATTCGGATCCACCACCGTTAGATCCCGCAGCTCGCCAGTGCCGCTGTCGAGCAGTAGGTATCGCCCATTGGGTGACCAGTGAGCACCCGACATGGTCTGCACGACCCAGGGGTCGGCAATGGTCAGGCTGAGGGTGGTCACCTGCTGGCGATCGAGGTCGCAGATGGCGACCTGGCGGTTCGCATCGGCGCTTGCGCCGGCAATGTAAGCTATTTGCCGCCCGTCTGGCGACCAATCCGCTGATTCCACCCTACTACTGCCGCCAGTGAGGCGTCGCTTGTTCAGGCCATCGGGCGTCATCCACGCCAGCTGCCCATCGGGATCGACGTAGGCGATGAGACCGGATGGCGCGCCCGCATCGAGTGGCGTCACCTGCTCGATGGAAGTGGGTCAGGGTGTCGTCTGCGCCTGTGCCGGCATTGTCGCTACCGGAGTCCTGCAACCGGCCGCCACCGGCGCAACCGCGAGAATGAATGCCGTTCGTGCTGTCGGCCACGCTTCCGTGTGGATGGGCAATAGCGCCTGACGTCTTGCCCCTGCCATGGCCATTCCTCCGAGGTCACTGCCACGAGTCTGTGAGTCTCGAGTACTCGCGGTCCAAGTCCAGCTGAACCGGGATACTGAATGCACCGCGCCCCGCCCCGGCGCTTGCATTCCTGACCGCTCAGCTACGGCAGAAGCTATGACTGTGCGGGTACGAAGCGTTTCGCTGCTACCGCCCACCGCGGTGCACGAAGTGCGCCCGGCCAAGGGTTCCGGTACTGCCGTCGACGAGGGTCCACGAATCGCCGCTGGCGGAGGGTTCCGGTCCTACGGCCCGCGCCGGTGCACGAACCGCGGCTGGCGGAGGGCCTCCACCCAGCGCGCCAGGATGTACGGGTTGTCCTGGACACGCGCGTTGCCCCAGGCGTAGTCCCGGTCGTACTTCGTGCCGGTGTAGTCCTGAGACATGATGTTGAAACCCTTGATCTCGGGGTGCGTAGCCAGCCAGTCGAACCACTTCTGGAACCACGCCTGCCAGTCGGCGCGACCGTCGGCCTCGTCGGGCGTGATGCCGATCTTCACCGCCGCCACCTCGGAGAGGTACACGGGCTTGCCGTGCTCGCGAGCCATCGCCAGGAACGCCTCCGCCCGCCCACGGGGCGTCAGGCCCCGCCGGTCCCGAAACGGCACGGCCGGATCAAAGTGGCCGGCGTCGAACACGTCCAGCCCAAACCAGTCGACGTGGTCGTCGCCGGGGTACCACAGCGCCTCGCCGTTGGACGTATCTGCGAAGTCGGCGGGACCGTCGGGTTCGTAGCACCAGATGAAGATGGCGTTGGCGGCACCAGCGGCCCGGAACCGGTCCACGAACTTGCGGAAGGCTCTCGGATACACACCGGGCGTATAGGCATTCCAGCTGCCGTTGAACTCGAAGCCCGGCCGCACGAATACAGGACCCGGCACGCCTTTGACGATATGCGCCGCCTCGTCGATCATGGCGTCATACCGGTCGGTCGTGGCGATCGCGGTATCCACCGGTTGCCCGTCGCCGATGGAGAACGAGAAGCTGAGGTGTGGTACTCGCCCGGCACCCGCGATGCGGGTGACCACCCGCTGAACGTTCGCGCCGAAGTTGGCCGGCCGTGTGCCGGGGATGGCCATGTGTACGCCTTCCACAAGCGGCGCGATCGCCGGATCTGCCAGGGCGGCAATGTAGGCGTCCACGTCGGCAGGGTTGGGCGAGGTGCCGTGGTAGACTTGGCCGTCCAGCGGCTCGAACGGCGCGCCGGGAGCTGACGCGGTCGACGGTACCGGCTCGACCGTCACCGTCGCGCTGGGTGGCGCCGTCGCCGGCGTCGTGGGCGTGACCGATGGGACGGCGCCGGGCGTCGGCAGTTCCGCGGTGGCGATCTTCTGCATAAGCCAGGGCAGGAACAGGCTCGGCTGCCAGGGTGCCGTCGGTGTGGCGGTGCATGGCTCGCAGCGCACGTTCGGGCACTTGCCCACCAGCCGGCCGCACGGGCAAGGGGGCGGCGTGCACATGACGGTTGCTGTGGCTGTCGGGGTTCGGCGACCGGGCGTCCCTCGCGTGGCGGTGGGTAGAGGGGTTTCACTGGGATCGCTCGGCTGGGCCAGGCGGAAGTGGACCGGCACACGCATCAAATCGCGATCCAGGCCTTGGTTCCAGCGGACGAAGTACAGGTAGGGTGCCTGCCCGGTGCGCTCGAAGTTCACGTCGTCGGCCGTGTGGTCGATCAGGGACGGGTAGATCAGGGCACCCTCGGGGCTGCCACCGGCGCACGGCGGATGCGGCAACTTACCGGCCATCAGAAGTTGCGGGGTGGACCAGTCGATCAGGTCGAAGGAAGTGCTGAGCCATGTGCCGCACACCTGCACGCCCCCACGGAGGAACACGCCGCTGCCCACTAACAGGAAGCGCCCCAGGTAGGTGTTGTAGGTCAGGCTCCCGCCCATGCCGCCGATCGCCCTCGGCGAGACGGGGGCGCAG
>DAOUCP010000103.1:0-14122 GCA_034432155.1 Anaerolineae bacterium
GGTCGGAGCGGACACCTGCCCGACCTGGCCGTCCCCGGCAACGTTCTGCCAGAGCGCTTGGCGCGCCGCCCGGACAGCCGTTAGGACCTCGCCCTCGGACACCCAGCCCGCAGTCAGACCGCATTGCAGTCCATAGCGGATGAGCGCCGTGGCCGATGCCTCGGGATAGAAGTCGGGCCGATCGACGACCGTGGGCCACAGCCCGTCGGCGCGCTGCCACCGCGCCAGGGCAAGGGCGTGCCGCCGGTACTGCTCTAGTACGGCCGCTCGCAACGGGTGTGTGATGGGCATGCTGGCCAGGGCATCCGACTCCGCCAGCATCGCCCAGCCGTTGCCCCTCCCCCAGGCACTGGTACTCAGGAACTCGCGCCTCTCGTCATCCCAGGCGTGGCGGAACAGCCCGGTCGCCGGATCCTGCAGGTAGGCACCGTGCGCCAGAACCTGCCGGACCGCCTCGTCGGCAGTCTCCCGCTCGGGCGGCAGCGCAAGCAGAAAGGGCACCGCGCCTAGGAGGGTATCGGGAGACAGCGCGGGCTGCGTATCGGAGACAACACCGAAGGTCCACTGTCGTGTGCCATCGAACTGGTGCTCCAGAAAGGCGAGCGGCAAGGCCAGAATCGCGGATGGAGGCAGGTCGACGTGGGACGCCATTGGGGCGATGTGCCCCATCCGGCGGGCGGCATCGCCTGAGGCGCGACCAGCCGAGCCCGTCCGCTCGGCGTCATCGGCTGAGGCGCGACCAGCCGAGCCCGTCCGCTCGGCCTCATCGGCTGAGGCGAGAGCGGCCCAGCGCATTGGCCCAGCGCGATCGGCTGAGACGTGCTCCAGGCGCAACGTCCGGTAGGCGCGGCCAGCCATGGCGAGCCGGGGCGACGCTACGTGTCCGGCCAAGGCAAATCCTAGCAGGCACGCGACAATCCCCAGCCGGAGGGCACTTCGCACCAGGGTCCAAGGACCGCACGGTTGGTGCATTGGCAAGCCGCCAAACGAAGGCCCGGCCCCCAGCGCCGCGGGGATGGCTGCCGCAGCCCCGAGCCACCGAGCATGCCGGCCATCCGCCCGCGGCGGCGGCGGCCGGAGACTCCCCTTCGCGGGTGCCCAGTCCGCTCTCCCTGGCCGGCCGTGTCAAACGCCCGGCAGCCCCCGCGTCCGCCAACCCCGGCCGCGGGCCCCCGCAACCGCTGGGCCACAGTTTGATGTCCGCCTGCATCTCAGCTGTCCTGTTACATGAAACGGCGTTGCATGCGGACAGGGTATAAGCATGGAATCGGACGAAGACCGGCGGCCAGCCTCCCGACAAGCCCGACGACCCGCGGGCAGCGACAGCGAAGGCCACGGGCAATGTTGCGGCCACGTACTGTTGCGGAGCGCATCGGGGCAGACCCTGTATGCGGCGATCGAGGCCGCATTGCTGGGGCGCGAGCACGGGGTGAGCGTTCGGGTGAGTGCGGAGATCCTGGCCAAGCTAGATATGCTGGTCGATGCCGGCGTCTGCGAGAGCCGCTCTGCCGCGGCCACCTTCTTGATGCGCGAAGGGGCAGCTGCCAATGCCGACCTGTTCGCCGCCGTCGAGGCCACGAGCCGCGAGATCGCGGAGCTTCGGAGGCGGCTCAAAGCCCGCCTGGCGGAACGGACGAGCCAGCCCGAGGGGGAGTCCCGTTGACCTCCTGTCCCCGAGCTTCCGACTACGGGCCCAGAAGGCCGGACGCCTGACCGCACACTACGGATTGGGAGGATCACCATGTCATGCTGCGAACAGCCATCGCACCGTCATCCCGATGCCGCCGCGGAATCCGGCTGTGGTTGCCACACCCACCATCGCTGGGCCGGCTGCTATGGAGCTGAGGGCCACGGCGTCTGGTGTTGCGTCAGCGGCCACCATGGAGCCCCTTACCACCACGGCTGTTGCTGTGGTTGGGGCCGACACGGATTCGCCCACCACCCTCGCGGCTGCACCTGTGACTGCCACACCAGCGCGGGCTGCGAGTGCCGTGCCGCGCACCATGGTTTGCGCGCTCTCAGACGTCCGGCCTCAGCCGGGGAGGCCTAGCGTCCGTGGCTGGCAACCAGGAAGTCGATCACCGCGTCTTGCTCGGCCGTGGTGAGCTCGGCCCCCTTGCCGACCATGCGCTCCACCGTGGCGCGCCATTCCTCCTCCGTCTTGGAGGCTCGTTCGATCCGCTCCACGGTGTGGCAGCGGGTGCATCGCTCTTCGACGAGCAACTGGCCAACCGCGCTGACCGGCGCCGTCTCGGGGCGCACGGTAGTCACCTCAGCAGCGCGCCCGTCCGTCGGCTCCGTCGTCACGAGAGCAGTCGCGCCGGATGCTGGGGTGGCGAGGGACGCGGTCCCGCTAGACGGCGGGGTGGCGAGAGAAGCGGTCCCACCAGACGGCAGCGTGGCGAGGGGCGCGGTTGCGCCAGACGGGGGGTGGCGAGAGGAGCTGTTCCAAGCCCTCCGCCGCCACATGCGGTGCTCAGCAACGACAAAGCGAGCACGAACAGCACGGCGGTCGGAAAACGCCAACTGGGTTTGGTCATCGGTGGCTCCTGGATCGATGGCGCGCGGGGCACCCTCCGCTTTAGCGAGCGTACTGGACGAAATACCACAGCGCGCTGGCGGTGAAGGTGCCGAGAATGAACAGGCCAGCGCTGAGGCCCAAGGGAAGGGCATAGCGCAGCAGCGTCCGGAATCGGTTGGTCACCGCGACCTTGGCCGCCAGCACCAGGATGGCCAGCGCGCCCAGCACCGCATGGACCTGCACCCGCAGTGAGGTTTAGGCGTAGCGCTCCCCAAGCAGGCACATCGTCGCCACCGCCAGGGCCAACAGCAAGGCTGCCCCTCCGCCGAGGCGGTGCCAGCGGACCAACCGCGTGTTGTCTACGGGAAGCAACCTGATATGCCCTTGGATTTGCGCCATGCCAAGAGCCTGGAAAGCAGCCACAACAAGGAGAATGGTGGTGAGAATGGACTTGAGCATTACCAACGGCATCCTAGCACCTCGTCGTCGTGCGTCCGCGGCGGGGATCGGTCCTGGAGAGAGTTCTCTCCGCCTTTGGCGCAGATGGTCGGAAGAAGGCGTTTCTGCGGCTCGTCGCCCAGTCTAGTGAGGGTCGAGGGTGCTGTCAAAGCCCGGGGAGGGGCTCTCAGCACCGTTTCTTGTGCGGCGGCACATCTCGTAGGGCGGAGCCACTGTTTTCGCCCAGCGGGACACCTCGTGCGGCGGAGCCACTGGTTTCGCCCGGCTGGACACCTCGTAGGGCGGCGCTACCGCGATTGCCTCTCTAGAACAGATGTGCTATCCTTCCCTTGCCCCAGGCAGTCACCGAGGCACGTCGCAGCCGCCTCGACCCACCTGGCCGGGCACACCATGACATACGTCGAGCTTCACTGCCACTCCAACTTCTCCTTCCTCGACGGCGCGAGCTCGCCCGACGAGCTCGTCGCGCGCGCGGCCGACCTGGGCCACACCGCGCTGGCCATCACTGACCACCAGGGTCTCTACGGTGCCGTCAGGTTCGCGAACGCCTGTCGCGAGTTCGGCCTGCGGCCCATCTACGGCGCCGAGGTAACGGTCGCCATGCCTCCCTCGCTCGCCTCGCCAGCCAACTCAGCCCGCTCCGCGACCGCAGCTGCCGACCACCCGCATCTCATTCTCCTGGTGGAGAACGCCACCGGCTGGGCCAGCCTCTGCCGCCTGCTTTCCCGCGCCGGGCTGGCGGGTGCAAAACACAAGCGGCCGGTGCCCGCTGCTCTGCTCGAGACCCACGCCGAGGGCCTCATCTGCCTCACCGGCTGCCAGCGCCGCGGCATTCTTGCCGGCCCGGCCCGGCACGGGCAACGGGAGCTCACGCTCGCTCGAGCGCGCTGGCTCAAACGCATCTTCGGTGGCCATCGTTGTTATGTCGAGTTACAACGCCACTTTGACGTCGGCGATCGCCGGCTGAACGCCACCCTGCTGGCCCTGGCGCGCTGCGTCGGCCTGCCCGTGGTGGCCACCAACAACGTCCACTACGCCACTCCCGACCGCTACCGGCTACAGCACATCCTCACCTGCATTCGTGAGCACACCAGCCTCGACTCGGCCGCCGGCCTGCTCTACCCCACCGCCCATCGCCATCTCAAGGCAGCGAGCGAGATGGCCACCCTGTTCGCCGATCTACCCGAGGCCGTGGCCACCAGCACCGACATCGCCGATCGCTGCCACTTCGAGCTAGATTTCCAGCACGCCCGGCTGCCAGCCTTCCCGGTGCCCGCCGGCGAGACGGCCTTCAGCTACCTGCTTGAGCTGGCCTACAGCGGTCTGCGTCGCAAGTACGACCCCGTCACCGCCGCAGCAGCCAGTCAGCTGACCAAGGAACTGGGCGTCATCGAGCATTGTGGACTGGCCGACTACTTCTTGATCGTCCATGACATCGTCCGCTTTGCGCGCGAGCAAGGCATCCTATGCCAGGGTCGCGGCTCAGCGGCCGGCAGCATCGTCGCTTACGTCCTCGACATCACACCGGTCGACCCCCTAGCCCACAACCTTCTCTTCGAGCGCTTCTTGGCCGAGGGCAGCCACACCATGCCCGACATCGATGTCGACTTCGCCGCCGACCGCCGTGAGGAGGTCATCCAGTACGTCTACCGACGCTACGGCGCGGATCACACCGCCATGGTGGCCAACGTCGTCACCTTCCAGGCCCGCTCGGCAGTGCAAGACGTCGGCAAGGCTCTGGGCTTCCCAGTCGATCTGCTAGACCGCATTCGCGGTGCTCTCCACACCCGCGCTGCCGCCGGCATCGCTCCCGATCTGGCCGAAGTGGCGGAGTTCGCCGCCAAGATGGCCCACCTGCCGTGGCAACACCTCATCGACCTCTGCGCCCAGATCGACGGCTACCCACGCCATCTCTCGATCCACGTCGGCGGCATGATCGTCACCGGCGCCCCGCTATGCGAGATCGTGCCCCTGGAGCCGGCGACCATGCCCGGCCGCGTGGTCGTCCAATGGGACAAGGACGACGTGGAAGACGCCGGCCTGATCAAGATCGATCTGCTCTCCCTGCGCACCCTCGGCTTCGTAGCCGAGAGTCTGGCTCTCATCCACGAGCAAGGTGGCCCCTGTCTCGACCTGGCCACGGTGCCCACCGACGATCCCGATGTCTGGCGCATGCTGCAGGCTGGCGACGCCATCGGTTGCTTCCAGGTGGAAAGCCGAGCCCAGATGAACTTGCTGCCGCGCCTGCGACCCCGGCACATGGCCGACCTGGCCATCGAGGTGGCCCTCATCCGTCCCGGACCGATCGAGGGTGGCATGACCCGCGCCTACCTGGCCCGTCGCGATGGCCAGGAACCGGTCCGCTACTGGCACCCCAGCCTGGAGCCGGTGCTGGCCGAGACTCTGGGCGTCCTGGTCTTCCAGGAGCAGGTGTTGCGGGTGGCGATGACAGTCGCCGGCTTCAACGGTGCCCAAGCCGACGGCCTGCGGCGGGCCATGGGGCGCAAGCGCTCCCACCAGGCGATGGAACGCTGGCGATCGGACTTCGTTGCCGGTGCCGCCGAACGGGGCATTGGCGCCGCCACTGCCAACGACATCTTCGACAAGCTGATGGGCTTCGCCTCCTACGGCTTCTGCAAGAGCCACGCCGCTGCCTTCGCTCGTCTGTCCTACGTCACCGCCTGGCTCAAGTGGCACTACCCGGCCGAGTTCTACTGTGGTCTCTTGAACGCTCAGCCGATGGGCTTCTACTCGGTTGCCGTGGTCGTCGAGGATGCCCGGCGCCACGGAATCGCCATCCTGCCCCTGGACATCAACCGCTCCCAGGACCACTGGACCATCGAGGCTGGCAGCCTCCGTATCCCCCTCGATCGGCTGCAAGGCTTGAGCCGCGAGGCCGCCCTGCGCATCGTGCGTCTCCGGGCCGATGACCCCTTCCGCGATCTGTGGGACTTCGTCCAGCGCGTCCGCCCGCCGCGCGCGATCGCCGAGCGCCTCATCCGCACAGGGGCATTCGACTTCACCACCCGTCCGCGGCGCCAGCTACTCTGGGATCTCGGCGAAATGGACTGGCGGCCCGACGAGCTGGCCATCCCGCCAGTGGTCCTCGCGGCACCGCTACCGCCAACCACCGACGCCGAGCGGACCGCCGCCGACTACAGCCTCCTTGGCTTGCCGCAGGGCGAGCACCTGATGGCCCTCTACCGCCCCCAACTGGCCGACCTCGATGTGCTCACCAGCGTCCAGTTCGCCGCCCTGGCCGACGGCGAGCCGGCCCGGGTCGCCGGACGGCTCGAGGTCCTGCAACGTCCGCCGCCGGCCAAAGGCATCGCCTTCGCTTCCATCGAGGACGAGTACGGTCTCGTGAACCTGCTCTTCTATCCTGACGTCTACGAGCGTTGCCGTCAGACACTGCGCGCCTCCCCCCTCATCCTCGTCGCCGGGCACGCCCAACAGGAGCGGGGGGCCAGTCATCTGATCGTGCGCCAGGTGATCCCGCTCCTGCTCGCCGGTTGGTCGGGCGACGATGGCGGGCTGGCGATCGATGATCTGCCGCCGCCGGCCAAGGTCTATCGCTGAACGACGAGGCCGCGCGACCGAGTCGGGCAGGCAATCCTCGAGCAAGGCCGCAACGTCATCCGTCGGCCTCGGCAGCTGCCTGAGACGAGCGGCCGGTGGTACACTCCCGCCGCTCTGCGACGATGTCCGGCCAACGCGATCCCCATTCCGGCAGCCGCCTGCCCGCCGTGTCAGGCGGTCCTTGGCCAGCGGGCAGTGCCACCTTGCCCTTGCCCCGCGGAGGGACGAGGTGAGCAACTTCGCTCTGGCGTTTGCCCTCACCGTGTTCGCCGGTCTGGCGACCGCCATCGGCAGCGCCATCGCGTTCGCCGCACGGCGCACCAACTACCGCTTCCTGTCGGTAGCTACCGGCTTCTCGGCCGGCGTGATGCTCTACGTCTCCTTCGTGGAACTCCTGCACCAGAGCGCCGCTGCACTGCTGGACGGTCACGGCGATCCGGCGGCGTACTGGTGGAGCACCGGCTCCTTTTTCGTCGGCATCGTCGTGATTGGCCTGATCGACCAACTCATCCCCGCCGCCGAGAACCCCCACGAGAGCCGGGGCGACGCCGAATTGGGCCCGCTGCACGCCAATGGGGTTGTGGCCTCGCCGCACCACCCACCAGCCGGCAGTCCGCCAGGCCTGATGAAAACGGGCTTGGTGACGGCAGCGGCCATCACCATCCACAACTTCCCGGAAGGCATTGCCACGTTCCTGGCGGCTCTGCACGATCCCACTCTTGGTGCGGCCATCGCCGTGGCGATCGCCGTGCACAACATCCCCGAGGGCATCAGTGTGTCGGTCCCGATCTTCTATGCCACCGGCAATCGGCGCAAGGCGTGGCTTTGGTCTGCCCTGAGCGGTCTGGCCGAGCCGCTGGGGGCCCTCATCGCCTACCTCGCCTTGCGCCTCGTCATCGCCGGCGGTTCCGAGACCATCCCCTCCGGGTGGCTGGGGCTGATGTTCGGCGCAGTCGCAGGCGTCATGGTGTACATCAGCCTCGATGAGCTGCTGCCGACGAGCCGGGCCTACGGACGAGGCCACGACAGCCTGCTCGGCCTGGTCGCCGGCATGGCGATCATGGCCATCAGCCTGCTCCTCATGCGGTAAGCCGGGGATGGCGACTCCCCTGCTGAGAACGCCGGCTTGGCCCCCCAGCTTGCGGGGCGATACACTTGGCTGGCCGGCTTCGCTCTCTACTCGGCGCCTCCACGGAACGGCCAGGCGCGCGAGCAGGCGAGCGGCAGCCTTGGCTGGCAGAGTGGGCGGACACCCAAGAGGTGGACGATGGAGCGATCGAGAGACTGGTGGGTGCAGGCACAAGCCGATCTGGCTCATGCGCGAAACGCACGCGCGGAAGGCGCCTATGACTGGGCCTGCTTCGCCGCTCACCAGGCGGCAGAGAAAGCCATGAAGGCCGTGCTGGAGAAGAACGGCAGTCGAGCCTGGGGCCACACCTTGACCTTCCTGTTGCAGGCACTGCAGAAGGCGGAGATGCTTCCTCCGGACCTACCGGATCGAGCTCGTATCCTCGACAAACACTACATTCCGACTCGCTATCCCAATGGGTTACCGGAGGGCGCGCCAACGGAGTTCTATACCCGCCAGGAGGCGGACGATGCCATCGGCCATGCAGAAGCGATCCTACGGTTCTGTGACGGTGTACTCCATCGATGAGGAGAAGATATGGCAGGCCCTGGAGTTGTTCGCAGAGGCTCTCCGCGCCCAACCGGAAGTCCAGGCGGTCATGGTGTTTGGCTCCTTGGTCGAGGGACGGGTCGCGGTGGACAGCGACGTCGATGTGCTCGTGGTTCTGGCGGAGAGCGACGTTCCCTTCCTGGAGCGTAGGGCTCGTTATGCTCCAACCGATTTCCCGGTCCCGATCGACGTATTCGCTTACACCCTAGCCGAGATTCAGCGCGGCCAGCGGCTGGCCGAGCACGCCATCGCGACGGGCCGCCTCCTTTGGTCCCGCCCAACATTCGACCTACGCTGCACCGACCGGCAAGCCGAGGAGTGCCGACAGCGGCCCAGCTAGCAGCTTCTCTCGCCCGGCGCCCTTGACGACGGCAAACAGAGACTCTCCCCTGGCTCGCGCGGTGCGCTGGGCACGAAAGGGCAGCCAAGGCGAGGTCGGGGGACTCTCCTCACGCTCGCGCAGTTCGCTGCCGAGCTGAGAAGGCTCGCGGGCCAAGGCAAGCATGGCCGTCCGGCACTAGCTGACCAGGATGCCCTCGCCGGCGACGACCTGGCCAACTACCCAAGCGACCTCCCCCACGGTGCCGAACTTCACGAGCAACGGCTCGAGCGACTCGGCCGGCACCGCCGCCAGCAGACCACCGGAGGTCTCAGGCGTGAAGAGCAGCATCCGGACGGCTTCCGAGATCGGCTCGGCAAAGGTCACCCGACTGGCATAGGCTTCCTGGTTGTTGCAGGCACCACCTGGGAAGCACTGGGCCAACGCGTACTCGCGGGCACCCGCGACGAAGGGCAAGTGCTCCAGCCAGAACTCCAGACAGACGCCGCTGTGCTCCGCCACCTCCAGGGCATGGCCCAGCAAAGCAAAGCCGGTGATGTCAGTACAGGCGTGGGGCTCGAACTCCCGCAGCACCGCGGCGGCGCCGCGGTTGAGGCGCCGCATGCTGGCCGTCGCCTCCTGCACATGGGCCGCAGCAGCCTGCTGGCGCTTCAGAGCCGTGGTCACCACCCCCACGCCCAGCGGCTTGGTGAGCACCAAGCGATCGCCCGGCCGGGCGCCAGCCTTGGTCCAGAGCTTGTCGGGGTGTACGAGCCCGGTGACAGCCAGGCCGTACAGCGGCTCCTTGGCGTCCACGGTGTGACCACCCGCCAGGACCGCCCCCGCCTCGGCCACTTTGGCCGCTCCGCCACGAATGATCTCGGCCACGACCTCGTTCGGTAGCTCTGCCGGAAAGCCGCACACGTTCAAGGCCATGAGGACCTCACCGCCCATGGCATAGACATCGCTCATGGCGTTGGCGGCGGCGATGGCGCCGTAGTCGTAGGGATCGTCCACAACGGGCGTGAAGAAGTCGATCGTCTGGACGATGGCCTGATCGGCCGTCAGCCGATAGACGGCCGCATCATCGCCCGTGTCCAGCCCGACCAGCAGATCGGGATGGTCCTGGATGCGGAACATCCCCGCCAAGGGGCGCAGAACCTGCGCCAGGGCCAACGGCCCTTTCTTGGCCGCTCAGCCAGCCGCACTGGCAAGGGAGGTCAGTCGAATCTCGTGGCGCGTCATGTGGCCGTCCCTGCTCTTGGGCCTGGCGGGCGCAAGCTAGCACAGACCTTCCACGCCGCCAAGCTGCGCTCCGCTACCCACCGAGGTGGCGAACGCATGGGCAGCCGCAGCGGCCCTGGCTAGCAGCCCTTTCCAGCACGACAGTCCGTGCTTCGGCGCTGCAGCTCGCGTTCGACCGCGGCCACGCCTTTGACAAGAGCCAGAGCGGGGGCCACAATGGCGTCGGCTGGCTGCTCGCAGGTCGAGTTGGCTTGCCAACGACAGGCTCTCTAGCCGGAGGAGATTGCCATGGCTGCCCTAAGCCGGACCATCCCATTGACCCTCGTCGCCCTGGCCTTGCTGGTACCTATCCAGCGAGCCACCGGGACTCCGCTTCCGCATTCGCTGGGCATGGCCGATGCGGCGCCCCGAAACGCGGCCCCCGGGGCCGACCGAGCGGCGCGTTCGACGGACGAGCGCTGCTCGACCGCCTGGCTGGAGGCCGACGGCGTATCGCCGGTTGCCTTCCAACCGGCCAGGCGGCTGGGCAGCGTCGGTGGCTCGACAGGGACAGCTCGGCTGTC
Source organism: Anaerolineae bacterium (assembly GCA_034432155.1). Lineage (GTDB taxonomy): Bacteria > Chloroflexota > Anaerolineae > Epilineales > Epilineaceae > DAOUCP01. The sequence goes on from DAOUCP010000103.1 coordinate 10,365, forward strand.
GAGCGGGCCCCGTCTCGAGTCGGGACAGCAACCCCGGCCTTCCTCGCCGCACGCCGACGGCCCAGGGCAGCGACTTGCGTTCGACGATGGTGTGTGGCAACCGGTGGCCACGAGCACCCGCCACGTGGCGGTCCGTCCAGGCCAACACTTCGCCGTTCGCGTCGACACCGCCGGTCGCGGCCTCCTCGACCTCTTGCCCCAGGATGGCCTACGCGACAGCGCCCGCTGGGCTATCGACTATGCACCCGATTGGCTGGCCGACGAGTTGGCGGCCGCCTTTGCCGAGCTATCGGCCGACCGGCAAGACCTCTACGCGAATCTGCTCTTGGCCAGCCGCGACCCCATCGTCGACGAGGTGGCCTTCCAGATCGCTCACTTGGGCGCCGGAACCCTGAACCATCGGCTGTTCACACCCGACCTCATCGTGCGCAATGCCCAACTCATGTACGAGCACGATCGAGAACTCCAGTACGTCGACATCGTCAACCACGGCTCGGCCGCCGAGGGCGGCGACTACTTCAGCACCACCCTGTACTTCTACCGCCGCGGTCCCCAGGGCGGCATCGCCTGGGCCGAGGTGCCGCGAGACGTCTACTACTGGTACGTCGTCCATCCGCGGCTGAGTGACGAGACGGTCAAAGCCTCGACGGAGGCCAGTACCCGCCAGGCCACGTACGGCTACTTCTGGCGCGAGTACTTGTTCCGCAACCCAGACCCCAGCCATGACTACACCGCTCCGCGGGCGGGCTACGCCGGCTTCCCGCTGCTGGCAGATGTCTTGCGACGACCTACCGTGCTGTGGGATGGCGAGACGGTGAACCTCGACGGCGAACGGCCGTGGACCGATGCCGACACCGCCCTGGACGTGCTCGGCCACTGGGTGAGCTCGATCCTGCCGGACAAGGCGTCTGGCAACCGGCCGGTGCAGCCCAACCAGATTGCCTACGAGCACAACGGTAACTGCGGCGAGATCCAGGATTTGCTGGGCGCCGCCTCGCGCACCGGTCTCGTACCCAACGTGCTCATCTCGGATCACTGCGAAGACCACGTTTGGAACCAGGTATACGTGATGGAGCCGGAGGAGGGATGGATCCCCTACCAGGTGGACTGGGACGGCGGTCCGACGCGCATCAACGTTTGGGGGGTGGCCTACGACCGCGACCGTGGCGGCGGCAAGGACGTGTCCGCCGTGTGGGCCTGGCGGCCCGATGGTTTGCCGATCGACGTCGTCGACCGTTACTCGCAGGCGTGCTCGCTGCTGGTGCGCGTCCGGGACGCCAAAGGCCGACCGGTCGATGGTGCCGTGGTGGTCGTCTACTCCGAGGCCTGGCAGTCGACCGAGTTCGTGCCCGCCACCTTCGCTGCCACCGACAGCCGTGGCCAGGCAGCCTTCCGGCTAGGCGACCATCAGAACTACGGCCTTCGCATCGCCAGCGAATTGGGGAACTACCCGACCGACGGTCAGACCATGGTGCAGGTCATCCGCGATGCCGTCGCCGACGAAACTTACCTCCATGAGGCCGTGGTGAGCGGGGAGGCGAGCGTGCCCGCCTTCGCCGTGGCGGCGCCCCCGAGCGGCGATCACTTCCGGCTGCTGGCGCGTTTCTCTGTGCCGGCGGAATTCGCGAGCGCGGCCAGTCTCTTCGCCCCTGACGGGGTCTTCCGGACACGTTACCAGCCCGGCCAGCTCGGCGCGTTCCTGCTCTCCGAGGAGGCCTACACCGCCTACCGCAATCGCGAGCCTTTCGTGGCCGATGGCGCCCTGGCCGACGCGAGCGAAGGCCTCTTTGATGTCGGACTGACGTCGGCCACCGGTGTGCGGTACGTGGTCTACGACGCCGGCGGTCGGAGTCGGAACACGCAGCTCCTGGACGTCAGCGTGACCCTCTATGTTCCGGCACCACCGGCTACGGCAACGCCGACGGCAACCGCTACCTCAGCGCCGACGGCCACGCTGGTGCGACCCGAGTTCGCCATCCACCTCCCGGTCGCGGTGCGCGATCACGCCCCATGGTGAGGCAGAGCAACCGGCCGGTGGGTTCAACGTCGGCAGGCGGCGCAGCCGCCCGGCGAGGGGCGGCAACTGCCGCAAGCAGAAGACGAGCGCGTGGCAGCCGGGTTGGCGTTGCCGCCGCGTGAAAAGGCGAAGCCTGAGATGAGTCGCTCGCAGGCCCCGGAACCGCACCCTGGGCAACGAACCTCGGCTTCCTGGCGCACCAGTTCCTCGAACCTTGCCTGGCAGGCCAGACAGCGATACTCGTAGATCGGCACCCCTTACGTCCTTGCGATCGGCCGGCGGAGCATCCTTCCGGGCCGTTTCGCGCCACGAACGATAGCATCGGCCGGTCCTGGCCGGCAAGGCCGGGAGGGCTCGAATCGGCGCGTCGCACCATGCGCGCCTGCCGCCTGGGCCGGCCCGTCGCGCCTCGCACCATCCCAGCCTAAGGCCAGCGTTCGGGCGGCCAGCGTTGACCTGTCGCCGGAGCCGGTGCTAGACTGCCCTTCGCGCCGCCTCGCCCTGTCCGAGGCAGGGCTCGTCCCTGCGTCGCAGAAGGAGCCAATTGTGGAGCTACTTAGGGAACTGAGCGAAGCCAACGCCCCCAGCGGCTTCGAGGAAGAGGTTCGGGCCATCGCCCGCCGCGAACTGGCGTCTCTGGTGGACGAGATCCGGCAGGACGAGATGGGCAACCTCATCGCTATCCGTCGCGGCCAACGGCAAGGCGACCGCTTACGCATCATGCTGGCCGGGCACATGGATGAGATCGGCTTCCTCGTGAAGTACGTCGAGGACGAAGGGTTTCTGCGGCTGAATCCGCTGGGTGGCTTCGACCCCAAGGTGCTCATTGCCAAGCGCGTCACCGTCATGGGCAAGTCCGGCAAGCTCACGGGAGTCATCGGTGCCAAACCGATCCATGTGATGACCGACGAGGAGAAGAAGGCCCTGCCCAAGCTCGAGAGTCTTTTCGTGGACCTCGGTCTGCCAGCCGACCAGGTCAAGGAGCAGGTCGAAGTCGGGACACCGGTCACCCTGGAGCAGAGCTTCCGGCATTGGGGTGACGTGGCCACCGGCAAGGCGCTCGACAATCGGGTCTCGGTGTGGGTGATTGTGCGGGCGCTGCAGCGCGCCGCCGCGACACCTCACGATGTCCTGGCGGTGTTCACTGCCCAGGAAGAGGTCGGCCTGCGTGGCGCGCGCACCGCCGCCTACGGACTCGATCCCGACCTCGGGATCGCCATCGACGTGACCCTCGCATGCGACGTGCCAGGCGTCGACAAGGCCAGTCAGGTAGCCAAATTGGGCGCGGGGACGGCCATCAAGGTGATGGATGCAGCCTCGATCAGTCATCCGGGCCTCGTGCGGAAGCTGCGCTCGCTCGCGGAGTCGCGGGACATCCCGTACCAGTTGGAGATCCTGCCGCGCGGCGGGACGGATGCTGGCGGCATCCAGATGGCCCGGGAGGGCAAGCCGGTGGCCACTTTGTCGGTGCCAACCCGGTACGTCCACACCGTGGTCGAGATGCTGAATGTTCGGGACCTCGAAGCGACCGCCGATCTCTTGGCGGCGTTTCTCTCGACGCCCGATCCGTTGGGTTGACAACACGAATCCGGGCCGAGGGGACGTCCCGGCGCGCACTACGAACGTAGGCAGGGCCGGGCGCCGGCGGCCGGCGGTGGGATACGGGCTACTCGGACCACATGGTGATCTTTGAGCGCTCGGTGAACGAATAGCGCGGGCTCACGCCTGCGGGGCGTAGCCG
>DAOUCP010000104.1:0-19582 GCA_034432155.1 Anaerolineae bacterium
GGCGCGCGGCGGGCGGCGGCGGGGCGCCGCCGACCGGGCAACCGGATGCACGATGTTCCGCGAATGCGAAATCGCTCAACGTGCCCTTGCCCGCGACGGCGTCGGCCTGTGCCACGCCTCACGGCGCTCTCGCCCGACTTCCACGGTACAGCCGCTCCGCAAGATCCGTAATCTCCGAGACAAGCGCCAGTTTCGCATGCCAAGTGCCAGGGATTCCACCCACGCCATAGAATGCACCCGCGATCTGACCGCACACCGCGGCGGTCGTGTCCGCATCGTCACCGAGATTCGCAGCCGCGAGAACGGCCTCCCGGAAACCGTTCGTACGTACAAAACACCAAAGGGCTGCTTCCAGACTGTCAACGACATATGCAGAGCCATGAACATCGGCCTCTGCCTTTTCCTGATAATCACCCCGAGCAATTGCAACAATGCTCTCGGAGCCCTCAAACGAGTCCTTATCTCCCAAAACGATCTGATTCTTGTTCTCACCAGAAAGTGCTCGGAAGATCATCCTCGCAAGCAAACGACATGCATCGATACACTCCCTAGCACCATGGGTAGTTCGAGAGCTATCGGCCGCAAAGTGCTCTGTGGCCACTATATCTGGAAAAAAGAACATTGGTATTGGCGCCAGCCGCATGATACAGCCATTCCCGGCCGAATAAGGATCAGTCGATCCGCTGAAGGGATTCCCCGTTTCATCAAACCTATGCAACGCAGAAGCCACTGTATTCCCGATGTCGAAACATCTACCAGTGCTGCTCAGATAACCCGTATCACGCCACATGCAATAGCGCTTCATTTGGTCAAGAGCGTCAAATCCATTACACTCCACAAGGCTGGTCGCGAGACAAAGCGCCATGGACGTATCATCCGTCCATTGACCAGCCTGCAGTCCGAAGGGACCGCCGCCAATCATGTCGGTGAGCGGCGGGAAGCTTCCCCGCGGACGGAACTCCACCGCCGTGCCGACGGCATCGCCAACGGCCAGGCCCAGCAGGCAACCCCGGAACCGCTCTCTGAGCTCCAATCCCACTCTCCGGCAGGCACCGACGGCACGCTCCCGAGCTGCGTGCCACACCACCGTCATTGTCCAGTGCGCCGGGCAACGTGTCAAGCGATCTGGCCCGTGCCGCCGTCCGCTGCCCCGCGCGGAACGCCACGTCCTGCCGCCTCCCGGGCATTGACAGCACGACAGAGCGCCAGGCATCCTTCCGGAGGGGCGAACACCATCGTGGTTGACGAGTCGCTGGCGCGCTATCGCCGGATCATCGCCGCCTTTGCCCGCGGCGCGGTAGACGGCGTCGCCGAGCTCAACGGCCCGCCGCAAAGGCGGACCACGCAGGTGTCCGAGCTCTTCTTCGCCCCGCGTACCGTCTACAAGCTCTGCCGAGCCGACAATGAGGCGTTCAACCGCGCCATGTACGACTTCTCCGACCCGCAGGTACGCCGCGATTTCGTCCGCGAGGATTTCGCCCTCAACCACCACTTCAGCCCAAGTGTTTACCAGTCGTTGTTCGGTGTCTGGGTGCGGGGGACAACCGTGGAGCGGCTGGCCTCGCCGGACAGCAGCGACGAGCTCGTGGTGGCCATGCGGCGCTTGGCCGAATCGGACTGCCTGACGTCGCGCCTGCTTTCCGGCGAAGCCGACACGTCGCTCCTTCGCCACGCCGGCCAATGGCTCGGCCAGAGCGTCCACCGCTACGCTCCGGAGACGCGCCCCCCAACGGGCTCCTTCCGACCGTTTCTGCGCCAGCGCCTGGCCGACGTGGCCGCCTTCTGTGAGCTGGGCCGACCGCATCTGCCCAGACATACAAGTGACCAGATTCTGGCGTGGCTGACAGACAAGGCGGACGAACTGGGCGGCGAGCTCGACGCTCCACCAGGCGGCCTGGTGGTCGGACTCGACTGCCACGCCGACAATGTGTACGTCGAGGCCGGGCAGTTCCGGCTGCTCGACGCGTTCCAGATCAAGCCTGCCTGGCGGCTGGTGGACGGCCTGCTGAACGTCTGCCGGCTGGGTGCCGATGTGGCGGTGCTGGGCGGGGATGCTGCGCTGGCAAGTCTGCTCGATGGCTATGCCGCGGTGTCTCCCGATGCAGTGTCCCCAGCCAGATTGCGCGTCTACTTGGTGTATTCGGCCCTCATCCGCGCCGTATTATGGATCGAAGCCGGCCGCAGCGAGCTGGCCGATCGCACCTTGGCGTACCTCCACGCCCAGATGGCACAGGAAGCAGCGGACCCGGCCTGAGCAGACTCCTCGCCCCCGTAGGATGGCTTGTCTGCCAGGCCAAAGGCAGGAGTGCCTTGGCGCGTGTCGCATCGACGAGCCGTTCCTGTTGCCGCCTGACGCGCGCTGGTGCCCAAGGAACCAGCCGGGAAGCGGTCACGGCAGAAATCGCGTCCGACGGCCACGGAACCGCTTCCTGCCTCGGGATGCAGGCTAAGCACGGGCAACCGGCGAAGGCACCCTAGGCGTGGTTATCGCCGCCGTAGCCCGGATAGCGCGGATTGGCGGCATTCAGCCGCTTGCGTCAAGCAGCAGGCTCGCCAGCAAGACACGGCCCGCCAAGTGCTTCATTCGGTTCTGCCCCATTTTGGGACCTGCCCGGCATCCACGGGACAACCCAGTGCCTCGAACTCCTGCCTGCTCAGGTAGTGCAAGACCGGATGGTAGGGCCCCATCACCCCCGGGGTGTTTTGCCCGATCAGCGTTGGGTCGTAGCTGTCTTCCGACCACGAGCCGGTGGACCACGGTACGAGTTGGTCGGTCGGGACGTAGGGGTTCGAGGCGTGGTCAGGAACCACGCTCAGCCAGCGAATGAGAACCGACTGCGGTTCCTCTGGTCCGCGGTCTTGCCAGCTGACCCCGCATTCGGAGCGTGCGTTCGCCGGCCTGTCCCCGGGGCGGGACAGACCGATCACGTAGTCACGCTTCTCGTCAAGAGCGATCTCATCGTCCATGATGCAACCGTACACCACGCCGCGGTACCTGCCTTGCGGTCCATGCCCGGAATGGCAGAGCGACCAGTAGCGCAGCTCTGCGGCTGCCATCGTTGCTTCCCCATGCCGAGTCTGCGGAGTGGTCGGCAGACGACCTGTGACGACCAGCACCTTGCCGGAACCAATGACAGTCGGACGAGTCAAGTAGTTGACATAGGGGCACAGGGTCGTGCCAGGCGTCAGATCGCCGGGAGAGCTCTGATGGGGCCCACGCTGGTAGAAGCAAACGCGCTCGCCCCGGATTTCCTGCCGGACTTGCTCCATTGGACGGTTGCCCCAGGGTACCGCCTGTTGGATCCCCCAGCCTTCGGCATACATCGTAAAACCGTCGAACATCTTGTACCAACCTAGGGAGGGTCCGATGATGGGCGGCGGATCAGCGGGCCGGCTTTCCTGACCGCGGACGGGGCAGGTGTCGCGGCGCACCATGCCGCTTTTGTCGGCCTGGAGCCAGAACGTCTCGCCAGTGTTCAGCCGCAACAGCACCTTGGGCAGCGCAACGCCGGCCAACGGCCCAGTTCCTAGGTCCGGCGCGTAGTAGCGCAGCCAGAGGATGGACGGAATGGGTACCCCCTGTCCCGTGGGTCCAGAGGCGGCCATCGGTCCACCAACGCGCCGATTGCCCGGGGCGCGAAACGCGGGCGCGCGCATCAGCAGAGGATTCAGTTCGGCCGCGTTGCCCATCTCCAAGTCGAACGTAACGTGATAGTGGCGCTTTGGGGCGCTGCGATCGGCTCCGGTGCGGAAGGGATTGGTGTGGCCCGCGTCGGGTTCGATGTCTACATCCACGAGCGGCACTTCATCTTGACCCAAGTTGCCCGTCACAGGGTGGCGCGGGTCGAAAGGCTGCTGAATCTGGAAATCCATAAACCGTGCGCGCGGGAAATCCCCTTCGACAATCAGATCACTGCCAAACGGTGCAACAAACACCACGCGCAGGTACGTGACATGTGTCTCGGCATTTGCACGGTAGAGCACGGGTTGCGCGAAATCCGACGGATTGTCCCGTGCCGGAAGTATGTACCACTGATCTCGTGGATCCACCTCAGCAGGACGCAAGAGTGTCCAATCGTGCAACTTCTCATTGTCCATGGAAGGTGGCAGCAACCCCTTCGGTAGTCTCGCATCTGCTTCATGTTTCAACCAGCGGCGTATGTAGTCTTCCAACACCTGGCTGAGCTCGGTCGCTGTCCGCGTCTGCTGATCGAAGAATGCTTGCCATTGTGCTGGAGTCATGTTGCAGTAGGTCGAAATGACCTCTCGCTCCGTTGCGGATGGCAGATCGACGTGTCCCCAATAGTCATAAGGAAACGCGAACTCGGCTGGGGGCAACGGAACGTCCGAGCAGTCCACCGGCCTTGGATCGGGCGACTCTGGCTGCGAGTTCCGCAGCAACAAGGGCACGAAGAGCGCGTGTTCCACGTCACTTGCCGGTCGCCCGCCAAGCGACCCAGCGATCGGCACGCCCCTGCCTGGCTCGGCGACCCGTCCCACGGCGACCGCTGCGGGGCGCCGACGTTCGTGCTGCCGCCGATCTTGCCCATCCGTCTGTCTCGCTGCCGCCCCGCTGGCCAGCGGCAGGGGGGAGCTCGAGAATAGCCGCCGAACGTCGCCCGCTGTCGGTGACAAGGCAATCAGCAGGAACACAAGTAGCACGCCAAGGACCCGACCCCCCTCGCGAACATGCGGCCGACCCGCCTGCCTCCTGGCCACGTCCCTTTCCTCCCGCTGCAACGAGTATACCGCTTGCCAGTTGCGCTGCCACGGGTTGCGCCGATCAGCGCCCGGAGGGAGTCGACGGCAGGCATTTGGACGCACGGCTGCCGTCGGCTATCGTTGTTCCGCCTGCAGCCAGCGCTTGCCGAACGCGTCGGAGGCGCAACTTCCGCCGCTCGTACGCAGGAACGGTCGCGGCTCGCCGCTCGTGGCGTCGCCACCGTGGATTGCCTCGCACTCGTTGCAGTCGGTACTCTCAGGACGGCCAGCCTCATCCGCCGACCGTCGCTATCGATCCCGAGGAGGATCGCATGACCACCAAGCTTTACGTCGGCAACCTACCCTACACGACGACGGAGGACGAGCTGCGCCAGCTGTTCAGCCAGGCCGGGACCGTCGCCACTGTTGCCATCCCCACCGATCGCCAGACAGGCCAGGCACGCGGCTTCGCCTTCGTGGAGATGTCCACCGAAGCCGAGGCGCGCAAGGCCATTAGCATCTTGAACGGTCACATGTTCGGCCAACGGCAGATCCGGGTGAACGTATCGGAGCCGCGCGATGCCAGCCGACCGACGAACCGCCGCCCGCAGGGTCGGCCCGGCGGCCGGTCGCGCTACTAGGCCACCGCTCCACCGTCGCTGTGCCAGGGGCACCCGCAAGGGTGCCCCTTTCGTCCGAATCCCTTCTCGACGACTTCTCCACGAAGGCTCCACAATCGGCCGGTATACTCGCCACTAGCCGCCGCCAGGGAGGCTCAGCTGGCCCGAGTCGCACAGCGCAAGCCGAGTCGCACCGAACAAGCCGAGTGCCGCGGGAAAAGGGGAGTGGCGTGGCAGAAGCCGAGCGCCGCGGCAGAAGCCGACTGGCGCGGCGGAAGAGGAGACAACCATGAACCGAAGGCGTGGGATACTGGTCCTGGGCCTCGCAGTCTTGGCCGGCCTGCTCGTGTACGGCATCCATCGGACGCGGGCCCAGCAACAGACGGGTGCGGACGAACTGGCGACGGCGATCGCCACCGTGGGCAACTTCGAGAAGACCGTCAACGCCACTGGCAACCTGGCGCCGGCCGAAGAGGTGTCCCTGTCCTTCGGCAGCCCGGGCCGCGTGGCCGAAGTGGCGGTGCGGGTCGGCGACCGCGTGGTCCCCGGTCAAGTGCTGGCCAAGTTGGACAGCCGAGACTTGGAGCTCAGCCTGGCGGCCGCCGCCGCCGAGATGGAAGTGGCCGAGAGCAACCTGACCAGCGCTCGCCAGGCACTCGCGACGCTCGAGGCCGGACCGGACGCGCGGGCCCTGGAAGAGGCCAAGATCGAGCTCGAACAGGCCAAGAACCGCCTTTGGTCCGTCCAGGCGCAGCGCGACGCCACCTGCGGCCGGGTCAAGGAGAAACGGGCGCAGCAAGTTGACTGCGACGTTGCGCAGTCCTCGGTCTACCAGGCGGAGGGCACGGTGCGGGCAGCCCAGCTCAAACTCGACGACGTCCAGGATGGCCCCAGCGCATCCGAGATTGCCGCTGCCCGCGACAAGGTGCAGCAAGCCGAGGCCGGCCTGGCCAGCGCTCAGGTGCGCTACCATCAGGCGGAACTGGCGCTGGCGGAAGCCACCTTGACCTCGCCGATCACCGGCACCGTCACCGCCTTGAACGTGAGCGCCGGCGAGGCGCCGGCAGGCGGTCAAGCGGCGAGCGGTCCGCACGTCGTTGTCAGCAACCTCGACGCCTTCCAACTCACCGTCTACGCGGCAGAGAGCGATGTCGCGGAGATCGCCGTGGGTCAGCCGGCCACGGTCACCCTGGATGTGTTCGCCGGCGAGACGCTCGAGGGCGAGGTCATCGAGGTGGCTCCCACCGGATCGGTGGAGTCGGGCGTGGTTCTGTACCCGGTAACGGTACGCGTGGCACCTGGCAAGCTGGCTGCCCGGGCGGGCATGACGGCCAACGTGGATATCGTCACCGTCAGCCGTCCCAAGGCGCTGATGGTGCCCGTGCGTGCGGTCATGACGACGGCCGAAGGCTCCTACGTGTTGCGGCTGGCCGGTGCGGCAGCCAGCGCCAGCCCCCCGGCTGGGCGGGCCGCGGTTGCGCCCGTCGCCACCGTGGCACCAGGCGGGGCCGACGCCAGGGGCAGTGCCCCAGTCGAGCCGCCAGCCGGTGCCGTGGTGATTCGCGCCGACGGTCCTTTCGCTGGCGGGCCGCCAGCGGGCATCTTCGCGGAGGGGCGCTTCCGCGGCTCGGGCAATCGCCGCGGTGCCGCCAGCGCTGGCGGGAGCTCGGCTTCGACGACCGGCTGGCGGGCCCGACTCGCCGATGCCGAACGTGTTCCGGTCAAGCTTGGCCCGGCCAACGACAGCGTGGTGGTCATCGAAAGTGGCCTGCGCGAGGGTGACATCGTGCTCGTCGCCTCGACTACCAGCAGCAACGCCGGCGGCACCATGCGCCTGCCCTGGGAAGGCATCTTCGGTGTACGCCAGCGCTAGCCTCATCGAGCTCACCGACGTCACCAAGACGTATCGCATGGGATTGGTCACCGTCGAGGCGCTGCGCGGCGTAACGCTCCGCGTGACCCCTGGCGAATGGCTAGCGGTGATGGGGCCCTCTGGATCCGGCAAGTCCACCCTCCTGCACATCATGGGCTGCCTGGACTCGCCCACGAGCGGCTCCTACCGATTGCGCGGCACCGAGGTGAGCGGCATGAGCGATGATGCCCTGGCCGAGGTGCGTAGCCGGGAGATCGGGTTTGTGTTCCAGACCTCGAACTTGTTGCCACGGACCCCCGCCCTGCACCAGGTGATGCTGCCCATGCAGTACTTGCGTGGCAGCCAGCGGCTGGGGCCTGCCGAGCGCCGTCAGCGGGCGGAGGAGGCGCTCGGGCTGGTGGGACTGCGCGACCGAAGCCGCCATCGCCCGGCCGAGCTGTCGGGCGGCGAGCGCCAGAAGGTGGCAATCGCCCGGGCCTTGGTGAACCGTCCGTCGATCCTGATGGCCGATGAGCCAACGGGCAACCTCGATTCGGTGTCGGGCGCCGAGATCATGGCGATCCTCCAACGGCTGCACGACGAACACGGCGTGACCATCGTGATGGTCACCCATGACGCCGAGATCGCCAGTCGAGCCGCGCGCACCATCCGCATGCGCGACGGCCGGATGGTGGAGGACGGACGATGACCAGCCTCTTCGCGGAGCATCTGCGAGCTGCCTGGGACGGCCTCACCGCCAACAAGCTGCGGTCGTTCTTGACGACGCTCGGTGTCATCATCGGCGTCGCCGCTGTCGTCGCCCTGCTGTCGATCGGTGCTGGGGCGCGGGCCGCGATCTCCTCCAGCATCTCCAGCGCCGGCTCGAACCTGCTCTTCGTCACCCCGGGGGCAACCACGGGCACGGGAGTGCGGCGCAGTCTGGTCGGGGCCAGCACGCTCACCTACGAGGACGCCGTCGCCTTGCAGGCGGCCGCGCCCGAGCTGGCAGTGGCCATCGTAGCCCCCCAGTTGGACGGCTTCGCCCAGGTCGTGTACGGCAGTGCCAACGACTACACCACGGTGACCGGGACGACGGCCGAGTATGCCGAGGCGTTCCGCGTCCAATTGGCGAGCGGCCGGTTTATCAGCCAAGCCGACGTGGACCGCAACGCGCCGGTCATCGTGTTGGGCGCCGAGGTGGCCCAGACGCTGTTCGGGGGCTTCGAGCCGGTCGGCCAGCGCGTCCGCGTCGTGAGCCAGAACGCGGGCATGGTGGCGATGACCGTCATCGGAGTCCTCGACGCTCAGGGCGGATCGTTGCTGGCCAACTTTGATCGCACGGCGTATGTCCCCCTGTCGACAGCGCAATCGCGCTTGTTTGGCGGTCGCAACGCGCTGGGGCAGACCACTGTCTCGCGCATCAATCTGGTAGCCGAGTCTACGACAGCGAATGCCATCGCCAAGGAGCGCGTTGCCGGCCTGCTCGCGACGCGCCATCGCATCGCGCCCGATGAGACCGCCGATTTCAGCGTCCTCAGCCAGGCCGAGATGCTGGCTATGGCCAGCGAGGTCTCGGACATCCTGACCCTCTTCCTGGGCGCCATCGCTGGCATCTCGCTCGTAGTGGGCGGCATCGGCATCATGAATATCATGCTCGTGGCAGTCAGCGAGCGCACCAGCGAGATTGGGCTGCGGAAGGCCCTCGGAGCGCGCCGCAGGGACATCCTCGCCCAGTTCCTGCTAGAGTCGACGGTGCTCTCACTCATCGGCGGCCTGATCGGCGCTCTCTGTGGCGTCGTCATCTCGCGGCTGGTAAACCTCTCGGGTATCATGAACGCGGTTACCCCCTTGTACGCGGTCGTTCTCGCCGTTGCCGCCGCGTTGGCCGTTGGGCTGTTCTTTGGCATCTATCCGGCCAATCGCGCGGCAAGCCTGAATCCGATTGAAGCCTTGCGCTACGAATGAGGAATGGAGTCGAACTTTGTCGGGTTGGCGAATCACAAAGACGGTCGGCAGTAAGCTTCTGATCGATAGTGCGCTTCTGGTAGGCGCTCTACTGCTCATGGCCACACAACTTACGGGTCGGGCCATCCACGAATGGCTCGGTGTGCTTCTGGTGCTTCCCTTGCTCAGCCACCTGCTTCTGAACTGGGCCTGGCTGCGGGCGGCCGCCCTCCGCTTCTTGGGGTACCTGCCCGGCGAGGTGCGGTTCAATGCCATGCTGAACGCCGCCTTCTTCGTGGCGATGACGGGTACCATCGTCTCTGGCCTGTTGATCTCGGAAACCGTGTTGCCGGCGCTTGGCCTGACACCGGGCCACGATCCCACCTTGCGCTGGTGGCACTCCTTCTCGGCGGACACCATGCTGGTGGTATTGGGCCTGCACCTGGGAATGAAATGGCGCTGGATCCGCCGCATCTTCGGCAACCTGCTGCGTCCGACAATGACGAGGCCGTTCGGCAAGGACGCCCGGCCGGCCGCGGCGTCGATGCGCGCGCTCGCCGGGCATGCCACGGCCGGGCCCTCCTGGATGGGCCAGCTGGCTACGGTGCGCGTGCCGCGATCGGATGGCCGAGGGCCAGCGACCACTGGGAGGTCGGTGCGATGAAGATGCTGCGGACGGTGGTCACGCGCTGCGCTGTCATTCTGCTGGTGGCCAGTCTGGTTGCCGTCGCCCTCGTTGGCCTCTGGCGGGTCCCAGCGGTCAGGACGGTAGCCATGCGTGCGGATGTGTTGGCGACCATCGGCGTACGCCATCGGCCGGCAAGCGGCCGGATGTGGGGCTGGCGTGCGGCTCCCTTCGAGTCCCCCTCGGCGGCCGAGGCCGATCGGCAGGGCAGTGCCGATCCCGGCGCCGTTGCCGGAGGCCGCGCCTCGGGCGAGCCTGCCGCTCCGCGTCGCTTTGGCCGAGGGGCCGGTGGCGATGCTGTGGCTCGTGGCGAGGGCCGTTCGGCCGCACCTCCGGCAGGGGCACAAGAGTGGGGCGGCCAGGGCTTCGGCGGCTTTCGGCAACATGCGCGCGCCGGTTGGCAGGAACCCTCGCCCACTGCCGGGCTGCGCCAGCTTTGGGAGGCGCTCTCGATTGTGGGGGTTGTTGCCGCCCTGGTGGTTGGCAGCCGCTGGCTGGCCGGGTATCTACGCCGGCCATCGGGGCCCGCCCAGATGGCAGCGACGGACATCCGAACCGGCGACTGACGGCCGCCGCTGGCGCTCGGCCCCGCACGCTCGCGTCGTCGGTGGCGCGGTGGGGAGCGAGGGCACGCGGCCTCCGTTGGCGCGCTCGCGTCGTCGCAGATCGGACGCCACGCGTGACGGTGCGGACGGGCGTCCACGCTGGCGCGGCCGGCTCGTCGGGTAGGTCACTCGCGCGAGACAGGGGACGGAAAGCCAAGCTCGGCCCCGTCCCCTGTCGGCGCGCCTAGCAGCCGCTACGGTCGAACGGCCGTGTACTCCTTGTCTGGCTCAGCATAGCGCCGGACGAGCGCCTCGTAGTCCCCGTACACCCAGTTGCCCCACTGCCAGTCTCCCTCGGGCTCGCCGACGAAGGTCCAGAGGGCCGCCCCTTCGGGTAGGGTCTCGGGAACCGGCGGCCCCCAATTCGGATCGGACGGCGTCGGGAAGGGCACCTCGCCAGAGAACGGATGCAGGATGGCGTGCACGGTCACGAGTCCCGCCTCGTCGGCTGCCGCGAAGTAGCCCTGAATGAGGGGCTCCGAGCCCGCCTCAAAGAACGCCGTCAGCATGTTCTCGATGGTTGCCCCGTCGACCGCCTCACCAGCCGCTGAGTCGAGTTCGTCCACACCGAACAGACGCAGCGGCCGATCTGGCGACACGCGCGCTGCCAGAGCCGGCGCGTTCCGGGCACCGAGCTCCTCCTGCAACGGCACCAACAGATCGGCATAGGGAGATGCCCCCAGCGTCGAGGTCACGTAGCGGACGCCGTCAGGCACCGGCAGGTACCCCTGGCTGTCCGGTGACAGCGGCGCCGCCGGCGTTTGGCCTGGTGGGGGATACCCTTCCTCGCCAGCCGGCACCGCCTCCGGATAGCCCTCCGCGATCTCTGGCTGGGCCGCCGGTGGATAGCCACGCTCGGCGACCGTCCCCGGTTCCGTGCCGCCGCCACCGAGCAGGGGCAACCGCCCCGAGGCGGCCAGACCGGCGACCACGGCCACCACAATCAGCACCAACAGGCCCAGTACCCACGTGGACTTCTTGCTCATGATTCCTGCCCTTTCTCTAGCCATGGTTGTCGAGACAGCGATCCAGTACCCCGCCGCCATCAGCCCACCCCCGGGGGTACGTTCCAACAGATGCGAGTGAAGCGCAGCGTGTCGGCGCCGATCCGGTGGTGCGCGCTGGGCTCGAATCCCCAGTCGTAGCGGTCCGTTCGGTCGTTCACCTCCACCGTCGGCGTTCCCGAAAAGTGGAACACGCCGAGCGGATGCCACGTGCTTTCGGCATGCTGATCCATGACGGTGACCCTACCGGCGATCTCGTAGCGCGCAATGTGCGCCGTCGCTCCGGAGGGTACGTACGCCTCCACCAGATAGGTGCCGGGGGGACAGGCGCGACACAGGTAGGTCGCATAGTAGTCCTTGGACCGGCCGTTCTGATAGGTGAAGTGATGGCCACCGCGCAGCCCGCTGTGGCTCGTATACCAGTGCGGGCAACTGGCGCTCGACCGGCATCGGAACGAGACGTCGGGCGAGGCATCGTCGACTTCCCAGGTGCCGCAGCCGCCGGGACAGCTGGGCCCCGTGAGGCCAGGTCGCATGACGCGCTTGCTCCAGCCGTCGCCTCGGTGCGGATCGGGGAAGCCGGGATACGGGCAGTTCCACGAAGCCCAGTCCTTGCACCAGCCGTAGACGTCAAAGGTCATGCCCGTGGCGGTGGCGTCGTTGCCCCGCGCGGCGTGGAAATGGAGGTGGGGCCCCGTGCTGTTGCCTGTCGTACCCAGGGCTCCGATGAGCTGTCCCTTTTGCACCGACTGCCCCTCCTCTACGAAAACGGCCGCCAGGTGCCCGTACAGACTGCGCGTCGGCCCCTCGCCGCCGTGGGCGATGTCCAAGTACAGCCCGTAGTGCGCGGCACGACCGTCGTGTTGCGCTTCGTCCCACCGCGAGCGATGGACCGTCCCGGCCCGCACGGCGTACACCAGGTCCATGGCCAGGCCAGGTCGCTCGCCCGTGCCACAGCCCTGCCAGCGTGCCGCTCGGGTGTAGTCCCACCCCTCGTGGCCGTCCGAGGCGTTGAAGGTGATGCCTTTCGGATCTCGGCAGTTGGCTTTGTCTGTACCCGTGTACAATCGAACGATCCGATTGGCCCCAAACGTCGGGAACTCGTGATCGAAGATGCTGCTGATGCGCGGCTGGTCGCCGCAGTACGGTGCCCCCCATTGCTCCTGGGCATGTGCCCTAGAAGTGCCGCCGGCGGCTGTCATGACCGCCAACGCCACCCCGGCCAAGACCGCAGTGATCCCTTTCATTGCGCGTGTTCCTTGTGGCGACATGCGGATGGACGCTGCAGTCGGTTGGCTGTGTCGACACGCCCAGAGCATACGACCACTCGATGGCTAGCACAAGAGGGTTGACGCCACATTGGCGCCAATCGGATTCCGCCCTGCCCTGCTGGCCGTGCTAGAATCTGTGCGTCCGCGATGAGGCTCGCGGCAGACCGATCTCGGTCTGGATCTGCTCGACAAAGCTGATGGCCTCTACCAGGGTATGCTGGCAGAGGCCTTCTTTGTTGACCCTCGGGTGGAGGGTGACCGGCGGAGGGGAGCGGCCTCGCCCGCGGACCGTTACGACGGACACGCCATGGAACAACCGACCACTGTCATCGACGTTCGCATCGAGCTGCCAGCCGGTGACAGCCACGAGTACGTGTGCGATCCCGATGTGCCGAGCGTCCGCCTGCGCCGGACGTTGCGTGCTCAGGGCACTTACCCGGCGGACTGGGCGGTCGTTCCGGCCACCTTGACTCCCGATGGCCGGCCGCTCGGTGTCATCGTGATCAACGACCTCCCCTGTTCGCCTGGCAGCCTGGCTCGCGTCCGGCTTTTGGGCCTGCTGACCGTCGGCAGCGATCGACAGCTGGTCGCGGTCCTGGCCGACGACCCGAGGCGAGCCGGACTGCTGTCTTGGGAACAACTGGGCGGGGAGGAAAGGGCCGAGATCGAGGCGCTCTCGCAAACCCACGAGGCCCATGCTGCCGATGGCCCTTCCTGGGCTGGGCCAGCGGAGGCGGCGCTGGCCGTGCAAGAAGCTCGCCGCGCGGCGCGCCTGGCCAAGGCGGAGTACCACGCCACCCGTGGTCGACCGCCGGCGTGGCGGGCCAGCGGCATCGATGCCGCTGCCGACAGCGCAGGCCACACCGAAGGCGAGGTGCTGCTCTATCGGATCCCTTACCGATTCCAGCAGTACGTGGCTCGGCTGCTCGTCCCCGAAGAGCGCATCCTGGCCTTCGCCCCGCGGCCGCGAGGCACGGGGGACGGTCGGCGCCTGTTCGGCCGACGGCAGCGCGCCGAGGAGGGCGTCCTGGTGATTACCGACCAGCAGGTCCTCTGGCTCGTGGACCTGCCTGGCTCGCCACTCGACGTAGAAGCCTACGGCTATGTTGCCCACTCCGTGCCCGTCGAACGGCTGGTTGGCGTGTCGGCGACGCCGCGCCCTGGCGCTGTGCTCCTCGAGATCGAGTCCCAGGCTGCCAGAGGTGGCCGGTGGTCGCTTGCGGTAGCCTTTCCGACCGCCAGCGCCGGACTGGTGGCTGAGATCGTTGCCACCGCGCGGCTGTTCCTCAACCCGAGCCCCCGTGGCGCCCTCCTGCGCCTCGCCAGCCCGCCGGAAGACGAGACGGACTGGTGGCAGTTGGTCGAAACCGACGATCGGGTCTCCCGGCACGCCGTGGAACGCTGGCGCGAGTTCGTCCCGACGCTCCTGACGGCAGGCGAGCACTTGGTCGCCAAGGCGGTGATTCCTGGATGGTTTGCCACCGACGGGCAACCGGTGGCCTGGCTGGCCAGTACCGACCGGTTGTTGGCGGTGCCGGCCGATCCAGAAACCCGCATGCCTCGCTACTGGCGCGCGGGCAGCATGGGAGCAGTCCGCCTGATCTACTCGGTCTTCGAGAGCTCGGTGGCCTTCGAGTGGCTGCGGGAGGATGCCATCGTGCGCGAGCGCGTCGTCTTTCCGCTGCTTTCGGCGGCCCAGTTTGTGCGGTTGTTCGTTGCCTTGCGGCGGATCCAGGTCGGCCGAGCGTCGTTCGTTCCGGAGGACGCAGGGAAGAGCGCCAGCGCCGGGCAAGGCAAGGCAGGGGAGAGCGCCAGCGCCGGCGAGGGCAGGGCAGCGAAGACCCCAGGCACGCGGGGCGACAGACGCGCGGAGAGCGCCAGCACCGGGCAGGACAAGGCAGTGGCAAGCGCCCGCCGTGGGGCAGGCAAGGCAGGAGCCGGCCGTGCAGAAGCTAGGTGAGCCCCTGCCGATGAGCGCGCCGCGGTCTTCGACGGATGGGGCGTGGCGGCTGACCGGCCAGTATGTCATCGAGCGTCAGAACGCCGACGGTGGCTACTCCTTTGCCCAAGGCGCCGAGTCGTCAGCCGCCGACACGTACTATGCCCTCCAGATCCTACGCTCGCTCGGAGTGGAGCCGCCGCGACCGAGCGACACCGTGCGGTTTCTGCAGCGGCTGCAAAAGCGCGACGGCAGCTTTGATTCGATCCCCGTGGCTTTCTTCGTCACCTTCGGGCTGCAGGCACTGGGGAGTCGGCCGCTTTTGGACGTCGCTGCCTACCTCACGTCTCGGCAGCGCGAGAACGGCATGTTTGGCAGCCTGCAAGCCGACAGTGAGACGTCCTCGGAGCTGGAGCAGACGGCACTGGCGCTCGAGGTCCTGCAGGCCATCGAACACCCCGTCGATCTGTCCCAGACCTGCGAGACGGTAGCCGCCTTGCAGCATCGCGACGGCAGCTTCGGCCGTCGTGGCTACTCGCGCCTCGGAGCCACGTCTCACGCACTCGCGATACTAGCGGCCGGCCATCATGCCGGCCCTGCTCTGCCGGCTGCGGTGGCATACGTGCGCGCCTGTGAGGATCCGGCCGGTGGCTTTCGCTGGTCTCCGGACAGCCGCGACGGGTACCGAGTCATCGATAACACGTACTTCGGCTGCCGCTGCCTGGCTCTGGCACAGGCCGAGCCGCGGTATCCGGTTCAAACCCTCGCCGCAATCGCGCGCTTGCGCAATGCCAATGGCGGCTTCCGACGCTCCCCGTTTCTCGGTATCGCCACCTTCGAAGCGACGCACTACGCCGTCGCAGCGAGCCGCTGGCTGTTGGAAGCCTTGCCAGCGAGCCGGCGATGGTGAGCGCGGCGCGCCCGATCGTTTGGTCTTGGGCGTTGTCTCCAACACCTGGCTCTGGCCCGCACACCGTTGAGCTAGCGATTGCTCCGAGGCAGCTTCGCCAGCAGACCACGCAGGTCCTCCGACAGAGTCATTCTGTATCCCGAGCCAGTTTCGCGATCCGCCACCAGTAGATAGTAGGGCGCTTCTACCTCTCCCTCATGCGGAAACCACACGCGGAACGTGCCACTCAGCACCATCGCAACGTCGGGCTCGGATCCATGCGCCACCAGCCCAGGGTCTATTCCAAGGCCACCTTGCTCCTCGGCATATATATCCACGGCAGCAACCACGTCTACCTGCCCGCTCGCTTCACCCGCGGCAACAAGGTCTTCCGCCAACCGCTCAGCGACAGCCTGGCCGGTCCATCCGATGAACTCGTGCCGCTGCATCCTTGCCGGCAGCGTAGGAACGTACCACGTCGGCGTTGGCTCCACCTCCGCACGAGACTCCTGCCCCATGTAGCCAACAGCCATTGTCACGAGTAGCGCAACGACCATGAATACAGCAACGATCCAACGGCACTTCATTTCGCCCTCCTTTTCGCGAAATCCAGCAGAAGCTACTCGTGTCGCCGAGCACGAAGTCACTCTTTATGAGCTTCGATACACCAACATGAAGTACCGCAGCTCGAGATCGAATACTCTTCACCACCACCGTCCCCCCATACACCCACACTCGACGTACTCTTGGCCGGTGAAGTGGCTGCCATTCCCGGCCGATACCAGGGTGGTGCCGTAGCTCACGTTGACGAGGTTCATGCTCTTCGGGTGCCGGTACGTGACATCCATCAACAACTTGAAGCTCCAGAAGTGCGTTCCGGAGGCACCGATGCACTCGTAGCCGTCGCAGACGGCGACCAAGAAGCCGCGTGGCCGGCGGTACATGGGAGAGCCGGAGGGAGAGCTACTTTCTCTCTCTCCCTTTCATTCTCTGTCTGAACGGAACCTTCGCGGAGCGAAACAGATGCGGGACATTTCTGCCTCCCGTTGGTAAGAGAGGGTTCATACACTGATGATACCAGAGATCACGGGTCCTGTCACTAGCTGGTATCGAGCAGCCTGTCGAGGAAAGCTGGGAGGTTGGAGGGGCCTCGGGCTAACCCGTGCGGCCTGACCAAGTCGTTCCGGGAATCCGTCATCGAGCACGGCCAAAACGCGCAGGCGCTGGTGGACGAGACGGCCCAGATCATGGTGGCGACCGGTCGGACCCAAGACGCCAACGACAAGGCGCAGCTCGTGCCGTGCGGGCGCCGAACGCGGCGCTGATGTGCCGTCGGGGCCATTGGCAACTCCGGCGCCGATCGAATCGGGGCCGAGGACGAGGGCCGATGGCCACAAGCCAGGTCAGGGCGGTCCACACACCGATCCCCGACAGGCTTCTAGGCAGCGCGATCCTCGCGGTATACACTCTTGGCAGCGCGGTCGAGTCGCGGCCGCGGTAGCTGGCGGGGCCCGGATGAGGCCTCGACAAAGGAGGGAGATATGAAATCGGCGCCGCACCGACCGAAGGCTGACCGGCAACGGATCGAGCACGATGAGCCAGATAACGATCGGCCACCGCCGGAAGACGAGACAGTCGATATGGAAGCGGCGCGCGACCGACCGAAGGCTCACTGGCTGTGGGTCGAGGATGATGAGGCAGGCGGTGATCGGCGACAGCTCGAAGACGTACGTGCCGACGCGGAATCCGGCGAGGAGTTTTGGTCCAACTGCGACAAAGACACGTCAGAAGGCGATCTTGTCCTCCTCTACCGGCGTTCCCCAACCGCGGCCCTGGTCGAGCTGCTCGAGATCACCAGCGACGCCGGGTTCGTGGAAGTCCAAATGGCCGACGACGAGCTCGGCTCGAGCGAGTTCACGGTGCTGGCCAGTGCCGGCGTCGCCAACGATCCGGACATCGCGGCCCGCTTCCAAGCGTTCCTCACGGCCCTGGACCCCAAGAGCGAGCAGGCCGACATCGAAGGCTTGTGGCACGACTTCGTCCGAGCCGTCCTTGAGCCACTTGGCTTTCCGCCCGACACTGTGGTCGTCGATGACAGCCTGGATGGCACGTGGGTCTGCAGCTGGGTCACTCGCCACACCCTGGCCCGGCCTCTGACCTTCCGCGAGATGAAGGCCGATCCATTCCTTTCCGACAAGTGGCCGTCCTTGCGCTCGCGCTTTCGGACCGATGCGCTGATCCCAGCCGACGTCTGGACGCACCTGTCGGCAATGCTGCGCGCTCGTGATCCGGCGTTCGGCCAGGTGATCGACAGCCTGGGCAACTGACGGCCGAGGCGCCACGTCCCGGATCAACGGTCTGGGCCACGGAAGCCCAAATGCCGCGCCGCGGATCGACCCTCTGCACGACGGCAGTTCCGGTGTCGCGCCACGGATCGACGGGCTGGGCGTCGCAAGTCGACGATCCACGGACGCGCGGGCCGTCAGGACGAGTTACGCGCGGCACCCCCGCCTCATACCCAACGGGCGAGAAGGATCGCGGCCACGACGGCCAAGCCGGAGCCGAAGAGAAACGGCGCGGCCGGCCCGAGGCCAGCCCAAGCGCCGACCCCTTGCCACAGCACGCCAGCGATCAGGCTCGCCGGCAAGAGCGTCAAGCCAACTGCGGCGTTGTACAGCCCGTAGGCCGTTCCGCGCGCCGCCGGCTCGACGACGTCGGCCACCAGGGCCTTGGCCACGCCTTCCGTGAGCCCATAGTAGACGCCGTAGGCTGGCCACAGGAGCCAGAATGCCCAGGGCGCCTTGGCCAGCCCAAAGCCAAGGTAGACGGCGGCATACAGCAGCCAGCCGCTGGCAATCAGCCGACGACGATCCATACGGTCGGAGAGCGCTCCCAGCGGCGCAGCAACCAGGCTGTACACCAGGTTGAAGGTGGCAAGCATCGCCAGCACCCCAAGGACGGTGGCGCCGCCTGCTTGCGCCCGCAACACGAGGAAGCTGTCGCTCGAATTGCCGAGGGTGAAGACGATCACCACCAGGAGCAGCCGTCGAAAGCGGACGTCGAGCGGGGCGCCGCCCAGACGCGCCGCAGCTCGCTGCCCGGCGGTTTGGGTCCGCTCCCGGACACCGAACCACAGAACCAGCGGCGCCAGCACGGCTGGCACGACGGCCCACGCCACGACCGTACGGAACGTCGAGCCCGCCAGGGCCACGGCGCCCTGCTGGGCGCGCCACACCAGAACCATGGCCACGAGGAGACCCGTAAACGCCCCGGCCGTGTCAGCCGCGCGATGGAGGCCGAAGCCTGCGCCACGGTTCTCCGCTGCCAGGCTGTCGGCCAGGAGCGCATCGCGTGGCGCGGTGCGAATGCCTTTCCCGAGCCGATCCAGGAAGCGGGCGACGAACACGTGCCCCCAGTGCGTTGCCACACCGAGCAACGGAACCGCGAACGCCGCTAGGGCATAGCCTCCGGTCGTGAGCGGCTTGCGCTGCCCAGAGCGGTCCGACCACCAGCCGGCAACGATCTTCGTCAGACTGGCGGTCGTCTCGGCGATGCCCTCGACCAAGCCGACGATGGACAGCCGCGCGCCAAGCACGTTGGCCAGGAACAGAGGCGTCAGATGCACGAGCATCTCGCTCGACACATCGCGCAGGTAGCTGGCCAGCGACAAGGCCCAGACGTTGCGGGGCACGGCGCGCCAGCCGAAACGACCGGCGCCGGCACCAGGGGGCGAAACGTCGAGACTCACCGAGGGCATCGTCAAGGTTGGCCAGCCAGGTCGGCCTGCGCTCCCATCGGCGCGGGAGGCCATCGTCATGGCGTGCGCGCTCGACGGGGCGGACGCCGGTGCGGCCGAGGGGCCCTCGGCCGCGTCCGACGAGTGCTAGCATAGCATGGCCGGGCCGCCTTCGGAAGCAGAGGCGACCTGCGACTCGGTGGCACTACGCCTTGGTCACGCGCGGCAGGAAGAGCCTCGCCCCTGCAGCCGGCCGCGTGACCGTCCCTGGCACCTCACTCGTGGCCGTCGGCGGCGCTCCGGGAGCGACGGTGCCGGGCGCCGTGGCTGTCGCGG
>DAOUCP010000105.1:0-13784 GCA_034432155.1 Anaerolineae bacterium
GTATGCCAGTTTGCCGAAAAGCGTCTTGATGGCCACTGTCTCGGCCACATCGCCCAGCGGTGTGCCAGTCGCGTGCGCATTGATGTAATCGATGGCCTCGGGAGGCACCGCCGCCGAGTGCAGCGCCGCCGCCATGGCGCGCATCGCGCCTGCACCCGTGGGGTCCGGCGCGATCAGGTGATAGGCATCGTTGGAGGCGCCGTAGCCCAGGATCTCAGCGTAGATCCGAGCCCCCCGCTCCAGGGCTCGATCGAGCCGCTCTAGCACCAGCACTCCCGCACCCTCGGAACCCACGAAGCCGTCGCGGTCGCGATCGAACGGTCGGCTTGCCTTCTCCGGTTCGTCGTTGCGCCGCGAGAAGGCCCGGCCCACGGTGAAGGCCGCCAGTCCAAGCTCGCACATGCCCGCCTCGGTACCGCCGGCCAGAACGAGCTCACTGGCGCCACGGCGGATGACCTCGCTGGCTTCGCCCACTGCCTGCGTCCCCGCGGCACAGGCGGTGACGCAGGTGTTGTTGTATCCCCGGGCGCCGAAGGTGGCCGCGACGTGGTAGCCAGCCATGTTGGCGGTCGTCATGACGATATAGAAGGGGGAGATGCGCATGCCGCCGCGGGCGCGCATAATGTCGACCGCTGCTTGGGTCTCATCGAGACCGCCGATGGCGCAGCCCAGGTAGACGCCAGCCTGGTCGCTGTCCAAGCGATGCCCCAGGCCAGCGTCGCTGAGCGCTTCGCCAGCGGCAACGACCGCCATCTGGCTGAAGCGCGCCATGTGTCGCGCCTCCTTCCGGTCGACGACATCGGTCAGCCGGAAGTCGGGGACGATACCGGCGATCTGCGTCGGATACTGAGACACATCAAAACCTTCGATGCGCCGAATGCCGCTCCGACCGGCCTTGATGCTTTCCCAGAACTCAGGCACCGTCTGGCCGACAGCCGTGACAACGCCCATGCCGGTCACCACGACCCTCTCCCGCAGGCTGCGCCCGGCAGCGCTCCGCAATCGGTAATCCACCTCCCGTGCCATCCCTCCCGTCCTCTCCGGTGATCCTCAGCGCCAGCAGCTTCGGCGGCCCGACGCGCAGTGGCCTGCGCTGTGGGTCAAACGAAGCGCCCTGCTCCCGCCCTGGCGAGCCGCCGCGGCACTGCCAAGCCACTAGCTCCCGTCGGATGCGGTTGCCGTGCCCTTGGTGGCCTTGGGCACCAGGCCCCAGCGTTCCGGTGGCCAGATGGACAGCCAGGCCTCACCCACAATGCCGCTGATCGGCAAGCCACCACCCCACGTCCGCGAGTCGTTGCTGTTGGGACGATTGTCGCCCAACACGAACACGTGACCGGGCGGTACCTGGTATGCAGGGAAGGCGGTATGATCAGGGATCGGCTGCCACGGTTCGGCGATCGGCCGGCCATCGATATACAGGGTGCCATCCCGGATTTCCACCCACTCGCCGGGCAGTGCCACGACGCGCTTGATGAAATCACGACGGTGACCGTCGGGAGCGTGGAACACAATGACGTCCCCACGCTCGGGGGAGCGCCAGCGGAAGGCCAACCGGTTCACGAGCAGCCGCTGACCATCGGTGAAGTTGGGCAGCATGCTATCGCCCTGGACGACAGTGTTCTGCACCGCGACCCGGAGCCCGGCGAAGACGAGCAGTGCCAAGAGAACGGTCTCCACCAGGTCCCGCAGCATAAGCCCGACCGTCCAGTGGCGGCCAAGGGGGGCGCCGGGCGACGGGCTAGCCGGCGCAGCCTCCAGACTCGTCGCGGCCGACGAGCCGAGGATGGCTTCGACCGGGCCCTTTGCCTGGTCACAACACTCGTCCGCTGGCGGTGGCGCAGCGGGCGATCCCGTCGCATTGCCAGAAGCCGTCACATCCTCACCGTGCATCATTGCGCCTGGAGAACCGAACGCCCTCCAGGGTCATAGCATACCCCGATCCGGTCTGCCATGGCTAGCGAGGGCGGTCTGGCGGCTCATGCTCGGCGGCTGCCCGGCTCCCGCCACCAGGCGCGAGAAGCTGCCGCAGACCCCGAATGGCAGGCGGACGCGACGCGCGCTGCCGTCGTATAATGGCCCTCGATGAGCATCCTGGCACGTCTGGAGGCGACGCTGACGCGACTGCTGGAGGACGGCCTCGGCGGGCTTCTGGGAGCCAAACTGGAGCCGGTCGAGATCGCCCATCGCCTGGCCGACTACATGGTCGACCATCGCACCATCGCCGCTGGCCGCCGTTACGTGCCCAATGTCTACCGGGTGTACGTGGCTCCCCGCACCCTGGAACGCTTCGCCGGTTTCCGCGGCAAGCTGCAGGAAGAACTGGCCGCCTACGTGCAGGAGCGGGCGCGGGAGAACCAGGTTCGGATGGTCGGCCGGGCACACGTCGAGCTGCTCGCCGATCCGTCCCTGAAGACGGGCCGCTTGCGGATCGAGGCCGACCTTGTGGAGGCCGGTCCGGCTGAGCCGGCGCAGCCGCAGCTGACGCAGCCCATGGCGGTGGACAGGACGGAGATGCCTGGCCCCGCGCCGCTGGCGCTTCTCGTTGGCCAGCGGCGCTTTGTGCTTCGCGGCCACCGCCCCATGGCCATCGGTCGCGCCCTGGACAACGACGTGGTCATCGATCATCCGTCCGTTTCGCGGCATCATGCACGCATCTGTGCCCACGGTACGGGCTGGCTATTGGAGGACTTGGGCAGCAGCAACGGTTCGTACGTCAACAATGGCCGCGTGACGAGCAAGTACGTGCGCCGCGGGGATTCCATCCGCGTAGGTTCGGTGACCATGTTGCTCGACGAGCCGGCAGAGGAGGAGAGTCGGTGACAGCCTTGGAAGCGCAGCTTCTCCTGGCTCGGGTCACGCTATTGGTGCTGCTCTACACCTTCCTCGGCGCGGTGACCCTCACTGCCTGGCACGACGTGCGCCATGCCGCGCACCGAGGCGCTGCGGGAGCCAGCGCAGCAGTCACCGCGCGCTTGGTGGTAATCGATCCGGGGGCCAGCGACCGAGCAGCCGGTAGCGCCCTGCTGCTGGCGCCGGTGACCGCCATCGGCCGCGACCTGGACAACGAGATCGTGCTTTCGGACCCGACCGTTTCGGGCCGGCACGCAGTGGTCAGCCGGCGCAACCGAGCTTGGTGGGTGGAGGATCTGGGCAGTACCAACGGAACCCTCCTCAACGCCCATCGCTTGCGGCCGACGACGCCCATGCTCATCCGATCCGGAGACGTGCTGCAGCTCGGTGCGGTGCGTTTCCGGGTGGCGGGCGCTGACGATGCATGACCTGGACGCAGCGGTAGCCGTCGCCACCCATCGGATACGTCGGCGGCCATGAGACGGTCCTGGGAGCGGGCAGGCTGGCTGCGACCCCGACCGCGGTGGCTCGAGTTACTGCTCTGGTTCTTGGCGGCAGGGATCGCGATCGCCGCGTACGCGCCGGTAGTGCTGGCGCGGCAAGGGCACCTCAGGCCCTGGGACCTGCTACCACCGGCAACCGTCATCGGCATCGGACTCCTCGTCCATGCCGGTCTCGTGCTCCGTGGCCGAGGCGAAGACGAGACGTTGCTGCCGATGGCCATCGCCCTCCTGGGCCTCGGTCTTGCCCTCTCCTATCGCCTGGCACCGGCCCTCGCGCCTCGCCAATTCGCCTGGATCGTCCTCGGCGGCGGGATGCTCCTGGTCGTGAGCCAGCTCCCCGACCATGCGCTCCTCGTACTCGAGCGCTATCGCTACAGCTGGGCCGCCATCGGCAGTCTGCTCGTGGGCTTGACGCTGGTGGCCGGACGGAGCGCCACACCGGGCGGCCCCCGGCTGTGGCTGGGCAGCGCAAGCGTCGGCTTCCAGCCGGCGGAGGTACTCAAGCTGTTGTTGGTCCTGTTCCTGGCCGGCTACCTGACGGAGCACGGGGAGTTGCTCAGCGAGGCCTCCATACGCTGGGCCGGACTGCGGCTGCCACCCTTGCCGTATCTCGCGCCCATGCTGGCCATGTTGGGCATCGCCCTGGGCCTCTTGATCGCGCAGCGGGACTTGGGCGCCGCTCTGCTGCTGTTCGCGATCGCCCTGGGCATGCTCTACCTGGCCAGTGGTCGCCTCGGCACCGTCGTCGGTGCTCTCCTCGCCTTCCTGACGGTCGCCTACGTGGTTCACGATCGCATCGCCATCCTGGCCACCCGCATCGCCATCTGGCGAAACCCCTGGGCCGATCCCCAAGGCGCAGGCTACCAGCTCCTGCAAGCGGCGATGGCCATGGCCGGCGGTGGCATCCTGGGCACCGGCCTGGCCCAGGGGTCGGCCACCGACATCCCGGCGGTGCACACCGACTTCGTCTATGCGGCGCTGGTGGAGGAGCTGGGTCTGGGCGGATCGGCTGCCATTCTGGCCCTCTTCGCGCTCCTCGCCCTGCGTGGGCTGCGGATCGCCGCCGCCTTGAGCTCACCCTTTCATCGCTTACTGGCGGCAGGCCTGTCACTATCGCTGGCCATTCAGGTGTTCGTGATCGTCGGCGGCATCGTTCGGCTCATCCCTCTGACCGGCATCACCCTGCCGTTTCTGGCCCACGGTGGAACTTCGTTGTTGGTGTGTTGCGTCACCGTCGGCTTGCTCATGCGGTTGAGCGGTCAGTCGCTATGAACGCCCGTTCCGCGGTGCGGCGGCCGTCCTGGCGTGGGAGGGAGCCGTGACCGAGGCCCTGGATCGCGGCCTGCCGCGTCTGGCAAGTCTCTGTCTCCTCGCCTTCGCCGCCCTGCTGGCAGCGACCTTCTACTGGGGATACGTGCGCGCGCCAGAGCTCACGGCTCGCCCCGACAACGGGCGGCGTGTGGCCTTCGATCGACGCATCCGCCGCGGCGCGATCCTCGATCGCCGGGGCCGTGTGCTGGCGCAGACGGTGTTCGACGAAGAGGGCCGGCCGACACGCGTGTACCCCTTCCCGGCGGCGGCACCGGTCACCGGCTACCAGTCGTGGCGATACGGCGCCGGCAGCAGCCGCCGAGCCACGTACGGCGCCGGCGGCGCGGAGGCCGCGTACGACCTGGCCCTGCGTGGCGACCTGGGTCTCTCGCTGCGCCAGCTGATTGCGAGTCAGGTGCTTCATCGGCCGCAGGTGGGCCGCGACGTGGTCTTGACCCTGGACGCCGAACTTCAGACGAGCGCTGCCGAGGAACTGCGCGGCCGTGAGGGAGCGGTGGTGGTGCTGGCAGTGCCGTCGGGGGAGGTGCTTGCCCTGGTCAGTCAGCCGACGTTCGATCCCGCCAGCCTGGACGCCGGTGAGGGGATCGGCGACGATCCGCGCGCCCTGCTCTTCGATCGCGCCACGCAGGGTCTCTATCCACCGGGATCGACTTGGAAAACGGTGACCCTCGCCGGCGCGTTGGGCGCCGGCCTGGTGCAGCCCGAGGCCGTGGTGCACGACGGGGATGCCGTGGAGTACTTCGACGGCTACCCGGTCCGTTGCAACAACAACCCGGAAGGCGTCACCGAGTTCACCATTGCCGAGGCCTACGGGTGGAGCTGCAACGTCACCTTCGCCCGTCTGGCGGTGGCATTGGGAGTGGAGCGCTACCGGCTTCTGGCCGAGTCCTTCGGCGTCGGTGATGCGCCGCCTTTTCCGCTGCCGGTGGCGGCCAGTGACTTGGGAATGGACGATCCCACAGGACTCCCAGAGCTGGCGAGCGCCGGCTTTGGGCAGGGCGAAGTCTTGGTGACGCCGCTGCATATGGCGCTCATTGCCCTCGCGGTGGCCGGCGATGGGCGCATGCCGGCACCGTACCTGCTGGCTGACGTGCCCGGGGTGCCGTACCGTGCCGTGGCCGACGAGCGCGGCACGTGGCGGCATCCCATGACCGCCACCACCGCGGCCACCATGCGGCGGATCATGGCCCAGTCGGCGCACTTGGGCTGGGCTCGCAGCGCTTCCCAGGCAGCTGGCCTGCCGGTGGCGGGCAAGACAGGCACCGCCGAGGCGGGAGTGGGTCAGCCCCACGCCTGGTTCATCGGCTTCGCGCCAGCCGACGCACCGCAAGTGGCGGCAGCGGTGCTCTTGCCCCATGGCGGGGAGGGTGCCGCGGTGGCGGCACCGATTGGCGGCCGCGTGCTGGCCAAGGCGCTGGCGGTGATCGGAGAGGACAGATGAGCGACTACCACGAGACTTACCAGAGCGCGTTCAGTTGGCGCTACGGCTCGCCGGCCATGCGGCGGCTATGGAGCGAGGCACACCGCCGTCGCCTCATGCGCCGCGTGTGGCTGGCGCTGGCCGAAGCCCAGCATGCCGCAGGCATTGTGGCCGACGATCAGCTGGCCGAACTGCGCCGCACGGCGGAGGCCATCGACATCGACCGCGCTGGCGAGATCGAAGCCGTCACCCACCATGACGTCATGGCCGAGCTGCGTGCCTGGGCCGAGCAAGCGCCGCGCGGTGGCGCCATCCTGCATCTGGGCGCCACCAGTGCCGACATCACCGACAACGTGGACGCCCTGCGCTTGCGTCACGGCCTGCAGTTACTGCGCGAGCCCCTGACCGGCACCATAGCGGCCCTTGCCGATCGAGTCGATGAGACAGCGGACTTGGTGACGCTGGGATGGACCCACCTGCAGCCCGCCGCGCCGACCACCGTCGGCTATCGCCTGGCGAGCTCGCTCCAGGATTTCCTCCACGATCTTGAGCTCTTGGATTTCGTGAGCCATCGCCTGACCGGCAAGGGCTTCAAGGGCGCCGTCGGCACCTCCGCCAGCTATGCAGCGCTGGTGGAGGACCGGGGGCTCACCCCGGCCGAGCTAGAGGCCGACGCCATGCGCCGCCTGGGGTTGCGCGCCGCCACCGTGACCACCCAGGTCTATCCTCGCAAGACCGACTGGTTGGTCCTGACGGTGCTGGCCGGCAGCGCCGCCACGGCCGCCCGCTTCGCCTTCAACCTCCGCCTCCTGCAGAGCCCGCCGTTCGGCGAGTGGTCGGAGCCGTTCGCTCGGGATCAAGTAGGATCCACCGCTATGCCGTGGAAGCGCAACCCGATCTCGGCCGAGAATGTTTGCTCGCTCGCGCGTCTTGTCGCCATGCTGCCGGCCGTGGCCTGGCAGAATGAGGCCAACTCGCTCTTGGAGCGCACCCTCGATGACTCTGCCAACCGGCGAACGCTCCTTCCCGAGGCCTTCCTGGCCAGCGACGAGATCTTGCAGCGGACGCGCCGGCTGGCTGCGCACCTGGTCATCGATGGTGCCGCCATCGGCCGCACCATCGAGCGCTATGGACCGTTTGCCGCGGTCGAACGGCTCCTGGTTCTCGGCGCCGCCGCCGGTGGCGACCGCCAGGAACTTCACGAGCGGCTGCGCCAGCACAGCATGGCCGCCTGGCAGGCAGTGAGCGAGGGTCTGCCCAACCCATTGGTGGCTCTGGTCTCCGAGGACGAGCTCATCCGCCGCTACCTGCCGGCAAGCACCATCGAGGCCTTGCTGGCGCATCCCGAGGCCTACGTCGGCGACGCGCCTCAGCGCGCCCGAGCCATGGCGGCCACGGCGCGCACCACACTGCGCCAGGCCGGCGTCTTGACCCCCTGAGGGCAGGCGGTATACTGCGGCCTCGGGGCGGCTGGCGGCAGCCTTGCCGGTTGCCCGGAGCGGCAATAGAGGAGGGGAGAATGGTCAAGGCAAGGATCCTCATAAGCACAGCTGGGCTCTTGCTGGTGGCGTTCGGACAGCCAATGCTGCACGCGGCCCAGGGAAGCTCGGCCGTCGCGACGGACGTGGGCCGCGGGGGCACGACGGGCTTGTCCCCTCGCCTGATCGTCGAACTGAGCTCGCCACCGTTGGTCGAGTGGGCGGTCGACCGTGAACCGGGAGGAATGCCGGGCGCCAGGAGCCAGACGGCGCTTTGGCACCCCGGCGGCAGACTGGCGCTGGCGGCACCGGCGGCCGTCCAGTACGAGCAGCAGTTGGCCGCCGAGCAGGCTTCCTTCTTGACGCAGCTGTCCCGCGCGGTACCGGAAGCTGCCCTGGCAACGTACGTCGATGAGCGCGGCCAACGGCAGCCGCTCCAGTACCGGCTGTTGTTCAACGGCGTCGTGGTCGACGCCGGGAGCCCATCGAACCTGCCGACGGTTGAGCCGCGCATCGCGGCGCTGGCCGGCGTGAAGGCCGTGTACCGTGATCTGCCGCATGAGCCAGCGCTGTATGCCAGCTTGCCGTTGATCGGTGCGCCGGAGGCGTGGAGCGTGCCGGCCATCGGTGGCCAGGCCAGCGCCGGGCGGGGAATCAAGATCGCATCGCTGGATGGCGGGCTGCGCCGCGACGCGCCGATGTTCGACGGCCGGGGATACCGCTATCCGGCCGGTTTCCCCAAGGGTGACAGCCGCAATACGAACGGCAAGATCATCGCCAGCCGCGCCTACTTCCGCGACTGGGATCCGCCGCGCCGGACCGACGCCGAGTCATGGCCAGGCCCGTACAGCACATCGCATGGCCTGCACACCGCCTCGACGGCTGCCGGCATTCCCGTGCAGGCCAGCTACTACGGCGTCACCGAGACGCTGAGTGGCGTGGCGCCTGGCGCTTACTTGATGAGCTATCGGGTCTTCTACCCTAGCGTCAACGGCATCGGCTCCATGTTCTCGGCAGAAGGCATCGCTGCCCTGGAGGACATCGTCCGCGACGGGGCGGACATCGTGAACAACTCATGGGGTGCCGGCCCATTCAGCTCTGGTGGGCCCGGCGATCCGCTCGACGAGGCGCTGGTGAACGCCTGGCGGGCTGGCCTGTTCGTCACCATGTCGCAAGGCAATGCCGGCCCCCATCCGGGCACCGGCGACCACCCCTCGGCGGAGTACATCAACGTCGCCAACACCAGCACCAGCGGCGCCTTCTGGATTGGCTATGTGGAGGCCACGGCACCGGCACCCGTCCCCGAGATGCTGCAACGCGTCGCCTATGTCAGCGCCTCGTTTGGCCGGCAACTGGAACCCGGTCAATCGTTCGGCCCGCTGCCCTATCTACCGGCTGCGGCAGTCGACGCGGCCAATGCCGAGGGCTGTCAAGCCTGGCCAGAGGGCAGCTTCCGCGGCAAGGTGGCGTTGATCCGTCGCGGCGCCTGCGAGTTTGGCGTCAAGGCGTTGCGTGCCGAAGAGGCCGGGGCAGAAGGGATCATCATTTACAACCATGCCGCAGGCGGCGACGATCTGGTCAGCATGGCGCCGGGAGAGGTCGGCAGTCAGGTCACGGTGAGTGCCGTCTTCATCGGCAACTCGGCAGGCGAAGCGCTCCTTGCCTGGCACGCCGACCATCCGGCGGCCGAGCTGGCCATCCGCAACCTGGCCATGCAGATCGGGAACATCCCTGACGTCGTAGATGCTGGCAGCAGCCGCGGCCCGGCGGTCGGCAACCGCCTGAAGCCGGACATCGCCGCCCCGGGCACCAACATCCTGGCACAAGGCTACGGCCCCGGCGAGGGCGAAGTCGTTCACCTGGGGTTCGGCGAGGCATCGGGTACGAGCATGGCCGCGCCGCATGTCTCGGGGGCTGCGGCCCTGGTGCGCCAAGCGCATCCGAGCTGGTCCAACGATTGGATCAAGTCGGCGCTGATGAGCACCGCGCGTTTCACCGATGTTTACCGCCACGACGGCTTACCGGCGCAACCGCTGGACATCGGTGCTGGACGAGTGGACGTCGCCCGGGCTTTGGATCCGGGCATCATCCTGGACCCGCCGAGCCTCAGCTTCGGGCGGGTGATTACCGGCGCCACGCCGACCATCACCCTGACGCTGACCAGTGTGAGCGACGAGGTCGAGACGTACGTGGTGGACAGCGTGTACACGAAAGACAGCTTCACCGAGACGAGTCGGGTGGCTGGCCTTGCCGTGAATACGAATACCGTGCGGCTGGCGCCAGGGGAGCAGGCGACGGTCGTGGTCTCCTGGCAGACCGCTCTGGCCCGCGGCAGCGGCGACAACCAGGGCTACCTGACGCTGACCGGCTCCCGCCACACGGTGCATCTGCCTGCCTGGGTGCGGATCGTCGAACCGCCGGTCGGTCTACGGATTCTGCTCATCGACAACGATGGCAGCAGCCTGCCGCCGGTGGTGCTCACAGCGGCCGGAGTGGAGGAGCCTTTTGTTGACTACCAGGGTGTCTACACCCGATCGCTGGCCGCCGAGGGGTATGGCTTCGATGTCTGGGATGCGGACGCGCAGAGCGGCTTCGCCCCATCGACGCTGCCCGACATCGCCACGCTCAGCCGCTATCCGCTGATCGTCTACCAGACGGGCGACAACCACCTGGCGGACGCCGACACGCCGGGCTTCTCGACCCCACCAACGGACGCCGACATGATGCGGCTGGTGGAGTACCTTAACGACGGCGGGCGCCTGCTAGCCTTTGGCCAGGACTTCTCCTCGGTGCTCGGCCTGCCAAGCGTCAGCCCCTGGCTGTATGGGGTCGCCATTGGCGCCCAGTTCGTGCAGGACAGTGTGACCGGCGGGGTTGTCCTTACCCAGACGCATCAAGTGATCACCGGCCTGCCTGGAACACCCTTCGCCAACCTCAGTGTGGACTTGAGTGCCTTGGGCGATGGCGCCGGCAACCAGGCGTTCGTGGACGAAGTGGTTCCGTCGCCCGGCGCCGAGGGTCTCATGAAGTACGCGCTGCCGGGGACGGTCCGCGCGGGAGGCGTGGTTGCCCTAGCCAGTCGGGACGGTCCCACCCTGGAACGGCCGACGATCACCTGGCCTGGCCGCACCATGCACTTCGCCTTCGGCCTGGAGGGCATCAACGAGGATACCGGCTTTGGCACTCGCAGCGAGCTCATTCTGCTGGCGACGAGCTGGCTCCTCGACAGCCCCGAGGCAGCGATCGAAGCCCAGGTGCACCCCGTCGGCGCGGTGTCGTACTTCACGCCTACCCTCCGATCCGCCGAGGGCGGTCAACTCGTGGCCCAGCGTTGGGACTTTGGGGACGGCACCCTGCCCACCGAGCTGGCGGAAGTCGGTATCAGCCCTGCGGGTCACACCTACCAGCAGCCCGGGTGCTACCTTGTGCGGGCCGAATTGCACGACACATACGGCACCGTCGTGCTGGCCGAGCGCGCGATCGAGGTGCCGCCGCGACCCATGCCCAGCCTGCCAGCCCTGTACTTGCCGTGGGCCGGTCGGGAAGCACAACTGGGACCGTAGCCAGACGCAGGCGAGCGACAGCGTGGATTCGCCACGGCGCGTGGATCTCGGCTTGGCGCTGGCGGGCGAGTCCCTTCGGGCAATCGAGCAAGTCGCCGAGGTCGCCGCCCACCAGGGCACAGCCGTCTACCTCGTGGGCGGCGTGCCGCGGGATCTCCTGCTCGGCGTGGCACCAGGTCCGGACATCGATATCGTCGTAGAGGGCGATGCCGAGGCCCTGGCCCAGCAGGTCGCGGCACGTCACGGGGGCGAGGTCCGCGCTCATCGGCGCTTCGGCACGGCCAAGTGGATTCGACCATCGCTGACCATCGACCTGGTGTCCGCCCGCTCTGAGCACTATGTTGCGCCCACGGCATTGCCAACAGTGCAGCTTGGCTCGCTGCGCAGCGATCTGCAACGTCGTGACTTCACCATCAACACCATCGCCATCGACCTTCATCCTGAGCGGGTAGGCCAGGTGGTGGACACCTTCGGCGGGCTTGCCGATCTGAACAGTCGCCGCATCCGGGTCTTGCATGAGCGTAGCTTTATCGACGACCCAACCCGCATCCTGCGAGCCCTTCGTCTTGCCCAACGGCTGGGCTTCACCTTGGGGCCCCGCACGGCCGAGCTCATTCCCGAGGCCGTCGGCCTGTTGCGGCATCTGTCCGGCCAGCGCCTGCTGGCCGAACTGCTGCAGCTAGGTAACGAACCCGACCCCCAGGCGACGCTGGAGGCGCTGGCCACCCACGGTGTACTGGAGGCCATCGAACCGGGGTTGCTGCCGGGCAGACGCACGGGAGCGTTGCTCGATGCCTTGCCAGCCGCTTGGGCGTTCTGGCAGCGCCTGCCTCAGGGGGCAAGCCTGGCCGCCCAGCCGGCGGCCGAACACCGGCTGGTGCTCTGGTTGCTCGAGCAGGAACCAACCGTCGCCGTCCGCACGGCACGCCGCCTCTGTGTCGCCGGCCGGTGGCTACGACTGGTGGAAGCGGTATTGTACGTGCGGCATCGCTGCGACTTGCTGGCGAAAGCCCAGGCATCGGCCAGTGGCATCTGGGCTGCACTTCATGCCGTAGCACCGGAGGCCATCCTGCTGGCTTGGCTGAGCAGCTCCGAGCCATTGCGGCGCCGGCACTTGTTGCGCTATGGTGCCGAGCTGGTGGCCATCCAACCGCTCATCCGCGCTGCCGACCTGGCCGCCCTGGGCATTCCGGCAGGACCGCTCTATCGGACCATCCTCGAGCGCGTGCGGGCGGCTCGCCTCGATGGCCTCGTGCTATCCCGCGAGGAGGAGCTGGCACTTGCCGTCCGGATCGCCGCCGAGGGTCGGCCGGAGGAGCTCAACCGGCCCTAGGCCTCCGTTTTCACCCCGCCAGCCAAGGCCATAGGCAGCGTGTTATAATCGCCGCGAGGTGCGCCCTTGTGACAGTGACGGACGAGCCTGAGCGATCGGCGGCCGGCTGGTCCAACGAAGAGTGGTTGTCGGCGCTCCGCGACGACGGCCGCCGGCGCGAGGCGGCCATCGAGCAGTTGCGGGGCTACATGCTGCGCGCCATTCTGCTGTACCTGGCGCGCCAGCGCAGCGACCTTGTCGGCATCGACTTCGGCGAACTCCGCCAGCTCGCCGAAGACTGGGCGCAGCAGGCGCTCATTCAGCTTTTGGAACGCCTGGACAGTTTCCGGGGCGACAGCAAGTTCACGACGTGGGCCTACCGTGTGGCCATCAACCTAGCCGCCGGCGAGCTGCGCCGCAAGCACTGGGAGAACGTCTCGCTGGACGTGCTGGTCGGAGAGGAGCTGGCCGAGCCAAGCCTGGCACCGGGGCTGGCCTCGAGTACGCCCGAAGTCCAGCTTACGCGCCAGCAGGTCTGGCAGACGCTCCGGACGGTGATTCAGAACGAGCTTACCGAGCGCCAGCGAACGGTGCTGTGGGAGACCGTCGTCCACGGTGTGCCCGTCGAGGTGGTGGCCGAACAGCTGGGTACGAACCGCAACAACGTCTACAAGATCCTCCACGATGCGCGGCGCAAGCTCAAGCGGGAGCTCCTGCGTCGCGAATGGCAGACGGAGGAGATCCTGGCAGCGTTTGCGTCGGAAGGTACGTAAGTCGGGAGGTGCGCACGATGTGCCGTAAGACGCCCAGTGCGGCCGCCGTCATAGAGCGTGTAGGACAGTTGTCATGAAGGAGATGCCACGACAGCCAGCGCGTTGGTTTCTGGAATGGGTTCTTCGAACGGAGGAAA
Organism: Anaerolineae bacterium; assembly: GCA_034432155.1. Taxonomy (GTDB): domain Bacteria; phylum Chloroflexota; class Anaerolineae; order Epilineales; family Epilineaceae; genus DAOUCP01. The sequence continues at coordinate 13,369 of DAOUCP010000105.1, forward strand.
GCGAACTGGATTGCGCCGGGCTGTTGGCGATCGTCGACCGCTTCGTCGACCATCGCGTGCGGGGCACGCCGTCGGAGGCGGTGTTTGCCCAGGTGCCCCTTCACTTGCGCCAGTGTCCCGATTGCGCCGAGCTCGTGGCCGCGCTCACGGAGATGGTCAGGCTGGAAGAAGCGGGAGCGCTTCCGTCCGTGGATGCATTGTGGGCCGAGCTGCATCTTCGCGCGGACGCTCCACCCAAGGCTCAGCCAAGTTTGGCCGAACGCCAAGTCTCTGACCGCCGACGGCCTTTCTTGGCCGCGAAGACGCGCCTGCTGCGCCTTGGCCGCTGGCGTCCGGCAGCCCCCTGGTGGCCGCTGTCGGCCGTTCTGGCCATGGCTCTCGTCGCGGTCGCCCTTGGCTGGTGGCACTCGGAGCAC
>DAOUCP010000106.1:0-32174 GCA_034432155.1 Anaerolineae bacterium
GGCGCGCCCCACGACTCGCTCCACGGCGGAGAACACCGTCTGCGGTTCCCGCAGCCGAATCTCGGTCTTGGCCGGATGAATGTTGACATCCACCTTGTCGGGCGGCAGCTCGATGCCGACCACCGCGATCGGGTACCGGCCGCTGGGCAAGAGGGTGTGGTAAGCGTGGATGACTGCTGCCGCCAGGGAGGTGTCCTGCACCCACCGACCGTTGACCAGGATGGTGATGTGGGCGCGGGAGGTGCGGTATACCTGCGGCGGTCCAACCAGGCCTCGTATGCGAATCGTCTCGTCGGCCTGAGCAGCTTCGGGTTCGATGGCTTCCTCGTCGAGAGGGAGCATGAGGGCGGCTACGTCCGGACCATACAGCGCACCGACGACGTCCGCGAGGGCGCCCGAACCGGTAGACGAGAAGGCGAGCCGTCCGTCGCGCAGCAGGCGGAAGCGACGATCGGGGTAGGCCAAGGCGTAACGACTGACCACCTGCAACACATGCCCGCTCTCGGTGGTCTCGCTGCGCAGGAACTTGAGCCGCGCTGGCAGGGCGTGGAACAGGTTCTCGGCCTGCATCACCGTCCCCACGGGCGCACCGACAGCGGCGCGCGCGACGACACGACCGTTCTCCAGGCGCAGTCGTACGCCGGCCGACTGGCAGGCAGTACGGGTAACGATCGTCACCTCGCAGACGGCTGCAATGGCCGCCAAGGCTTCTCCCCGGAAGCCGAGACTCCTGACATGAGCCAGGTCATCGGCGGTGCGCAGTTTGCTCGTCGAATGCCGGTGGAAGGCCAGTTCGACTTGATCGGCGGCGATGCCCGCACCGTCATCCGTCACCCGGATGGACCTGCGGCCACCAGCCAGGATCTCCACGCGGATATCCCGAGCTTGGGCGTCAATGCTGTTTTCCACCAGTTCCTTGACGACGCTGGCTGGCCGGTCGACCACCTCGCCAGCGGCGATGCGCGACACGGTGAGGTCGTCCAGGAGACGGATCGGTGCGGGCGGTTCGATCATGCCGCGGAGTCTAGCACGATCGGTCCACCACGCCAGTGGCCGCGCCGTTGCCGCCGGATGGTGCTGGCGCGTGCAGCTGTTTGGCGCTACAGTAAGGGGGGCGGCCGGCGTTGAGATGGGCGGCCAGCGACGACGATCGTCCAGGGAGGGCAATGGCAATGGCAATGACGAGCAGGGAGGGACGCCGCAGGGTCGGGACAACCGTCCTCGTGCTGCTGGTCCTGAGTCTTGTGGGTGCCTGTCAAGCAACGCCGGCTGATCGACCTAGCCAACGCACCGAGGAGCAGGAGGAGGGAGCGATGACTCTCGCCCTGAAAAGCACGGCCTTCGAAGCTGGGGGAACGATTCCCGTGGAGTACACTTGCGATGGTGCTAACATCTCGCCACCGCTGTCCTGGGAGGGCGTGCCGGCGCAGACCCGCAGCCTGGCGCTGATCATGGATGACCCCGACGCGCCGGCTGGAACGTGGGTGCACTGGTTGCTGTACAACATCCCACCCCAGGTGACGGAACTGGCCGAGGCCCTGTCCGACGCCCGACAGCTACCGGGAATTGGTCTACAGGGGCACAACAGCTTCAAGAACAGCGGCTACGGCGGGCCGTGTCCACCTCGTGGCAATCCGCATCGTTACTTCTTCCGACTGTACGCCTTGGACAAAGTGCTCGATCTGGAGCCCGGAGCCGAGCGACGTGAGTTGGAGGCGGCGATGCAAGGCCACATCCTGGCCCAAGGCGAGATCATGGCCACCTATCGCCGGCGCTAGGGAGACTCACCAACTCGTACCCCATGTGGTCACACTTCCGGCGGCGAGCGCACGCCGGCCTGGGTCGCGCGCGCCTGGGCCTCGTGCTTGGCGTGCCTCCAGCGCTGCGCCATCGCCCCTTTCTCTTGCTGTGGCTCGGCCTGACGATCTCCGTCACCGGCAGCCAGATGCAGCTTTGGTCCATCCTTTGGCACATCAACCTCCTGCATGCGGCACCGATTGCTCTTGGCGGTGTTGGCTTGGCCCGCATTGTGCCGCTCGTCCTCTTCTCGCTGGCCGGCGGTGCCGTCGCCGACGCCGCCAATCGTCAGCGGATCCTCTATGTGACCCAGACCATCCTGGCCCTCCTGGCCTTGGCGCTGGCCTGGTTCACCGCCACGGGGGTAGTGACCATCTGGCACATTTACCTGCTCACCGGTCTCCAGGCGGCCGTCATGGCCTTTGACCTTCCCGCAAGACAGTCCCTGGTGCCTAATCTCGTGCCGGCGGAACACCTGGCGAATGCCTTCAGCATGCAGTCGATCGCCTTCCAGTGCGGCTCCATTCTGGGGCCGGCGCTGGCTGGATTCGTGATCGCCGGCTGGGGACTACCCCAGGTCTACTTGGCCAATGCGGCGAGCTTCGCCGCGCTCATCGGTGCCCTGGTGTGGATGGGTCCGGTGGCGGCCCGAGCGCCTGGAGCGGCGAGGCCGGCGGTGAGCCTGCAAGCGGTGCGCGAAGGCGTGGGGTTCATTCGGCGCCAGCCGATCATCCTGTCCACCATGCTGCTGGACTTCTTCGCCACCTTCTTCTCATCGGCCAACACGCTGTTGCCCATCTTTGCCAAGCAGATCCTCGGCGTCTCGGTGGTGCAGTACGGTTGGTTGTCTGCCAGCCAGGCGATCGGTGCCGTGGCCGCCGGTCTCGTACTGGCGCAACTGCGATCGATTCGCCGGCAGGGGCCGGTGCTGCTCGCTGCCGTGCTGGTCTATGGCCTCGCGACCATCGCCTTTGGCCTAGTGCGATCCTTTGGCCTCGCGATGGCGGCCCTGATTGTCGTCGGCGGTGCCGATGCGGTCAGCACCATCATCCGCAACACCATCCGGCAAATGAACACGCCGGACGCCCTCCGCGGCCGGATGACCAGCGTCAATCAGATCTTCTTCCTGGGTGGTCCGCAACTGGGCGAGGTCGAAGCGGGCGTGGCGGCCCAGGTGCTCGGTGCACCCCTGGCCGTCGTCACTGGCGGCATCGGCTGTCTTCTCGCTGTCGGCTGGGTCGCTCGGCGCTGGCCGATCGTGCGCCACTACGATGCCTACGAGCTGCCCGACCACCCCCCGGAGACCCGCGAGCGCGCCGCGCCGGCGCTGTCTGCCGGCCACGGCGAACAGGTGTGCGACCGGCCGCCGGCCGTCGGGACCGCCGCTGGCTCCCCGCCGGGTGGCTGAGCGCCCGCCGGTCGGCATCCGCCTCCTGCTGCCGGGCAGAAACCAAGCGTCCCGAAGGGCAGGCTAGATGAAGACGATCTGGGCGCCCTCCGCCAGGTCCATGAAGTCCATGGCGGTGACGATGCGATCGACCTGCGGCACGAAGTCGTCGCGCCCCAGCTTCATCATGTCGACCGACATCTTGCAAGCGTAGATCTCTGCCCCGGCATCGTGGATCATCTCGAGGAACTCCGGCACGGGTGGCACGTCCAGCTTGTCGATCTCCTTCTTCATCATGCTGGTCGCCAGGGCCGATACGCCGGGCAGCATGGCGACGATCTGGGGCATGCCCATCGAGGGATTGCCAACCGGCGTCACCTTCAGGTTGGCGCACTTGTGCTTGTTGATGATGTCCATGCCCCAGAAGGTGAAGAAGAGCAGGACGTCAATGCCGGCCATGCGGGCGGCGTTGGCCAGGACCAGGCCGGGGTAGGCCATGTCCAGCGATCCTTTGGAGCAGATGATCGCCAACTTGCGGTTCGCTTCCTCGGTCATGTTTGGACTCCTTCCAATGGCATGGCGCCCGTCCGGCCGCCAGCCGCGCCGGTGCGCCAGGGGGTGCGGATCGGCTGTACGATGCTCGAACGGCCGGCCCTAGACGCAGCCTTCCGGCTTGCGCAGTCCGGCAATGCGTGCCACCTTCTTGCCTGGCCCTTTCGGAAAGAGGGCATACAGCTCCTTCGTCTCCACGCCGGACTGCTTGCTGATCCGCCGTAGCGACGGTGAGCTGCCTGTGGCCTCGAAGTCAGCGCGTGCGAACTGAATCACCGTCCAGTGCCGGTCGGTGAGGCTGATGCCCTCTTCTTGGGCGATCGCCTGGGCGATTTCGGGCGTCCAGGCATGGGGGTCGACGAGGTACCCCTCGTCGTCGACTTCAACTTGCGTGCCGGCCAATGTCACGATAGGCATGCGGGTCTCCTTCATCCGTGCGAGTCGATTGCGTCTCTGGATCGGCCCTTCGAGCCGGGCTTGCACTGCCAAGAGCGGCCACGAGCTCGAGAGCCAGCGCTAGCCCGCGACGGACCTCAGGCTGGCGCAAACGGCGGAGCAAACTCCCGAGCGAGGGAGGCGGCGCCTCGGGCGTTTGGCGCGCTGCCCGCAGGCGAGCCAGTGTGTGCGCCGCCAGTCCCGCCGCCTCCATCTCGCCGAGCTCCCGGGCTGTAGCCACCACCGCCGGCACCTGGGCGCTCCATTGCCGGACAAGGGACGGCTCGAGTTCCCGGACGAACCGATCGAGGACGGCTCCAAGTTCGCGGGCGATCGCGAAGTAGCCGCGTCGCTCCAGGTCGTCCAGGCGTTCGATGAGGGTCTCGGACGCCTCGACCGTCAGCGGCGCGGCGTCGGCCAAGAGGTCGCGAAGGCTCTCGAGTTGCTCGAGAACGGCGCTAATGTCACCGGCGCTGCACGCCAGGTGCCGGAACAAGTGCCACAGCTCGTCGCGGTTCACATGCGGCTGGACCTCGGCGAGCTGCTCTCGGGCTGTGTCGTGGGCAGCGCGGAGGGAAGGTGCCAGCTCGGCGGCAAGCTCGTCCCAGGCTCGTTGCCGCTCGGCGGCCTCGGTCAATCGCGCCAGTTGCTCGGCGATGGTGTTCAGCTGTTGCCGGATGACCTCCAGATCCCTGCGATCCTCCATGTTCCCGCTCCACTTCCCATCCGGCGAGGGGATTGCGCGCCGCCTTGGCCCGGCGATGGGCCGGCGGATCCCTCGACCCTCGTTGCCCTTGGGCTCGTCGGCGGCAACTGGCTGCTGGCACAGCCTCCGCAAACCTTCCCTGCCGGTACCGTGGTCGTCGGCGTCAACCTCGCCGTCTCTGCGCCGCGAGCTCGCGGGAGGCGATGCTAGCGAACCTTGCCCTCGCTTGCCAGACTACCTTACCCTGGCTTGCCATGCGAGCGAACCTTGCCCTCCCTTGCCAGACTACCTTAACCTCGCTTGCCATGCTAGAGAACTTTGCCCTGGATCGCCATGCTAGCCAACCTTACCCTGGCTTGCAATACTAGCGAACTTTGCCTTGGATCGCCATTCGGCTGGTGACCGGCAATGGCTTTCCCTTGAGCAACAGGTGCCAGTACATCCAACGAAACATCATCTTACCCCAGTGGTTGGTCCGTGACTCGCTCAGTAAGCCGAACGGGCCAATACCGGGGAAGGGATACTTGCCAGGCAAGGGCTCCGTATCGTAGTTGAAGTCGATGAGAAAGCCCTTGCCGAACCCCGATTCGATGTAGCAGTTGGCATGGCCGTCGTACGTTGGCACCAGCGGTCGGCCGTCCATGAAGCGGACGAAGTTGTCGACGAACAGGTCCGCCTGAAAGTGGGCGACCGATCCGGCCTTCGACGCCGGCGTCGCCCCGGCGTCGCCAAGCACGAAGATGTTCGGCCAGTCACGGGCCTGCAGGGTGTGCTTGTCGACGGGCACGTAGCCCAGGTCGTCGCCCATGCCGGAGCGCGTAATGACCGGGTCACCGGTATTCAGCGGCACCGTCACGAGCAGGTCGTAGTCCACCTCGCGCTCGTCGTAAGCGATCAGCTTGCGGCGGTCAGGATCGACGCGCTCGATCTGGAATTCCGGCTCCACCCGGATGCCCTTCTTCTCCAACAAACGACCCAATACCTCGCTGGTCCGCGGCTTGGTGAAGGCTCCGCTGAGGGGGGTCACCAGGCTCAGCTCGACGGCCTGGCGAATGCCCTGCTCGTGGAAGAACCAGTCGGCCAGAAACAGGAACTCCAGCGGAGCCACCGGGCACTTGATGGGGTACTCGACGATGCTGAGAACCAGCCGTCCGCCCGGCCAGGAGCGCAACTTCCGGAACAGGGCCGTTGCGCCCTCGAGGGTGTAGAAGTCGAAGATGCTGGCGTACCACTGGGGGCCCATCAGGCCGGGCGTCTCGCCCGGCTCCAGGCGACAGCCCGTGGCGACGATCAGGTAATCGTACGGGATGACGCGCCCATCCCCCGCTAGTCGCAACCGGTTCTGGTCGGGCTCAATGAGTTCCGCCTCAGCGATAATCACCTCGACGCCGCGCGGCAAGAAGTCGCGGCGTCGGCGCTGGACGTCACTGGGACGGTAGATGCCGAAGGGGACGAACAAGTAACCGGGCTGGTAGTCGTGCAGCTCATTGCGGTCGATGACGGTAATGTGGCACTCGCTGGCGCACAGCGTCTGCCGCAGCTTGTAGGCGACGATGGTGCCGGCGGCACCCGCCCCGAGGATAACGATGCGTCTCATGTAAGCTCTCCCGTGCGCGCCGCTCTGGCCTGCTCGTCACTCCGCGAGGCACCGCGGCCGAGACCCGCGGCCTCGCGAGCCGCGGCCAGGGTGGGTTGGGCCAGCTCGCGCGCCCGAGCCGCGCCGCGAGCCAGAATCTCCTCGATGTGCTCCGGGTGTTGCGCCAACTCGGCGCGGCGCTGGCGGGCGATGGCGAAATGGTCCATGATCCGGCGCACCAGGTCGCGCTTCACTTCCCCGTAGCCCAAGCCGCCGGCCATTGCCCGCTCGCGCATGGCGCTCCATTCGTCGGCCTCGGCAAACAAGGACCACAGGACGAACAACGGCGTCGTGACATCCTTGGGCGCATGCAGCGGCGCCGAATCGGTCACCATGCCCATCACTGCCGAGCGGATGCGGTCTTCTGGCCAGAACATGCGAATGGTGTTGGCGTAGGACTTGCTCATCTTGCGACCGTCGGTGCCCGGGACGACCGCCACTTCCTCTAGGATGAAGGGTTCGGGCAGCTGGAACACCGCCGTGCCGTACACGTTGTTGAACCGCTGGGCGATGTCGCGGGTCATCTCCAGGTGTTGCTTCTGGTCCTGGCCAACCGGCACGAGGTCGGCGTTGTACAGGAGGATGTCGGCGGCCATCAGTACCGGGTAGGCAAACAGACCGTGATCGGGAGCGATTCCCTGGGCCACCTTGTCCTTGTACGCGTGGGCCCGCTCGAGCAGGCCCATGGGAGTTACCGTGGTGAGCAGCCATGCCAGCTCGCAGACCTCGGGCACATCCGACTGGCGATACAGGATGGTGCGCTCGGGGTCCAGGCCGAGGGCCAGGTAGTCGAGAGCCGTCTCCAGCACCAGTCTCCGTCGCTCGCCGGCATCGCGGATGGTGGTCATGGAGTGGTAATCGGCCATGAAATAGATGGCCTGGCCGCGGTCCTGCAAGGCGATATGCTGCCGGATGGCGCCGAAGTAGTTGCCGAGATGGGTCTCGCCCGAGGACTGGATACCTGATAGGATGCGCAGCATGCTGACCGTGGCCCGGTGACTGGCGATTGGCAGGGAAGTGCGGACCTCGCCGCCAGGAGCGCCAGTATAGCCGTCGCTCGGCCTGACCATCAAACCAGGTCGGCGGCCGGGCGAACTCCCAGCTGCACCTCTAGCTCGCGCATGCACTCCGCTCCGGCCGCCGTTTCGTCCTCATGGCCCAAGAGATGCAGCAGGCCGTGCACCGCCAGCAGCCGCAACTCGGCCTCCAAGGGCCAGCCAGTAGCGGCTGCATTGCGGCTGGCCACTGGCAGCGAGACGATGATGTCGCCCAGGTCGGGTGGCTCGCCCGGGATGTGCAGGGCGGGGTCGGAGGCGAACGACAGGACGTCGGTCGGCTCGTCCTGGCCCCGGTACTGCCGGTTCAGGGCCCGCAAGCCGTCGTCGTCCATCACCACCAGCGCCACTTCGGCGTCCAGGGGCACACCCAGCCTGGCCATGGCCAGACGGAGCGCATTCCTTGCGGCTCGAACGGCAGGGGTCGGCGGATCTGGGACCAGGACGTGCAGTCGCACGGGACTCATGGCCACGGCCCGTGGGCATCGATTGCCGAACCGCTACCCGCCGAGCAGGCGCCGGACGACGGCGCTGATCGTCTGACCGTCGGCCCGCCCGGCCAGCTCTTTCATCAGTGGGCCCATCACGCGGCCCATGTCTTGGGGGCTACGGGCCCCGACCCGTTCGATCACCGCCCGGGCTGCGGCCTCGAGATCCTCCATCGAGAGAGCAGCCGGCAAGTAGGTCTCGATGATGGCCAGCTCGGCAGCCTCCTGGGCCACGAGATCCGGCCGCTTGCCCCGCTCATACTCGGCCATGGACTCGCGACGCTGCCGCGCCTGGCGCTGCAGGACAGCCATCTGCTCGCCTTCCGTCAGGGGGCGGCGGGCGTCGATGCGGGCGTTGTGCAGAGCCGAGAGCAACAGGCGAATGGTGCGCTTGCGATCCTCGTCTCCGGAGCGCAGCGCATCCTTCAGATCAGCGTTGAGGCGACTCTCGAAATCCATGGCATCGCTCCCGACGGCGGCGCGCCTCGCCACCCTTTGCCGCTTCGCGCCCCTTGCCCCGGCGCTGGCCACGCAAGGTGACCGGCGCCGACTAGCGGCCGGCCCCGCCGCCCCGGGTGGCCCGCGTCGACTGCCGGCCTGTGGTCCTCGCCCGGGGCGGCCCGCGTCGACTGCCGGCCTGTGGTCCCCGCCCCGGGCGGCCCGCGCCGACTACGGGCAGGCGCCCACCGAGCAGGGCGGCACGCGCCCGCCGTTCTGATAGATCTCTAGGTGCAGATGGGGACCGGTGCAGCGGCCACCTCGTCCCCGGGTGCAGCCAATGGTGCCAATGATCTGCCCCCGCTGTACCGTTTGACCACTGGCCACATTGATGGTGTTCAGGTGGCCGTACAGCGACTCGAAGCCGTTGCCGTGGTCGATGACCACGCCATTGCCCAGGGGGCCGATCCAGCCGGCGACGTCTACGGTGCCGCTGTCCACAGCATACACCGGCGTTCCGGTGACGTTGGCGATGTCCACCGCCGCATGCCAGCGGGTGAAGCCCTGGCTGATGCGACCATAGGTGGCGATATGGAAGCTGCCGGAGCCAGCAACGGGCCCCCGCCCGCCGTCCGACGCCCAGACCTGCGTCGAGCGCCGCGTGTAGTCCTGGACCTCGTACATGCTGGGTATGACGATGTCCATCTCACCACCCGGCACGACGAGCTCCATGCCGGCGACGAGCGGGCTACCGGGTGCCAGACCGTTGGGCACATAGGCCAGGATGTCGGCCACGCTCGACTTGTACTTCTCGGCGATGGACTCTAGGGTGTCCCCTTCCTCGACGATGTGCAGCACGCCGTCGATGGGCAGAATGGTCAGGGTGTCGCCGATGGACAAGCTGTGCGGGTCCTTGCGGATAGCAGGGTTGGCATACAGCAAGGTCTCGGCGGAAATGCCGAACTGATCGGCGATGCCGCTGATGGTGTCACCGGCCTGCACCACGTAGACCTGCGGCTCGTCCCAGGGAAGAAGGGCTGGGTCGGCCTCCGCCGCCATGCCAGGGGATACGAAGCCCGGCGCCGATTCCTCCGGGGCACCGCCGGTGCCCAAGGATGCCCGGCTCGCCGCGCTGTCGGAGGCCGCGGATAGGGCTCGAAAGACCGACGAGTCCTGCGAAGCCTGCCAGGCCCACTCCGCCAGGCGGGAGGGCTGGCCCGTCTGCCAGGCCGCCGACAGCGCAAAGGCGCTGAGCCGGGAAGAGACCACCACCCCGAGCGTAATCGCCAGCACGACGCCATGCGCCGCTGCTCGCCAGCCGAAGGGCGCGTCGCGCGTCAGACGCACCAAGAGAACCTGACTGTGGTGTGCTAGCTCGTCCCGGGTGAGGCGAGCCAGGTGAGCCAAATCATGGAGACGAGATGAGGTACGGAGCGGAAGCGGCTGCCACAAGAGTCCCTCGGCAGCCGGGCGACCAGCACGCATCGGCCGGCCAGCCCCGCGGCCACGGTTCGCACTCGTGTTATCCAAGCTCCCCCCTTGCCCGGCCTGGTGCACGCATCGCCTTGGCCGGCGACTGGGCACTGGCACCCGACCGGCGCGGATCCCCCTGCGCCCCACCTTGCGGGTCCTGGTGGGCCAACCGGGGGTCATGTATAGCGGCTACCAACGTGCCTGTCAAATCCGTTGGCGGCCGTTAGAGGGCATCCTGGTTGATGGTCGCCAGGAACTCCGCGTTATCGCGGGTCTTCTGCATGCGGGTGATGACCGCCTCCGAGGGTTCCGGGCCACCGCCCATCATGTCGATCATGCGCCGAACCAACCAGACACGCTGCAGCGTCTCGGGCGGCAGCAACAGCTCCTCGCGACGCGTGCTCGAACGCTCGATGTCGATCGCCGGATAGATCCGCCGTTCGGCCAGACGTCGACTGAGCACCAGCTCCATGTTGCCTGTGCCCTTGAACTCCTCGTAGATGACGTCATCCATACGGCTACCGGTGTCGACGAGGCAGGTAGCGATGATGGTCAGACTGCCACCCTCTTCGAAGTTCCGGGCGGCGCCGAAGAACCGCTTCGGCGGATACAGCGCCGACGGGTCAAGCCCGCCGGACAGCGTCCGCCCGCTGGGTGGCACGACCAGGTTGTAGGCCCGAGCCAGCCGGGTGATGGAGTCCAGCAGGATGACTACATCGCGGCCGTGCTCGACCAGCCGTTTGCCGCGCTCGAGCGCCATCTCCGCCACCCGCACGTGATCGGTGACCGGTTCGTCGAAGGTCGAGCTGTACACTTCGGCGGCCACGGAGCGATCCATGTCGGTGACCTCCTCGGGTCGCTCGCCGATGAGGACCACCATGAGCATGACCTCCGGGCTGTTGGCGCTGATACCGTTGGCGATCTGCTTCAGAATGGTGGTCTTGCCTGCCTTGGGGGGCGACACGATCAGGCCCCGCTGACCACGGCCGATGGGCGCGATCAAGTCGATCAAGCGGGTGGCCGTGATGTTCGGGCTGGTCTCCAGGAGGAGCAACCGGTTGGGGAAGATCGGCGTGCGGTTGCTGAAGCGCGGCCGGGTCTTGGTGACCTCCGGGTCCAGTCCATTCACCGCCTCTACCCGCAAAAGGCCGTAATACTTCTCATTCTCCTTCGGCGGCCGCACTTGCCCGATGACCAGGTCGCCCGTGCGGAGCGCGAAGCGACGAATCTGGGACTGCGAGACGTAAACATCCTCCGGGCCGGGTCGCAGGTTGTCGGAGCGCAGAAACCCGATGCCGTCCTGAATGATCTCCAGCACCCCGCCGCCGAAAATCAGGCCCCGCTTCTCGGCACTGGCTCGCAGGATGCGGAAGACGAGGTCGGTCTTCTTGAGGCGACTGTAGCCGGTGATGTTCAGGTCCTTGGCGATCTCTCGCAGTTCCTCCAAGGACTTGGCGTCGAGGTCGGCGATTTGCAGCGTCTGTTCCATACCTATCTCACTATGGGGTGGTTCCCCCGGGCTGCCGCTTGTGGTTGCCACGCAATCCTACAGGTGACAGACGGGGCTCAGCGTGGCTGAGGCTAGGAAGCGTGAAGAAGCGATCCGAACGAAGGCCCGACCCCAATGGCTGGGCGGACCCTTTCGATTATAGCCGCTCCCAAGCCGCTGTCAAGAACGTAATGGCGGCGGCCTGGCCGGGCGGTGCTCGGAGCTTGGCCTACGCGCTCGTCTTGGCGTGCCCATCATACGGCAAGCGGCTCATGCGCATCAGCTTATCCCAGTGATGGCTGGCCTCGATCCACCGCACGGTGCCCGATCGCGAGCGCACCGACAGCGAGTGCGTCCGCGCGCCGGTGCCGTGGTACAGGACGCCCCGCAGCAGCTCGCCATCGGTGATGCCGGTGGCGGCGACAAAGCAGTTGTCGCTCCTCACCAGGCGGTCCAACGTGAGAATGGCACTCGGATCGAGGCCGTAGGCGACGGCGGCCTGCCGTTCCTCCTCCGAAGCCGGCGCCAGCCGGCAGTGCATCGCGCCGCCCAAGCACTTGAGGGCGCATGCTGCGATCACGGCCTCGCCGGCACCTCCCGTGCCCATCAGCACGTCGATGCCAGATTCCGGGGTGGCGGTCATGAGGGCCCCCGCCACGTCGCCATCGGTGATCAGCCGGATGCGAGCGCCGGTGGCGCGGATCTGCCGAATCAGCTCGGCATGCCGCGGCCGGTCCAGGACCACCACCGTCAGGTCGTCGGGATCCTTGCGCAGGGCGCGGGCGATCGACCACAGGTTGCGCTCGACCGGCGCATCAAGATCGATCGCCGACGCCGCCCCACGCCCGACCGCGATCTTCTCGACGTAGCGCACGGGTCCGGTATCGAATAGGCTACCTCGCTCCGCCAGAGCCACGATGGCCGTGGCATTGGCGCGTCCATGGGCCAGCAGCCGAGCACCGTCGACGGGGTCGACAGCCACATCCCACGCCTCGCCGCGACCGCTGCCCAGGCGGCTGCCAATTGCCAAGCCGCTGTCCTCGTCCAGGCCGCAGCGCACCGCTACGGTGCCGTCCACCTCCACGCTCCCAAACAGGTAGGCCATGGCCTGGGCAGCTGCTCGGGCTGCGGCGGCGGCGTCCCCGCGGCCCATGTGGCGCGCTGCCGACAGCGCTGCAGCCTCAGTGACGCGGACGAGATCGAGCGCCAGATTTCGATCCGGGGTGCTAGGGTTCATCGCAGGCCTCCCAGGAGTTGCCAGTCCGGACGACGATGGCCGGCAACGACCGGCCTTCCGGGACGCCATCCGCCCGTCGAACGCGATGGCGCCGTGCCGGAGGCGGGTGCAGCCGACAGCTGACCGCGGGTCACGACGTGGTGCGGGATGCCGTAGGCCGTGAGGGCGGCACGCACGGAGTCGGTGGTTCTGCCGTCCACGAAGCTCGCAGCGTCGACCAGCGCTACGAAGCACTCGACACCGCGCAGGCGCAGCTCGCGCAGGCCGGGGATCCAGCGGCCGTCGGCGGTCGGCGTGATGACGACCAGCGTGGTGTGGCGCGTGAACTCGTGGCTCTCCAGGGCCAGGACTTCGTCGAGGCGCAGATGGCCGACGGCACGCACTGCCGCCAGGCACTCCAGAATCCTGATGCGCTGGCGCTCACCGCGGTCGGGCGCGAGCACCAGGCGTCGCTGGCCGAAGGCGATAAGACCGGTGCTCTTGCCGCCAGCGATGACATGGTGGGCCACACTGGCGGCCAGTGCCACGGCATACTCCTCGGTGGCCGGTGCGATGGTCGGCTGGTCGGTACGCAGCCAGGCGAGCTCGGCGTCGGGTTCCTCGCCCGGCGCCACGGCGCTTGCCACGTGCACCTCGCGATCGAGATCGAGGAGAATCCAGTAGTCGGCAATGGGGTCGAGCTCGAACTCCTTGGTGTACAGTCGCGAACGCCGAGCAGTGGTCGGCCAGTGGATTCGGCTGAAAGCGTCCCCCGGCTGGTAGAGTCGCACGCCGCGGATGTTCGTAGTCGCGTACTCGGCCCGCCGCCGAATCACCTGGCCACCGGTCAGGTAACCGGTGGGCATCTCCGTACCCGAGAGCGAAACGATCGCCGGGTACACCGTGAACGTCACCTGGCCTGGCAACCGGCGCTGGCGACGGAAGAGGCCAAGCGGATCACCGCCGGCCACCATCATGGGGCCCAGTCGAAAGACGCCCCGCTGCCGCAACCGGGTGCGGACGTACCAGGTCTCGCTGCCGCCGGGCAGGAGCCCGGGGACCACGCGACCTACCCGATGGCCCGGCAGTTCGCCCTCGTCGCCGATCTCGAGCCAGAGCTTGGGCAGCCAGGACCAATTGGTGACGCGCAGCCACTCCTCGGCCCAGTTGCCAACCTGGGAGCACTGGCTGAGGGTGCGGCGTTGGAGGCGTACTCCCTCGACTGAGGTCCAGGCAATGGCCGCCGCCAGAAGCACGACGGCCGAAAGCACATACGCCAGACGCAGGATGAGCTCGCTGCCGGTGATCGCTACGCCCAGCCAACTCGCCAGCGTAAGCCCAGCCAGGAGGCGGCCGTCCACCGTCAAGGCACGCGGCCGCCGGGAACCGGTACGCTGTCCAGGATGTCGGCGATCACCTCGGCGGCGTCCAGGTTCCGAATCCGCCCCGCGGGGCTGACCAGGATGCGGTGCGCCAGGGTAGGCACAGCCATGCTCTTGACGTCGTCCGGGATCACGTAGCCACGGCCCGCCAAAGCCGCTCGCACCAGGCTGGTTCGCGCCAGGGCCAGACTGCCACGCGGACTGGCGCCCAGGTAAACGTCCGGGTGCCCCCGGGTGGCGACCACAATGTCCACCACGTACCGCTTGATGAGGTCGTCCATGTAGATCTCTCCGACCTCCCGCTGGGCGGCGACGAACTCCTCGGCCGCCACCACTTGCCCCAACCGCTCGAGCGGGTGGTCGTGTCGCTGGTCGTCCAGGATGCGAATCTCTTCCTCGGGACGGGGATAGCCGAGCTGCAGCCGCAAGAGGAAGCGGTCAAGCTGAGCCTCGGGCAAAGGAAAGGTGCCTTCGTACTCGATGGGGTTTTGCGTAGCCAGCACCAGGAATGGCTCCGGTAGCCTTGTGGTGCGGCCGTCCACCGTGACCTGGCGCTCCTCCATCGCCTCCAGCAGAGCCGCCTGCGTCTTCGGCGTGGCACGATTGATCTCATCCGCCAGAACGATCTGGGCGATGACCGGACCGGGCCGGAATTCGAACTCACCGCTCTTCTGGTTGTAGATCGAGACGCCGGTGATGTCACTGGGTAGGATGTCGGGCGTGCACTGGATGCGACTGAAGCTGCAACCCAGGCTGCGGGCGACCGCCTTCGCCAGCACCGTCTTGCCCGTGCCCGGCACGTCCTCGATGAGCACATGGCCGCGACACAGCATAGCGTTCAGAAGCTGCTCGACCTCCGCATGCTTGCCGACAATCACGCGCTCGACATTGGCGACGACGCTCTGGGCAACGGTGGCGATCAGCATCTGCGCTTCCTTGGCCGCATGCGCATGGCGGCAACGGGCGGAATCATAGCACTGCGTCCCAGAACTGTCCGGCTGGCGCCTGTCTCTATGGTATCATCGGGTCTGTGAAGCTCCGTCCTGGGGCCGCCTCCCTTTACGACCTGTCTCCCGGCGAGTTGCGGGAGGTGCTCCACGGGCTCGGCCAGCCGGAGTACCGCTGGGCGCAGATCTCCGACTGGCTCTACCGGCAGTGGTGCGACGAACCCGAACGCATGACTAACCTGCCGGCAGCGTTGCGCCGGACGCTGGCGGAACAGTTCCCGGGGCGTCTTCTGCGGCTCTTGGACCAGACCGCCAGCCGCGACGGCCTGACGACGAAGTATTTGTTCGAGTTGTCCGATGGCGAGCGCATCGAGACGGTGCGGATGCGCTACCTGGAGGCGGAGGAGCCGGAAAGGGGCGGCCGGCCCCTGGACACCGACGGTCGGCAAGGCCGGCACGCCCTATGCCTCTCCACCCAGGTGGGGTGTGCCATGGGCTGCCGATTCTGCGCCACCGGCCAGATGGGGTTCCGCCGCAACTTGCGCTGCGGTGAGTACCTGGCCCAGGTTGCCTACTGCGCAAGTGAGCTGGCTCAGGGCGATCGCCAGCTGACGCACGTGGTGCTGATGGGCATGGGAGAGCCACTGGCCAATTGGGAAGCGACGCGAGCCGCCCTGGCCAGGTTGCTGGATCCGGCGGGCGCTCACTTCAGCCCCCGCCGGGTCACGGTCTCCACGGTCGGGCTGGTGTCGGGCATCCGTCGTCTGGCGCAATCGGGCCTGCGCGTGCGGCTGGCGGTGTCCCTCCACGCTGCGGACGACGAACTGCGGCGCGAGCTAGTGCCCGTTGCCCGGCGCTACCCGCTGGACGAGCTGCTGGCAGCCTGCCGCGAGTACCGGCTGGCCACGGGTCGACGCGTCAGCTTCGAGTACGCGCTGATCGATGGCTGGAATGACCAGCCCCAGCACGCACGGGCGCTGGTGCGGCGCCTGGCGGGGCTCGGGGCACACGTGAACTTGATTCCCCTCAACCCAACGCCCGGCTGCGAACTACGGGCCAGTCCGCCCGCGGCGGTGAAGCGCTTCCAGGTGATGCTGGAACGGTCCGGCATCGCGGTCAGTGTGCGTCATCGGCGAGGAATCGACATCCAGGCCGGTTGCGGGCAGTTGGCGGCTCAGCGACCGTCGGCCGCGTCCGCCGGCGAAGCCCCCATTCTCGACGGGACTCTTGCTGGGAGGCTGCTGTGACGATCGAGATCGTGCCCTCCGTCCTGGCCGCTGACTTCGGCCGGCTGGTGGACCATGTGCAGGAGGCGATTGCCGCTGGCGCGCGACGGGTGCAGGTGGACGTCATGGACGGGCGATTTGTGCCCAACCTCTCGGTGGGCTTGCCGGTGGTGCAGGCGCTGTCACGAGCGACGGACGTTCACCTGGATGTCCACTTGATGATCGTCGAGCCCGAACGCTGGCTCGAACGCTTCGCCGACGCCGGCGCTGACGGTCTGACCGTCCACGTCGAGGCCACCCCGCACGTGAACCGCGCGGTGCAGCGGATTCGGGAATTGGGCCTCGAAGCAGGCGTGGCTCTGAACCCAGCGACGCCGCTGGCGGCCGTCGAGGAGATGCTGTCCGAAGTGGACATCGTCCTCGTCATGACGGTGAATCCGGGGTTTGGCGGGCAGGCCTTCCTGCCGAACACCGTCTCCAAGATCGAGCGCTTGCGCACCCTGCTCGATGCTTCGGGGCTGGAAGCGGCGTTGCAGGTCGACGGCGGCATGGATGTGACGACCGCCTACCGGGCCGCGCGCGCCGGAGCGACCCAGATCGTGGCCGGTACGGCCGTCTTCGGCGCTGAGGTGTCCGTGGCCGAGGCGATGGACAGATTGCAGCAAGCCGCTCGCTCGGGCTGGGCGGCCCGATCCGAAACGGTAGGTTGATTCCCTCAGGTGAGGCCCGCGGCGCGCCGGCTATGGGAGGGACTTGGCCAGCGTTCGCACGCAGCGACTGCAGAGGTAGACCCGTCGTGCGCCGTTCTTGTCACGCACCGTCACACGCTGCACGTTGACGCGGAACTTCCGCTTCGTAGCCTTCAGAGAAAACGGCCGGTGCTGGCCAAACATGGGCACCCGACCGCAGCGTTCGCACTGTGCCATCCTAGCTCCATCTTGTGCTGGCGACCCTCGACTCGTCGCCTCGATAGTACCATGATCGGATGGTACGAGGCAATGTTGACCCGTACCCGGAGGCCGATTATCCTGACGCACCGCGGTGCCGCGCATCGCGGCGTACCCGATGCCTGCGATCCAAACGAAGCTTATCCGGGTGCTCGAGCTCGAGCGTCAGCAAGGCTGCTTGGACAGCGCTGTCATCGGCGGCCTCGAAGGGTTTCTCGATCATTGGCGATCTGAGGCTGCCGGTGTCCTGGCGGAAGCAGTCGTGCGCCAGGCGATGGCCTCGCTGAACGGCTACAGCCAGCTATCGGTGCCCGAACGCACACGCCGCATCGACAGCGTGTTGGCGTTGCTGGGCCAGGTCGGTGTGCCGCACCAGCGGGGGGCAGAACGCCGCCTCGCAGAAGCGCAGGGAGGTGCGGATCGCGGCGTCGGAAGGGGGCCGGCAGGTGCGGATCGCGGCGCCGGAAGGGGGCCGGCAGGTGCGGATCGCCGGCCTGCAGGGCAGCCGGCAGGGGTGGCTGCGGCCGAGCGAGAGGCTCGTCCGACGGGCGGCCTCGGTCTCGAGCAGCCGCTCACCGTCCTCCGCGGTGTTGGCCACCGGACGGCCGAGGCGCTGGCGCGTCTCAACCTGCGGTCGATCCAGGATCTTCTCCTGCACGCGCCAAGTCGCTACAGCGACTTTCGGGACGTGAAAACGGTTTCGCAGTTACGCCCCGGCGACCAGACCACGGTCGTGGGAACGGTGTGGGATGTCAAGAGCCGTCCCGGCCGCAACGTGCAGCACGTGCTTTCGGTTCTACTAAACGACACGACGGGTACCGTCGTCTGTGTCTTCTTCAACCAGCCGTACCTGGAGCGGGAGTTCGCCATCGGTCGGCGCATCGTGGTCAGCGGCCGCGTCGAAGTCTGGGCCGGTCGGTTGACCTTTCGGGCGCCGGAGTGGGAGCCCCTGGACGAGCACTTGGTGCACACCGGGCGCCTGGTGCCGGTGTATCCGCTGACGGCCGGCATCAGCCAACGGTGGTTGCGGTCGCGCATCCAGGCGGCGGTCGAGGAGTATGCACCGCACGTCCGGGATCCGCTGCCGGCAGAGCTACGCGCTGCCTGGTCGCTGCTTTCGTTGCCCGAAGCACTGCGCAACTTGCACCTGCCGGCGACCGAGGAGGCGGCCAAGGTGGCGCGCGAGCGGCTGGCCTTCGATGAGCTGCTGGCGCTACAGCTCATCGCCTGCCAGCGGCGGGCGGCTCGGAGGTCCCGACCGGGCCCCAACCTCGAGGCCGGCCGCGAGCTGGCGGAAGCGTTCGTGCGCCAGCTGCCATTCGCGATGACCGCGGCCCAACGGCGGGCCTGGGACGAAATCGCCGCCGATCTCGTCTCCGGGGCGCCCATGGCACGGTTGCTGCAAGGCGATGTAGGCAGTGGCAAGACTGCTGTGGCGGTGGCGGCGGCGCTCATGGCGGTTGGCGCCGGTTACCAGGCGGCGCTGATGGCGCCAACCGAGATTCTGGCCGAGCAGCACTTCCAGACCCTGGCGCGTTGGCTGCCGGCGCACGGCTTTGGGGTCTACGATCCACGAGAAGGCGATCTGGCTGCCGGGGCGCGCTGGCGGCTGGCGCGGCTGGTCGGTGGCATGCGGCCCCGCGAGAAGGAGGCGGTGGCTGCCGCCTTGGCCGAGGGCCTGGTCGACTTGGTGGTCGGAACGCACGCCCTGATTCAGCCCGACGTGCTTCTTCCGCGGCTGGCCCTGACGGTGATCGATGAACAGCATCGCTTCGGGGTCCTGCAGCGTGCCGCCTTGCCGGAGCGATCGGCTGCCGGGGAAGGCGGCTTGGGGGGCCTGCCGCACACCCTGATCATGACGGCCACTCCGATTCCCCGCACTCTGGCGATGGTGCTGAATGCCGATCTGGATCACTCCGTGATCGACCAGTTGCCGCCAGGCCGCAAGCCGGTGCGCACGCACTGGTTGGCGGGCCGGGACCGGGAACGGGCTTACCACTTTTTGCGGCAGCGGGTGTTGGCAGGACAGCAGGCGTACGTCGTAGTGCCGCTGGTCGAGGACTCGGAGTCCATCGCAGCCCCAGCTGCCCTGGCGGCCTACGAGCGCTTCCGAGATGAGATCTTCCCCGATCTGCGGGTGGGTTTGGTGCACGGGCGCATGCGAGCCGCCGAGAAGGAAGCAGCCATGGAGGCCTTCCGTTCGGGCCAGACCGACATTCTCGTGGCCACAAGCGTGATTGAGGTCGGAGTCGACGTCGCCAACGCCACCGTCATGCTCGTCGAGGGCGCCGATCGCTTCGGACTGGCGCAGCTGCATCAGCTGCGCGGCCGGGTGGGGCGCGGCGCCCTGGATAGCGCCTGCCTCTTGCTGGCCGAAGAACCCAGCGCGGCAGCCCGGGAGCGTCTCGAGGCGCTGGTGCGCACCGCCAACGGACTCGAGCTGGCGGAGCTGGACTTGAAGCAGCGAGGGCCGGGCGACTACTTTGGTGTCCAGCAGTCGGGGGTGGTGGAGCGCTTTCGCTTCGCCCGCGAGGCGTCCCTCGAGGTCCTGGACAAGGCCCACCGCGCGGCTCGAGCGCTAGTGGCCGAGGATCCCGAGCTCCGACGAAGCGACCTGGCGGCGCTCCGGGCCCGGGTTGCCGATCTCCGTCAGGCCTTGGAGCGCGGCTGATGAACATTGTTGCCCTGTTTCCGGCGACGTTCGACCCGATTACCTACGGCCATGTGAACATCGCCGAGCGCGCGGCCCGCCTGTTCGATCACCTGATTATCGGCATCTACGTCCATCCGGACGGCCGCATCAAGGCCACTCTGTTTACCATCGAGGAGCGGATCGCGCTGGCCCGCTCCGCGGTGCGCCACTTGGACAACGTCTCGGTGAAGCCTTTCTCTGGGCTCGCCGTGACCTTCGCCCGCGAGCAAGGGGCCCAGGTGCTGGTGCGCGGGCTCCGAGTGGCCGATGACTTCGAGTTCGAGCGGCAGATGGCGATGATGAACCGCCATCTGGCTCCCGAGCTGGAGAGCGTACTGTTCGTCACCCAGCCCGATCAAGCCTTCGTCAGCGCCACGCGGGTGCGCGAAGTCGCCTTGCTCGGCGGCGATGTGAGTCGCCTGGTCCCGCCCGAGGTAGCCGCGGCGCTGGCCCGCAAGCGCGAGGAAGCCGCGCCCGAGCTGGCCATGATGTTCGTGGGCCGGCGCTAGGTGGCGAGCCGAGTCTGGGATAGGGAGAGGAGGTGCCGCGATCGACCTCGACTACTTGATCGACCGGCTGGAAGAGCTGCTGGATCACAGCACGCGATTGCCCCTGACGTCGCGCGTGGTTCTGGACGAGGACGAGTACCTGCGGTTGATTGACCAGATGCGCATTAGCTTGCCGCAGGAGATTGCCCGGGCTCGCCAGGTGGAGGCCGAGCGGGAGGCGATCCTGGCGGCGGCCCACGAGCAGGCCAAGGCCATGGTGGAAGAGGCGCGCCAGCGAGCGGAGCAGATGGTTGCCGAGCACGCTATCGTGGCCGAAGCCCAGGCGCGCTCGGCCGAGATCTTGCGCCGGGCGCACGAGGATGCGCAGGCGATTCGCGGCGAGGCCGATGTCTACGCGCTCGAGGTGCTGGAGCGCATCGAAGCCCAACTGGCCCAGTTCGCCCGCCAGGTGCGCAACGGCATCGATCTCCTGCAGGCGGCACACCCCACGGCCGCGGCCGTCGACAATGCCGTAGAGCCACACATCGTGGGCGGCGAGGACGCGCCGGGGTTGTCCTAGCCGACGGGCCGCCACGTCTGGTGGCGTGCCGGCCATGGCCCGACATGGCTTGGCGGGCCTGACGGGCGGCGCTATAATCGCCTGCCGTTGCCGGCCTGACCCGGACCAGCGCCCTGCGGGGCGGTGGCGCCATGCGATACAACGTTTCCGCCTTGCTCAAAGGACCGACGGGTAGCGCACGCTTCGTCGACGTGGACGCCATCCTGGATCTCGACGATCCAGAGGTGCAGCTGGTGGAACCGGTCCGGGGCCCGGTGCGCTTGATCCGCGACCACGCCGGCGTGCTCGTGACGGGCGCGCTTACGACGCGGCTGGGGTTGAGCTGTTCGCGGTGTCTGGCGCCGGTGACGCTGGATGTCGGCATCGAGCTGGAGGAAAGCTTCCGCCCGACGGTGGCGGTGCCGGGTGGTCCGCCGGCCGTGCACGCGGACGAGTGGGAGGCAGCGACACTCATCGACGAGCGCCACGTGCTCGACCTCACGGAGGTGCTGCGGCAGGCCGTGCTGCTGGCGGTTCCGCTGCAGGTGCTCTGTCGGGTGGATTGTGCCGGGCTGTGTCCCTTCTGTGGGAATGATCGGAATACGCAACCGTGCGATTGTCAGCCGGAGGGAGACCCACGCTGGGCTGTCCTGCGCTCGATGTTGAACCAGGACAGCGGCTAGCCGGGATGGTTGCCTGGCTGGCGACAGCGGAGCGGTCGTAGGCATGGAACAGGGGACGGGAAATGGGGGCTGTACCGAAGAGTCGCATCGGACCGCGGCGCAAGCGGCTGCGGCGAACACACTACCGGTTGCCGCCGGTACCGATGGTGGTCTGCGAGAAATGTCACGAGTACCACCGACCACACCACGTGTGTCCGAATTGTGGCACGCTGCGGGGGGTCGAGGTCATTGCTCCCAAGGAGTCTGAGTCATAGCTGTCGTAGGTCGCCGGTGTCCGCAAGAACCCGACGCCGCACTTCCTCGGGGGGCCGTGCAAGCCCATGGGCACGGCCTTGTTCATGCCTGAGGGGACGATGTCCGTAGCCTGGGTGTTTCCTGGCCAGGGATCGCACCATCTGGGGATGGCGCTCGGCTGGGCGGCGCGATCCGAGGCTGCCGGTCGCGCCTTCGAGGAGGCGCAGGCCATCCTGGGCTTCGATCTGCGGCGGCTGGTCACCGAGGGCCCATTGGAGGAGCTCTCCGCGACCCAGAATCAGCAACCCGCACTCCTGGCAGCGAGTGTGGCCATTGCCCGAGCGGTGTCCGACGCCATCCCGCCGCCCGACTTTGTGGCCGGTCACTCGTTGGGCGAGTACAGCGCCCTGGTGGTGGCGGAGGCGCTCGATTACGGCGACGCCCTGCGTTTGGTGCGAGAACGAGGTCGGCTCATGGCGCGCGCCGGTGGGGAACGACCCGGCGGCATGGCGGCGGTGCTCGGCCTTGCCGATGCCCAGGTCGAGGCGGTGTGCGCCGAGGTTGGTGAGGTCGAGGTGGCCAACTACAACTGTCCGGGGCAGGTGGTCATCTCGGGCACCCAAGAGGGTGTTGCCGCGGCCAGCCAGCGTCTGCTGGCATTGGGCGCCAAGCGAGTGGTGCCCCTGGCCATCACCATTGCCGCCCACTCCCGGCTTATGGCCATCATCGCTCGGCCCTTTGGCGAGCTGGTGGCGGCCGCAGGGCTGCGCGATCCCCGCTGGCCGGTGATTGGCAATGTCTCCGCGCAGCCGCTGCGCGACCGAGCATCGCTCGTGGCCGAACTGACGGCCCAGATGACGGCGCCGGTGCGCTGGACAGCCACGGTGCGCTGGCTTGCGTCCGCGGGCGTGGAGGAGTATTACGAGATCGGGCCCAAGAACGTGCTGTGCGATCTTATCCGTCGGACGCTGAAGAGCGACGGACTGGCTCCCGCAGTGGTGTGTTCGATGGCCGAGCCGGCCGACTCCGCCGCGTAGTCGAGCGCCGAGAAAGGAAACGCCGCCCATGAGTCGATTCCAAGGCCGAACCGCCATCATCACCGGCGGTGCGCAAGGCATTGGCCGAGCCATCGCCGACCGCCTGGCCGCCGAAGGCGCCGCAGTGGTGATCGCGGATGTGAAGGCCGATCTTGCCGGCGAGGCCGCGGTGGCCATCGAGGCCCGCGGCAGCCAGGCACTCGCCGTGGCGACGGACGTGACAGACGCCGAGCAGGTGGCAGCTCTGGTCCAGAAGACGCTCGATCGCTTCGGCCGAATCGATATTCTCGTGAACAACGCCGGCACCACCCGGGACGGCCTCTTCCTGATGATGCCGGAGGCCGACTGGGACCTGGTGATGATGGTGAATCTCAAGAGTGCCTACCTCGTCACCAAGGCCGTCGTGCGGTCCATGATGAAGCAGCGGTATGGCCGAATCGTGAGTATCTCCAGCGTGGCTGGCCTGTGCGGCAATGCCGGCCAGGCGAACTACGCCGCCTCGAAGGCGGGTCTTGTTGGCTTCACCAAAGCGCTGGCTAAGGAGCTGGGCCCGCGGGGCATCACGGTGAATGCCGTGGCGCCCGGGTTCGTGCGCACCGAGCTGACGCGCGAGCTGCCGGAGGCTTTGATTGCCAAGGCCGTCGAGTTGACGCCCTTGGGTCGACTGGGTACGGTGGACGACATCGCTGCCGCTGTTGCGTTCCTGGCCTCCGAAGACGCGGCCTTCGTGACCGGCCAGGTACTGCGCGTTGATGGCGGCATGATCTTCTAGGCCCATGAAGGGGCGACGGCAAGCGCGTCGGGTGGCCCTCCAGGCGCTCTACGAGCTGGACCTGACGCGCCACCTACCCGATCAAGTGCTGGCTGCCCGTGTCGAGAACCTGCGCGCCATGGCCGTGGCCGCCTATGCCCGGACGGCAGCCGAACGAGCGGCCTTCGAGTCCTGCCGCCAGGCGAACCCGGCGGCCGTTGGCGGTGTCCAGGAGGGTGAGCGGCTGGCCAACGACTACGGAATTGCCCCCGACCGGGCTCGTTTGCTGGCCCAATTGGTTGTTCGTCTTGCCGAGCAGATCGCCTACGTAGAGGCGCTGGTGCACGGCGTGGTGCGCCATCGAGCGGCCATTGACGCGGTGATCGCACGTATCGCCCCCGAGTGGCCGGTGGACCAGATGGCGCCGGTGGATCGCAACGTGCTGCGCATCGCACTCTGGGAACTGGCCACCGGCTCGGCCCCGGAGCGGGTGGCGATTAGCGAAGCCGTCGAACTGGCCCGGGCATTCAGTGGTGAGGGGGCACGGCGCATGGTGAACGGCGCGCTGGGTGCGTATGTGGCTGGCACCGAGCGGCTCCGCCTCGTCGACTCGGCCGATCCTCTCCCGGCTTCGGAGGAGCCATGAGCCCACTCAGGTTCGCCGACGCACTCCTGCTGGCGCTAGAGTTCGCCATTCTCGTCCGGGTGATTTGGTCGTGGGTGGACCGCAATCCTTTCTCCAGCCACCCGCTACGGCGTGGCTTGTGGCAGATTACCGAGCCACTCCTGGAACCCATTCGACGGGTCGTGCCGCCTTTGGGCGGCGCTCTCGATCTCTCGCCTTGGATCGCTATCCTCATCCTGAACTTGCTGCGCCAGGTGCTCTACCGGGCGGCGATGGGCTAGACGTGTGGCATCCCACAGGGGAGGAGCAGCCGACCAGACGGTCCTCGCGGTGTGGCTGCAGCCGGGAGCGGCCTGCGACGAGCTGGTCGGCTGGCAGGACGAGGCCCTTCGCATAAGGGTGGCAGCGCCGCCCGTCGCTGGACAGGCCAACAAGGCCCTCGTCAAGCTGCTGGCCACGTGGCTGGAGGTTTCGCCGAGCCAGCTCGCGATCCTGCGCGGTCGGACCTCGCGGCGCAAGCTCATCCGCATCACCGGTGTCTCGGCCGCGGAGCTGCAAGCCCGCCTGGACGACCTGGGGCGAAGCTAATCCCGGCCGCGGCGAGCCGGGCCGCGGCGAGGTGACCGATGCCGTACCGACCCGGGCTGCGGCGTCACACCGATCGCCAGCCCCGCGGTAGCGACGATAGGGCTCCGGAGTGGTCCTAGCGCTGCCGACGGTGCGGCTCGACCGCGGACAGTGGCCGCAGCACGTAGCCCACGCCGCGCACGGTGTGGAGATTGGCCGGACTGCGAACGTCGGCCTCCAGCTTGCCTCGTAGCCAGTGCACGTGCACCTCGAGGGTGCGCGTGTCGTCCGTGTCTTCCGTGTCCCAGACGACCTTCATGAGGTACCGGCGGGTCAGCACGTGGCCGACGTGTTGGATGAAGGTCGCCAGCAGGCGGCATTCCTTCGGGGTGAGGAGCTGCACCCGGTCGCCGTGGCTGAGGGTGCGGTGCTCGGTGTCCAGGAGAAAGGGACCGTAGTGCAAGATCCCGGGGCGGTCCGGCGGGTCGGCTTGCCGATGGCGCTCAGCCATGGAGGATCCGTCCGCAGCCAGGACAGAACACCAGTTGATCGCCGGTGAGAGCCAGATTGCGCGTATTGCGTGGCAGTTCCATCCCGCAGTCGGCGCAGCCCTCGGGCCCGATGACCGCCACCGCCCGTCCCCCCTTGCTGCGCCGCAGCCGCTCATAGACCGCCAGGTCGGCCGGCGACACCAGGGCCACGAGGGACTCGCGCTCGGCATCCAGGCGCTGCATCGTTGCTGCCAGCGATTGCTGCTCGCGGCCGAGCGAGCTAACCGTCTGTTGCCAATCGGCCTCGAGCTCGGCGACCTCGCGCTGTCGCGCCTGGCAGGCGGCCAAGGCGTCGTCCCGGGCCAGAAGCCGTTCCAGGGTGCGATCGTCCAGGCTGCCCAGTTGCCGCCGCAGTTGCGCCACTTCGCGCTGCAGGCTCTGCAGCTCTTTGGGTGATCGGGTCGCGCCCTGGTAAAGAACCGTTTCCTCGGCGGCAATGCGGTCCTTGAGGGTCTGGCGCTCCAGATCCAGCAACCGCAACTGACGATCGATCTCGGCGAGCGCGGCCTCGGCGGCCTGAGCTGCCTGGCGGGCGGCTGCGATGGAGCCGCCGGCGGCCAGCGTTGCCGACACCCGCTCATGCCGCCGTGCTGCTTCTTCACGCTTCAGGTCGAGCTGTTGAAGACGCAGGAGATTGCTCGTTCGGGCCATGCCGCCTCCTCGCGACTGCCGCCCCTGGCTCGGCGGACAGGGATTGTACCGGCGCTCGCGGCAGCCGGCAATGCGCTGGCCCTGCCGCGCTTGACCGTCTCCGGGGTGCGGGCTATCGTTAGCGCGCCTCTGCGCCGACGGCCGAGGGCTGAGGGATGTGGCGGTTGCTCTGGGCCGCGGTCGTAGACAGTTTGTTTGCGCCTCGGTGCTTGGGGCCGAACTGTGGGGCCCCGGGCCGCTGGCTATGCGAGCGCTGTCTGTCGTTGGTGGCGCCTCTCCCGGAGCCGCTGTGCGGACGGTGCGGAGTGCCAGTCGTGAATGCCGGGTGGTGCATTCGCTGTGCCACGCACGAGCCGCCCTTCGAGCGCGCGGTGGCCGCCGGGCGCTTCGATGGTGTGCTCAGGGAGGCTATCCACGCGTTGAAGTACCGCCGGCTCACCGCCGTGGCGGCGCCGCTGGGCCTTCTTGCGGCCGAGACCTTCGGGCAGCCGCCGCCGGACGCTGTGGTGGTGCCCGTGCCGGCGCATGGCCAGCGGGTTCGGGAACGGGGGGTCGATCATGCCCGCCAGATTGCCGAAGCGGTGGCCAGGCAGTGGGACCGGCCTTGCATGCCGAGTCTCTTACGACGGACCCGCGACACCCGTCCGCAGACGGGGCTCACGGCCAGGCAGCGCCAGGCAAACGTGGCCGGCGCCTTCGCAGCATCGCCTCTCGAAGGCGCCGCCGTGGTGCTGGTCGACGATGTGATGACCAGTGGCGCGACAGCGTCAAGCTGCGCCGCTGCCCTGTTGGTAGCTGGCACCGAGGCGGTGCACGTCTGCACCGTGGCTCGGGCGATGGGCCGTGGCGAGCGATGGCCGTCGGTGGTGGCCGGTGGGGGACGGATTCCGATGGCGAGGCGGGAGCAACGGGCCGCGATGGGATGTGGCTCTGTGTCGGCGCACCGCCGGCGCCTCTGCGTGGACGAAGGAGCGTAGCGATGGAAGTGGAGCTGTCGGCCAGGCGTTTCGAACTGACGGATGCGGTACGTCGCTATGTCGAGCGCAAGGTGGGGAGACTGGACCGCTACTTGCCCGACATCGAGGCGGCGCGCGTGGAGCTATCGCGGGTCAGCATTCGCAGCAAGGGGGACGTGTATGCCGCGCAGGTGACGGCCTTTGTGGATCGGGCGGTGTTGCGGGCCGAGGAGGTCAACGCCGACCTCCTGGCGGCCATCGATTTGTCGGCAGAGAAGATGCATCGCCAGATCGAGCGCTACAAGGGAAAGCGGCAGCGCCGGTGGACGGGACGCGCCGAACCGGTGCTGACCGAAGGCGGGGACGAATTGGCGGGCGACGAGGAATCGCCGCTCATCGTCCGCCGCAAGCGCTTTGAGCTGTCCCCCATGACCGAGGGCGAGGCCGCCGAGCAGCTCGAACTCTTGGGTCACGATTTCTTCCTGTTTCTCAATGCCGACACGGGCAGCATCAACGTCCTGTACCGGCGTCGGGATGGCCAGCTGGGCTTGCTGGAGGCCGCACCGGGACGATGAGGGAGCGCTCGCGGCGGGTGCTGGTGGTCTGCACTGCCAACCTGTGCCGCTCACCGATGGCCGAGGCCCTCATCCGCCTTGAGGCCGAGCGGTGCGCCATGACCGGCTCGCTGGCCGTCTCCTCGGCGGGCACCTGGGTGAATGGCGGGCGAGAGCCGCCCGCGGCGATGGTCCAAGTCATGGCCGAGCTGGGGATAGACGTGCAAGGGCGGCAGCGGCGGGAGGTGACAGCCGAGCTGATCGAGTCTAGCGACCTCGTGCTCGTCATGACGGGCTCGCAGCGCGAGGCGCTGGAGACCGAGTTCCCGTCGGCTCGGGGCAAGGTGCGGCTCATCAGCTCCCTCGGGGGCTTGGAGTACGACATCGCGGATCCGATCGGCGGCGACGTCGACGACTACCGCGCCACCGCCCGGGAGCTGGCGCGGCTGATCCAGGCCGGTTGGTCGATCATTGCCGGCGACGCCTGATCAGGCGGTGGTCTCCGCCAGTCGCTGTCGCAGCCGACGCAGCGTCCAAAACTCCCAGTAGGCCATCGAGGCGGCCAGTCGCAGACCCAGGAGGCCGTCGCGCCAGCCGTCGAGCAGCCAGAAGCGGCGGTGAAACTCGCGCAGCGGCTGCAGAATGAGGTGACGGACGCGCGGCCGAGGGCCGCGGGCCGCGCGGCGGGCAGCCTCCAGCTCGGCGTAGTCCCGTTGTCGAGCCGCGAACTCGGCGAAGCTGTCGTAGTTCAGGTGGATGAGCGGCGTCTCCAGGTAGCCGGTCGGACCGTCGACCTGGGCCACTTCGTGCACCGCGCGCTCCGCATCGTACCTGGCGCGCTCCACACAGAGCAGCCGAAGCTGGAAATCCGGCCACCAGCCGCCGCCCTGCAGGCGATGACCCCAGAAGTAGTTGTGGCGTGGGATCCAGTAGCCGAAGGCCTTGGGCGCTTCCAGTGTCCGCCGAATCTCGTCGGCCAGGCCCGCGGGGACGCGTTCGTCAGCATCCACGAATAGGAGCCAAGGGGTGGCAACGCGCGACAGGGCGTGAGCGCGTTGTATGGAGAAGTTGGCGAAGGGGTGCGTCTCCACTCGGGCCCCAGCGGCGCGGGCGATCTCCGTGGTGCCGTCGGTGCTGCCCGAATCCAGGACGAATACTTCGTCGGCCCAACCGAGGGTGGCCAGGCAATCCGGCAGATGACGCTCCTCGTCTCGCGCCAGCACGACGGCCGTCACCCCGGAGCGAGCGTTCACGGCGCGAAGATCGCTCGGTAAGCCCGACTGCGGCGCTCGCGCTCCTCGGCCCCGAGTCTGCCGCGCCGGGTCGCCAGACCATCGGCCAGCGCTCGCAGCCGGAATCCGGCAGCCAGGGCCCCTCGGCTGATCGGGCGCTGCCAGGCTGGCCAGTGCTTGTCGACCAGTCGCAGCCGACTGCGCCACAACTGGACGAACGTCGCCTCTCGGGTCTGCTGGGTGCTTGCCCCGGCGTGATGCACCACGTGCGCCTGGGGCACGCAGAGGCAGTGGTAGCCGGCCTGCCGGAAGCGCAGACACCAGTCGATCTCCTCGCAGTACAGGAAGAAGTCGGCGTCCAGAAGCCCGACCCGCGCCGCTGCCGTAGCGGAGACGAGGAGGCAGGCACCTAGCGGGAAGTCGACCACGAAGGGGTCGCCCCGCTCGTACGCCCGCCGGGGATAGCGCCCGTTGAGCGGACTGTCGTACAGCCGGGCCACGGGGAAGAGGTCAAACCACCACTGGAGCAGGCCCGGGAAGCGGAAGGCGCTGTGCTGGAAACGACCGTCGGCATAGCAAAGCTGCGGACCGGCGACCGCCGCACCCGGATCGGCGGCCAAGGCGGCCGTCAGGTGTTCCAGAGCGTGCGGTTGCAGCTCGGCATCGGGGTTCAGCAGCAGCCAGAAGCGGTGCGGGACCGGGTTCGTCTGCCAGCCGGCGAGGACGCGGTTATTGGCGGCCGCGAAGCCCACGTTGCGCTCCAGGGCGAGCAACCTGGCGCCCGGATAGCGCGCCGCGACCGTTTCGGGGCTGCCGTCGCGGGAGGCGTTATCCACGACACAGACCTCGGCCTTCCATGGGCCGCGATCCAGTTCGGCAAACAGCGCGGCCAGACACCGCTCGAGGAGCGGGCGCGTGTTGTAACTGACGATCGCCACTCCCAGGGTGGAGCCAGCGTCTGGGAGAGGGTCAGTACTCGATGGTGATGCGCTGTTCGCCATACGGACCGTGCATCCGTCGCACGTCCTCGTGGAGTAAGGCCAGGTAGACCAGCGTCGAGCGGCGATAGGGCCGTTCCACGAAGCGCACGCCACCGGTCACCGTCACCGTCTGGCCAGGCAAGAGGCAGAGATAGAGACGGTCCTGGGCCTCGCAGACCCCCAGCTCGGCGCTGCGGCCGACCTGCCAGCGATACGGGTATTCGAGGTCGGTGCGCGCCTCGTCGTATTCCAGTCCGAGCCGGACCGCGCCAGGACTCCGGGCGTACGAGCGTTCGGCGGCCGGAGGCACGAGCAAGTCGGCGAAACAGAAACGGCCGTGGCCGTCGCTCGTGCGGTGCTGGCCATTGTCGCCGTCCGATTCGAAGGCATAGACATCGGCCCCCGCCTGAGGCTGCCCGTTCGCAAGCACCGTGCCGCAGATCGTTCCGCGCCACCCCGTCTCGGCGATCCGGGAGCCGTTGGCTTCCAGAGCCGTCGAGGGCGTGCCGAGGGGGCCGGCGAACGGCAAAGGGAAGGGCGGCGCGGCCGCCGGTCCATTCCCTGTGGCTTGCTCGGGTCCTCCCCGTTGTCCTGCGCCGGGTTCTTCCCCTGCGCCTTGCCCTGTGGCTTCCCCTGTGACTTCCCCTGTGGCTTGCCCTGTGGCTTCCCCTGTGGCCTGCCCTGTGGCTTCCCCTGCGCCTTGCCCTGTGGCTTGCCCTGTGGCTTCCCCTGTGGCTTGCGCTGTGGCTTCCCCTGGTGCTTCCGCCGACCCTCGCCGCGCCAAATCGAGCCGCACATCGGCCGGCACGGCACTGAGCAACACCGACCGGGCGGCGGACCGTCCCCGGTGGCGCGCTAGCAGGAGGATACCCGCCGGTGCCGACTGGTTGAACGAGGTGTTGTTGGCGTACACGGCTCCCGGCTCCGGACCGCGCG
Source organism: Anaerolineae bacterium (assembly GCA_034432155.1). Classification (GTDB taxonomy): domain Bacteria; phylum Chloroflexota; class Anaerolineae; order Epilineales; family Epilineaceae; genus DAOUCP01. Next base: position 30,671 of record DAOUCP010000106.1, read on the forward strand.
TCCGCAAGGGCGTGGCGCCGACGTTGGCGACGGTTGCGGTGAACCACAGGGTGCCGCCCAAGGGGACCACGCGGGCACTCCAGGCAACGTCACCTTGCAGGCCGGCGCGCGGCTGGCCGCCGTCGCGAATGGTCAGCGGCGCTTCGGCACGGGCCACGTTGCCCACGCCATCCCGAGCCTCGGCGACCACCAGGTAGTCGCCGTCGGGCGGCGGCGGCGCATCGGCGTCCACCCCGGCATCGTACTCGTAGACGTGTGGCCCAATAGCACCCGGATCGTCGGCCCGGCTCTTGGCGGCCAAGATGTCGGTCACGTAGTCGCCGCCGGGCGTCTGCAACCAGATTCGCACCTCGGCCCGCTCCTCGAGACGGTAGCTGATCGAGACCCGGTCATCCAGGCCGTCCTGGTTGGGGGTAAAGCGCTTGGGAAGCACCGTGAAGCCCGACAGCGTCGGCGGCTCACGGTCGCCCCCCGAGACCACCAGTTCGCCCTCGGCTTGGGCAGTCTCGCCGCCGGCAGTCCGGGCGGTGACCAGCACGTGGTAGGCTCCCTGGGGCACCATCCGGCCGGCGACGATGCCCCCGAAGGCGCTTTCGTAGTTGCCTGGCGCCCGAACTGCGTCGGCGCGCCAGACGTACTCCTGGCCTGAGCTGGCCACCAGCCGAATGCTCACCGCGGCCGTCTGGCCCACGGCGTAGCGAATCAGGGCCACGTCACCATCCCCATCGCCATCCGGCGTGATGGTGGTCGGTGTGATGGACACGTCGTGCAAGAGCGGTGCCGGCCGGCAGGCGGTGCTCGCCAGGACAGCCCCGAGGCAGGCGACCAGGCCGCCACGCACCGCCAGACGCCGGATTCCCGGCAAGGCATGGCTTGGCGGCGGTGCGTACGTCACGGCGGCCAGTTTTACCCCGCCACCGGCCACTTGCCAAGTGTCACCGATGTGGTGCCAGTTCGCAGGCGGTCGAGGGACCGGTCGGACGTGCCCATCGGCCGGTCGGCCGTTCCTCGCCTCGGGCGTGTGCCGGCCCGGGACACAAGGCGATTCCCTGGACGAGCGTCCACGCCAACCGCGCCGTTCCACCCACGCCGCGCCGGCCAGTAAGTCACGTGCCGGCATGTGCCGCGTCGCCGTGCTGGGGCACAGCTCGGGGAGTCGGAAAGACCCTCGGGCTGTCTAACCGGGGTTCACGCGACCGCCAGCGGCGGCACCGTTGCGTTCCGGGCTAGCCGCGAAGCGCGTGCAGCAGAATCTCCTCGTCATCGTCGGGGCCGATGGCCCGACGCAGCCCACCGCCAGCGCGCGGATCGCCGACGATGGCAGCGATCGCCTCGGCGATCCGCCGCTCACTCTCGGCCCGGCTGAACCCCAGGCCGACAAGAGCGTCCACGAGATCGCGCCTGCGCTTCGCAAACTGCGCGGGCCCAAGCGGCGTCTGCCGGGCCGGCACGCGTGCGGCCGGCGACTGGCCTTGCGCGCGAGGAGAAGCGGTCGTTGGCTGCT
>DAOUCP010000107.1:0-5026 GCA_034432155.1 Anaerolineae bacterium
GTACCAAGGTGTAGCATCCGAACCGGCGGGTGCTACACTTTGGTACCTGACCCCGGAGGCGTGCAGCCGCTGCCAGTTGACGCCACGCCCCGGCTGGGATATGCTTCGCGGACGTCACGCCGAGGTGGCGGAAATGGCAGACGCGCTGGATTCAGGATCCAGTGTCCCTTACCGGACGTGCGGGTTCAACTCCCGCCCTCGGCATCCCCGCTAACCGCTCTGCGCGTAGCTGGCCGTCACAACGGTGTGGATCCCGCCGCGCACGTTGAAATCGCCCGTCACCGTCATCCGCCGCGGGGCGCAGGCGGCCACGAAGTCATCGAGGATTTGGTTGGTCACCGCCTCGTGGAACGCCCCTTCGTCGCGGTAGCTCCAGAGGTAGAGCTTGATGCTCTTAAGCTCCAGGATGAGTTGATCGGGCACGTACTCGACTCGGATGGTCGCGAAATCGGGCTGGCCGGTGCGCGGGCAGACGCAGGTGAACTCCGGGCATTCGATCTGGATCGCGTAATCGCGTTCGGGCTTGGGATTCGGAACGACCTCAAGTGCGCGGCTCGGTTGGGTGGGCATGGGATGAGTCTACGGGCCCGACCGGCGGGCCGTCAAGCGGCTTGACAGTCCGCCGCGGCTGCGCCAGACTCGCGCCCGGTGCGACCTGGAGCACGTTGCGCATGGCCAGCGCCACTTCCACCACGCCCGCCTTCGCGCGGCCGGGCGTCAGCGGCGAGTTCCACTCGCAAGGCGGCCTGTTCCTCGCCGCGCGCCTGGCCCGCCGGCGCGGCTTCGCCGCCGACAGCATGTTTTTCATCGCCGACCCGTCGACCGACCCGACCGGCGAGCCGGTGGGTTTCGTGCGACCCGTCTCGACGGTTCGCGAGCTGGCCGGGGCCGGCGCTGTGCTGGGACTGCTGACCGGGCTGATCTGGGCGCTGAGCGTGCCCAGCCAACACGCCCCGCTGTTGCCGCGGGCCGTCGTCGACAGTCTGCTGGGCTTGATCTGCGGTGGCCTGCTCGGCTGGCTGGGCGGCTGGGCCCACCTCAGCGTGTTGGCCGGCAAGTACCTTCAAACGGCCACGGCCGGGGGCTCGCTGCGGCTCAAGATCGTGCTTCCGGCGGACCTGGCGGAGCCGGAGCGCGACCGGCAGGCCGAGTTGGCCGAGCGCGTGTTGCGCGAGGCCAAGGCCGAGACGCTGATCCGTTTCGACGGCACGCTGGAAACCAACTCACCGCAATCGGCGGCCTACCTGGCCTAGGCCGCCCGTCCGCGCAGGAGAACGGCGTTGTTCCGCAATGCGAGCTGGGGCGCGATCGGAGTGCAGGTGGGGTTTGAGGACGGCCTCGACCTGGCCCGCGAGACTGGTTTCGAGGGCGTCGACGTGCCAATCCAGACCGCCGCGGAGTATCTGGATCAGGGCCGCATCGACGCCTTCGTCGCGCTTTATGCAGGCCGCGGGCTCAAGCTTGGCGGCTGGGGCCTGCCGGTCAATTGGCGCGGCGACAAGGCCAAGTGGCAGACCGACCTGGAGGCCTTCCCGCGGCTCTGCGCGGCCGCCCAGGCCTGTGGCGCGCCGCGCTGCGCGACTTGGATCCCGCCGGCTTCGAACGAGCTGGACTTCGACGCCAACTTCGCCTTCCATGTGGAGCGGTTCGGGCCGATCGCGACGATCCTCGGTGATCACGGCTGTCGCCTCGGGCTCGAGTTCATCGGCCCGAAGACGTTGCGCGCCAACGCCAAGTATGAGTTCGTCTACGATCTGCCGGGCATGTTGAAGCTGTGCGAGGCGATCGGCCCGAACGTCGGCCTGCTGCTGGATTGTTGGCACTGGTACACCAGCGGCGGCACGCCCGAGCAGCTCGCTGGGCTGACGGCCGAGCAGGTCGTAGTGGTTCACGTCAACGATGCGCCGGCGGGCATCCCGAGGGACGAGCAGATCGACAACCAGCGGTGCCTGCCGGGCGCCACGGGCGTGATCGATACGGCCTGCTTCATGCGTGAGCTGAAACGCATGGGCTACGACGGGCCGGTGACCTGCGAGCCGTTCAACGCCGAGCTGAACGCGATGGAGGATCGCGCCGCGGCGGAGCGCGTCAAGCGCTCGCTGGATGTGATCTTCGCGATGGCCGGCTGAGCGTCCGAACGCATTGGGGGGTGGGTCCGGCGGTGGCGCGGAGGTCCGCGTCGCTTCCTTGACGGACCGCGGGCTGGGAGTCACACTCCCCTGGCCCAGCCAGACGGGGATCGGTATGTTCAAGCACCTGTTCAGCGAAGAGCCGGACAGTGCGGCGCGGACGTGGTGGTACAGCTCGCTGGTGTGGTTTGCGCTCGGCACCACCATTGGCTTGCTGGCCAGTCTCTATTTTATCTGGCCCGATTCGATGCGCGGGCAGGCCTGGCTGGCGTTCGGGCGCCTGCGACCGATCCACGTCAACGGCGTTGCCTTCGGCTGGCTGTCGATGGCGCAGGTCGGGTCGGCGCTCTATATCCTGCCGCGGCTGTGCGGCTGCCGGCTCTGGTCGGAACGGCTGGCCAACTTCACCGCCTGGGCCTGGAACTTCACCGTTGCCGGCGGCCTGCTGGCGCTGTGGCTGGGCAAGACCGAAGGCAAGGAATACGCCGAGCTCATCTGGCCGTTCGACTGGCTGGTGATGATCGCGCTGCTGCTGCTGTTCGTGCAGGTGATCTTCACGATCCTCCAGCGCCGCGAGCGGCTGATGTACGTCTCGCTGTGGTACTTCGCCGGCACGGTCTGCTGGTTCCCGGTCATCTACTTCCTCGGCAACCGCACCTTCGTCCACGTCAACGGGCTGAACGACGCCATCATCGGCTGGTTCTACGGCCACAACACGCTCGGGCTGTGGTTCACCACCATGGGCGTCGGGGTCACTTACTACCTTCTGCCGCGGATGGTCAACAAGCCGATCTACTCGCATCTGCTGTCGCTGATCGGGTTCTGGACCGTGGCCATTTTCTACGCCCCGATCGGCGCGCACCATACGCTCCAGGCGCCGATCCCCGAGTGGCTCAAGGCGATCGCCTCCACCAGCTCGGCGCTGATGGTCATTCCGGTGCTGACCGTGCTCGTCAACTTCTTCAAGACCATGGACGACGAGTGGGCCAAGGTGCCGGGCAACACCCCGCTGAAGTTCCTGACCTTCGCCATGGTGGCGTACCTGATCACCTGCCTGCAGGGTCCCCTGCAAGCCACCCGTGCCATCAACGCCTACCTGCACTTCTCGCAGTGGGTGGTTGGCCACGCCCACATGGCGCTGCTGGGCACCTTCACGACCATCCAGATCGCGGCCATGTACTACGGCCTGCCGCGCGTCCTGAAGCGGCCCATCTATAGCGAGCGACTGGCCAACATCCAGTTCTGGACGATGGTGCTCGGCTTCCTGCTGATGTTCGTGACCCTGACCGTGGCCGGGCTGCAGCAGGCGGCCGGATGGAGCTTCCAGAACTCGGTGCAGTACACCTCGCTGTGGCTCAAGCCGATGTACTTCCTCCGCAGCGTCTCGGGCGTGATGCTGGTGTTCACGTTCTACCTGTTCATCTACAACATCGTGATGACGGTCCGCGGGGCGGCGCGCGACGCGGCGCAGGCGGGCCTTGAACATCCGGCGGCTGGGGCCTAGGAGGCGGCGATGGCGACCAAAACCAACTACGTGCTCCCAGTCCTCCTGATGGCCTTCATGCTGGGGCTGATCCTCGGCATCGTGGTGATCCTGCCGGGCTTCGGCTACAAGCTGGAGAGTCCGCAGAACAACCCCAAACTGGCCGGCGACTTCCCCGAGCGCAAGGACTACACCGATTTGCAGTGGACCGGGCGACAGATCTACATCGCCGAGGGCTGCTTCTACTGCCACAGCCAGCAATCGCGCTACCAGGACCGCGGCAACGGACCGACGGCGTACCCGCAGGAGTTTCAGTTCGACGCGCCGCACCTGCTGGGCAGCGCGCGCACCGGGCCCGATCTCGCGCGCGAGGGCGGCAAGTACCCCAGCCGCTGGCACCGCGAGCACCACATCAACCCGCGCGACAAGTACTCCGGCAGCATCATGCCCTCGTTCCGCCACCTCGATGACCAGCCGCTGGAGTTCGACACCGAGGTGGGCGACCCCGAAGGGCTGCTGCGGCTGAGCCCCGGAGAGCTGTGGCGCGCGATGCGTGGCGAGGCGCCGTCGGCCGGCGCGGCGATGGGCGTGGCGCAGGCCCAGACCGACCGGCGGTTGGCCCCCGAGGAGACCCTTTACGAGCTGCGCGCCATTGGCTACACCGACTACGATCTGGTCAAGCCCGATCGGCGCGGGATCACTCGGCTCGACGCGCTCACGGCCTACCTCCAGTCGCTCGGACCGAACCGGCTCTATGAGCCGGGGCAGGCGATCCCCGACGGGCCGGCCGCCAGCCTGCCGCGCGCGGCGGGCTACCAGCCCGACCCGGGCGAGCCGCTGCCCGAGGGCGCCGAGCCGCCGGTGGACTGGCGGGCACTGGCCACGCAGGCGGCCGAGTACTGGGTCCCGACGGAATATCAGGAGCTGGCCAAGCAGGCCAAGGAAGAGGGCAAGATCCCAGCCTTCGAGCCACGTTTCGTGGCCATGGGGCGCGGCCTTTACCTGGGCAAGTGCGCCCACTGCCATGGGCTCAACGGCCAGGGCAACGGGCCCGCCGGGCGCTACATGGAGAAGAAGCCGGCCAACTTCTGGCTGCCGCAGTTCAAGCTGTACAGCGACGCGATGTGGTTCTACCGCATCGCCGAGGGCGTTCCGGGCACCCAGATGCCGGTCTGGAAACTCTCGCTGCGACAGCGCAAGAAGCACTCCCGGTGGGACCAGATCTGGTATTTGGTGACGTACCTCAAGTACGTCGCGGCACAGTCGCCAATGCAGCCGGTGCCGTATGACCTGCCGCCGCAGTTCTACCTGTTCAGCAACGACCGGGCCCGACAGGCGACGTTCCCCGTGGACGTCGAGCTGATCAAGGCGAAAATCGCCGCCGACGAAGCCGCCGCCAAAGCCGCGGCAGACG
>DAOUCP010000108.1:0-12287 GCA_034432155.1 Anaerolineae bacterium
GTGCCCACACCGTGCAGGTAGTTGAACGCCTGGATGCTCGCCTTACCACCCTCCCCCGTGTTGAACTCAGCAACTTGGGTGCAGGCGTCCCATTCGTAGCTCCGGGCCAACAGGCCCTCCATCCCCCACACGTTGATGCCAATGGCCAGGCCCGTCAGGCACGGCCAGTGCTCCAACTTGATGGTGACGTCCGTGGCCGCCGGTAGATCGACATCGACCGTCACATAGGCCCCGCCTCGATCACCGACGAAGGTACCACTGAGGGTGCCTGCCGGTGCCGGCTCCTGGGCGGCGACAAGCGAGGCTGCTGCCACCAGGACAACCGCAGCGAGCAGACCGGAACGCATGAGTGATCGCATAGTGCTGTTCCTCCTTCACACAGATGTGGATCGGCGAATGATGCTCGGGTAGTACGGTCACCAATTATAACACAGCCCGCGACGGCGAGCGCTACGGCAACGCCGTCGCTGGCCGCGTGCCCGAGGGCCAGAATCGCCGCGCCGTCGCAAGCCCCTGGCCGTCCTCCAACGCGCGGCTCCCGTCTGTGCCGTGGGCTTCAAACCGCCCCCGCCGCCACGCGGCCATAGATGTACTCGACGGCGTCGCCGACGGTTTGAATCTTGTTGGCATCCTCCTCGCCGATGTTCCCGATCTCGAACTTGTCCTCGAAGTCCATGATCATCTCGGCCAAGTCAAGGGAATCAGCATTGAGATCGTCTCGAAATCTTGCCTCCAGCGTGACAGCTTGCGGTTCGACACTCAGCTTCTCCACCACGATCTCGCGGATGTGCCCGAGAATCTCTTCTCGCGTCATGGCCATGTTCTGGTCCTCCTCGACCTCTGCAGGCACGGCCCCGATGGCCGGCTCAGGCCGGCTAGTTATAGCGTGGCCTTGGCCGCGGCGTCAATTCAATACCCTTTGCCACCTTGACTCGGCACCGGCAGCTACTCCATACTGGCCACCGGTGGGCACGAGAACCGGCAACCATTGCCCTCGCCACGGAATCCCTCGGCCTCGGCCGAGACCAGCCTCCGGCAAACGCGTGCCGACGAGCGCATGGCCAACCAGAATCGCATGACGGCGGACCGCAAACTCGACCACTTGCACATTGTGCTTGCCGGAGGCGTCTCCGGCACGTTGCGGTCCGGCTTCGAACGTTACGCTTTCGTACACCGGGCCCTGCCCGAGCTCGACCTGGAGGAGGTGTCCCTGGCCGGTACCTTCCTGGGGCACCGCTTCGAAGCTCCGATTCTCATTTCGGCCATGACCGGCGGGGCCGAGGGCCTCGGGGTGATCAACCGCCGGCTAGCCGAGGCTGCCGAAGCGCGAGGCGTCGTCCTGGCGGTCGGCAGCCAACGGGCTATGCTCGAATCGCCCTCTTTGGCACCGACCTTCGACGTGCGCTCACTAGCCCCGCACGTGACGCTGTTGGCCAACCTAGGGGCCATTCAGCTCAACTACGGCTATGGGGTGGCAGAGTGCCAGCGTGCCGTGGATGCGATCGGCGCCGACGCCTTGGTGCTGCACCTAAACCCCTTGCAGGAGGTGCTCCAGCCCGAGGGCGAGAGCCGTTGGCGCGGCCTCCTCCGCCACATCGAGCGGTGCGCCCGAGAGCTGTCGGTACCCCTCATCGTCAAGGAAGTGGGCTGGGGCATCTCGGCAGAGGTGGCCCGGCAGCTGGTGGACGCCGGCGTGGCCGCCATCGACGTCGCGGGCGCCGGCGGCACGAGTTGGAGCGAGGTGGAAAAACGCCGCGCGCCGACGCCTCACCGGCAAGCGGTGGCGGCAGCCTTTGCCGGCTGGGGCATTCCGACGGCCGAGTGCCTGCGGGCGGTGCTTGCTGCCTTGCCGGGCACACCGGTCATTGCCAGTGGCGGCCTGCGCGATGGCATCGACATCGCCAAGGCTCTAGCCATGGGTGCCCATCTCGCTGGACTGGCCGCCCCGTTGCTGACAGCCGCCAACCGGTCCACAGAGGCCGTCATCGAGCACCTGGACGTGCTGATCGACACCCTGCGAACGGCCATGTTCGCCATCGGAGCCGGCGATCTGGCAGCTCTGCACGGCACGGCGGCGCTCGTCGCCACGGCCAGCTCGTAGGCCGGCTGCCATCGCCAGGCGAAGGGGAAAGCGTGCACCCAGACGATGCCATGGCCGCAGGGTCGCGCGGCGTCGACATGTCCGCCTTCACCGATCACCCGTGCCTTGACCTGGTGACGGAGGCGATGCGCCGGGCGATCGAGCCAGCCACGGAGGAGGTTCGTCCCCTGTCCGGATGGCTGGCTTATCATCTCGGTTGGAGCGACATCGACGGTGCGCCGAGCCAGGCACGGCGCGGCAAGAGCCTGCGCGCTGGTCTCTGCCTTGTCGCCTGCCAGGCAGTCAACGGCGATCCGAAGGCAGCCGTGCCGGCGGCAGCAGCCATCGAGCTGACGCACCAGTTCTCGCTCATCCATGACGACATTGAGGACGGTGACCGCCTGCGACGCGGCCGCCCCGCCCTATGGACCCTCATTGGCGTCGAACAGGCCATCAACGCTGGCGACGCCCTGTGGGCGATGGCCCAGCGCTTGTTGCTCGAAAGTGGCGCCTCGGACGGCCCTCGCATCGAGATGTTACGCCGCTACCAGGAGGCCTGCCGGCACCTGACGGAAGGACAATACCTCGACCTGCGCTTCGAGGCGCAGCCCGGAGTGGTGGTCGGGGCCTACCTGGACATGGCAGCGCGCAAGACGGGCGCCCTCTTCGCCGCTTCGGCAGCCCTGGGGGCGTTGGCCGGCGGTGGCTCGAGCGTAGCCGTCGATGGCTTGGCGGATTACGGCGCGGCGCTGGGACTGGCCTTCCAGATTGCCGACGACATCCTCGGCCTGTGGTCGACGGAAGTAGCGACGGGCAAGCCGATTGCCAAGGACCTGCAACGCGGCAAGAAAACGCTGCCCATCCTGCTGGCCCTCGAGAACCCCAGTGTCGCCAGCCGCCTGGACGCCTACTTCGCCGCTCCGAACCGCGACGCTGAGCGCGCAGCGGAGCTGGTGGCGTCGATGGCCGCTGCCGGCGTGCGTGACCAGGCGGTCGACGTGGCCCGGCGTTGGTCCGCCAAGGCCGCGCAGGCCCTGGAGGGACTGGATCTCGTTCCTCAGGCGCGGCTGCTCCTGGAGTCGCTGGCATGGCAAGCCGTGGTCCGGCAGTCGTAGGCGGCGCGCCTGGCGCCGGTCACGACCCGCGTGCCCGCGGTGTACTTGGCGTCGGCCACGTCCAGCCAGCCGGTGACGTGCCTGCGCTCGACGGGGCGATCTGCGGCTCGGGCAGCTCCTGGACGCGGCTCGTCGGCTTCTTGGTCTGCGGCGCAGCCGCCACCGGCCTCGCCCTGGCGCAGCCGGCTGTCGGCCAGCGACCGCCCCTGCTGCCGGCGGGTGACCGCCACACTGCAAGCGCAGCCTTCGTGGGCGTACAGGTGCTTCTCCAGCATGCCGTCGTCACCGGCGTAGCCGAGGCGGGGGCTACGGTGCAGGCCACGCTGCGCGATGCCAGCGGCGGGCCGATCGTGGCCGACGGTACGGCACTGGCCGATGCGGCAGGCAGGTTCCGCCTCATTCTGATTGGCCAGGCAGGTCCGGTGCGGACCCACGGCGGCCAGCGACTGCTGCTGGCCAACGGCAGCGGACAGGCGATCGACATTCTGCTGCCCACCATCCAGGTCGCCATCGACGAGGCCCAGGACAGGGTGCACGGCACCGCCATCCCGGGAGCTACGGTTTGGGTAACGGTCGACGGTGCACCGCAGGCGACCACCACCGCGATGACGGACGGCGACGGCCGGTTTGCGGCCGATCTGCGAGATCGATACGACATCACACCTGGCACGACCGGCCTGCTGCGACTGGCGCGCCCCGGCGAAATCGAGTTCGCCTTGCCATGGGCCGCAGCCATGCTCAGGCTGTCGGTCGCCCACGCCGTGGTCCACGGTGTGACCGCCTCCGGCGCGACGCTGACCGTCTCCCTGCACCGCGGCGGCTTCACCGCGGCGACGGCGACAGCGGTGGTGGGCCACGCCGCTGACACCGTCGAATACGACTGGTCGCTGCTACTCGTCGATCCTTCGGGACTGCCGATGCCCATCCTGGACGGAGATCACCTGGCCGTCGAATCGGCCGGCTTCCGTGTCGAGGTCGAGGTGCCGCCCTTGCGCGTGGAAGCCAATGCCACCGCTGGCCTGGTCGCCGGCGTAGCGCCGGCCGGGCAGCCGATCACCATCCGGGTGCGTAACGCCGAGGGTCGGAGCCTGGAGCGGATCGTTCACGCCGGTGCCGAGGAACGCTACCAGCTTTCTCTGGCGCCGGAATGGCATCTCTTGCCCGGCGACACCGTGCAGGCGGAGTGTCGGCTCGCTAACGGACGGGCTCTCCTCGGAACGTGGGTCGAGGTCGGCCGTTTCGAAGTCGGCCTGGACGACGGCCGCGTTGCTGGCTACGTGGAGCCTGGCGAGGCTGTGCAGATAGCGTTGGAGGGCCCTGGCCAGGAGCTGCGCGCGTCGGCGGTCGGCCAAGCCGACGAGGTTGGCTGGTTCGCGATAGCACTCCAAGCCCGCGGCAGCCGACGAGCTCTGCCGCGACCGGGCGACGCGATCGTCGTCACCTGGCCCGATGCCTCGGCTCGCGTGCCGGTGCCGCTTCTGACCCTCGAAACGGTGACGGTGGCGGCGGTAGCCGGACGGGCACCGCCAAGCGGGAAACTCCGCATCCGCTGGCAGAACCCGGCAGACCATCCCGGTGCTCTCGTGGAGCAAACAGTGACGGCGACAGGGAGCGGCGACTACGCCGCCGAGCTGCCGGCAGGCCTGCTCGCCGTCGCAGGCAGCCGCATCGAGGTGACCTACGTCGACAGCTCGGGCAACACTTTTCGCCGCCAGTGGTCCTCCCCCAGCCTGCGGGCTCAGCTGGGCGGCAGTCAGGTGCTCGGCCAGGTGGCACCATCCATCGCCGTAACCGTCACCGCCGCCCGGGGCGAGCAGCTACTCGCCAAGGCCCTCGCCTCCTCTCAGGCCGACGGCGTCTTCAGCCTGGTGCTGCGCGACGCCGGCGGGGCCGAGACGGCGCTCCAGGCGGGCGATCACATTCACCTCGAAGCGAGTGGGCGGAGCGAGACCGCGGTGCCGCGGATCGAAGCCCTTGATCATCGCCTACTGCCGATTGAAGCGCGGCTGGAGGGGCCGCAGCGCCGCATCGTCGGTCGGACAGCGCCTGCACAGTCGCTTCTGGTGGCCGGCCAGGCCGATGGGCGGGCGCCGGTTATGACCAACCGTGCAACCGCCGATCCCGATGGCCACTTCGACGTGCTCGTCCCCGCTCCGCAGCCTGGACAGTCTCTGCCGGCAGGATCGATCTTCACCGTGGCAGCACAGGACGAACAAGGCATGGCCACCTTCGTGCGCCTCGTGGAGCCGTGGCTCGAAGTGACCATCGGCAGCGCAAGCGCGCAGGGACTGGCAGCGCCGTTCGGTCAACTGGACGGCCAGTTGTGGCGCGCGGCCACACAGGTAGCCACGCTGAATGCCCGCAGCGACACATTCGGTGCCTGGCAGGGTGACTGGCGGTCCGCAAGCGGCTCGGCTGTGGGGCCGGAGATTGGCGATCAGCTCTCGATCGTCGACCCTGCCGGGACCAACGTGACGCTGGTGGTTCCGGTGCTCACCATCGAGCTCGAACCCGACGGCCAGGGGCTGCGCGGCTCGGGACCACCAGGTACCTGGCTCGAGGTGCGCCTCGGCGTGCCGGACAGACCGATGGTCCGTCTGCGCGCTGCGGTCGGGACCGATGGTCAATGGGCGCTGGGCGAGGCGGATCTGCCACCTTATGTCGACTTTACGTGGGCCGACGTGGCCAGCGCCTCCGTGCGCGCTGCGGTCGCCAACGGCCATCGCATCATCGCCACCACGGCTGCCGGTTCGCGGCCCACCGCCACGTCCTCCGCCAGTCCCACGCCCGCGGTCACGGCCACGCCAAGTGCATCCCCGGTGCCTTGGCGGCTTACCCTGCCCATCCTGCTGCGCTTGCATCCAACCCCGTGAGCCGAGCGCCAACCGCCTCGGACGCTCCAGCGGCGGGGAAGGCGGACCATCCGGCACAGGTGGCCCGCTCCTCGGCGCTGGTCATGGCGGCCTTCGTGCTCTCCAAAATCGTCGGCCTCTTGCGTGAGCGGGCCATCGCGCACCAGTTCGGCGCTTCGGTCGATTACGACGCCTACGTTGCCGCCTTCGCCATTCCCGATGTGCTGTTCACCCTCATCGGCGGCGGCGCGCTGGTGAGTGCCTTCCTGCCGGTGTTTGCCGAGGCGCTGGCGCGCCGCGATGCGCGTCGCGGCTGGACCATCGCTAGCGGCGTCACCAACATCGTATTCCTGGTCACGGCCGCCAGCGCCCTGCTAGCAGGCCTGGCCGCGCCGTGGCTCGTCCGTAACGTTGTGGCGCCGGGCTTCGCCGCCAGCCAGCAGGCGCTGACGGCGGAACTCATGCGCATCATCCTCATCGGCACGGTGATCTTCGGTGTCTCCGGCATCCAGATGGGCATGCTCAATGCCTTCGGACGGTTCCTTCTGCCGGCAGTCGCGCCCATCGGCTACAACCTGGGCATACTCGCCGGGGCTCTGTGGCTCGCGCCGCGATGCGGCATCTACGGCCTGGCCTACGGCGTGCTGCTGGGCGCGTTGCTGCATCTGGCCGTCAAGGTGCCTGGTCTGGTGCAATGTGGCTTCCGCTGGTGGCCGGGGCTGTGGCTGGGATTGGATGGGACTCGGCGCGTCTTCGCGTTGATGTGGCCTCGCATCCTCGCCCTGGCCGCGGTGCGCCTGGCGGCGCTGGTCACCACGCGGCTGGCAACCGGGCTTGACCCCGGCAGTCTCTCCGCCTTCAACTACGCCTGGCTCATCGCTCAGATGCCGCAAACGGTTCTCGGCAGCGCTGTCGGGACGGTGGTCTTTCCGACGCTGGCAACGCAGTACGCCATGCGCGAGCGCACCGCTCTGGCCACCACGGCGACCACCGCCTTGCGGGCACTCATCGTGATGACCGTCCCCGGCGCGATCTGCCTCTGGCTGCTCGCCGCCCCCGTCGTAGACGTTCTGCTGCGCACCGGTGCTTTCGACGAGCGGGCGGCACGTACCACAACGCTCGTTCTGGCCATGCTGTCGCTGGGACTGCTTGGCCACGTGACACTGGAGGTGGTGGCGCGCGCCTACTACGCCCAGCAAGATACGTGGACGCCCTTCGTCGGCGCTGCGCTGGCAATGGTCGTCCAGGTCGGCCTGGCCGTGCTTCTCGTCCACCCGATGCGGGTTGCCGGGTTGGCGCTCGCCAACTCGGTGGCTGTGAGCGCCGAGGTCCTCCTGCTCCTGGCGTGGCTCAGGCGACGGCTTCCGGAGCTGTCGGCGCCGAAACTCCTGGACGATCTGGTGCGCTCGCTGGCGGCCGGCACCATCATGGCGGTGATGGTTGCATTTGCCCTGCGCGGTCTACGACTCGCCCTGCCCGTCGATGCCCTGCCGGCCTTACCGCGCGGGCTCCTGCTGTCGGCTGTCGGAGGCGTTGTCGCCTTGGTGACCTATGCCGCGGCCGGCCATCGACTCGGCATTGCGCCGTTGCCCAGACGGGTCGGTTGGCGCTGGGGCCAGCGGGACGATCCAACGCCAAGCGACACGGGCTCGCCGCCGTCAGGGTAACTGTCCCGCCAGGGCCTGGCGCGCTGGCTCAAAGCCTGGATGGTACGTCAGCGCCGCCATGAAGCTGGCCGCGGCTTCCGGCCAGCGATCGAGGCGGGCCAAGGCCACACCGCGCCAGTAGTGGGACTCCTCCAGGTTCTGGCCCTTCAGCGAGGCCAGCGTCACGTCGGCATGGGCGATTGCCTGCTCATAGGCTCCGATGGCGATGAGGGACCGGTAGTAGCCAAACTGGTACCAGAACGCCCGAAACGGCAGTCCAATGGCGATGGCGCGCTCGAAGGCCTCCACCGCCGCTGCGTGGTCTCCCAGTCGGCTGAGCGCCTCCCCCAGACTGAACCACGACCAGGCGTCGCTCGGGTTAGCTTCCAGCTCTCGTCGACGCGCCTCGGCGACACGCCGCCAAGCCTCCTGGGGCTCCCAACTCCAGCCCATGGCAGATCGCACCGCCGCTTCCAGCTCCGGCGGATACACGACGACGTACGCACCCGAGAAGGGCCGCCACATGTCCTCGAAGGCGCGGTAGCCGTCGCGTCGCAAGGGGCCATAGTAAGAGTCCTGGACGACCAGCTCGCTCGTGGGGTCGTCGAATCCCACCACCACCCGGTAGTGCCCCATCTCGCCACGACCGGTGACGTCGATCCATTGCTCGGCGATGACCGGCATGCCCATGCGCACCAGGACTCGCAGCTGTTCGACAGTGCCGCCGTAGGCGGCGTGCGCCGCCACTCCCTGGCGCATCGCATAGTCGACCAACTCCTCGGGCGTCACGTTGGTGTCCTCGCGAATCGGCTTCAGCTCGGCCGCTGCTGCCAGCTGGTCACGCTGGATGCCAAACGCCGACAGGGCCATCACCACGGCAGAAGGCCCACAGTTGTTCCACTTCTGGTAGACGTGAACCGTCCCCCGGATCAGGGCATGACCATCCCCTGCCGGAACCGGCGTCGGCGACGGCACGTCGGTCGCTAACGGGCGCATCGTTGCCGTGGCCAGCGGCACGTCGGTCGCCAGCGCGCCCACCGTTGCCGTGGGCGACGGCACGTCGGTCGGCAGCGGGTGCACCTTCCCCGTGGCCAGGGGCGTCTCGTCTGGCGCCAACGGCGTGGCCGGTGCTGGCACCTCAGCCGCCCCGGCACGCGCGATTGCCCGGCTGGCCGGCGGTCGGCCGCCGCGAGAGGCAGGCCGGGGAAGAGCGGCGCCGCGAGCTGCTTGCCTGCCGGCAGGCGGCGTAGCCCGCCCCGAGCTCGGCCGATCGTCCAGCGGCCCGGTCGGCAGGAGTCCCCACGCCGACCGCGAGGCGATGAAGCTACCGACGGCAATCAGGCAGGCCAGGGCCAGCAGCACGGCCGGGCGGCGAGATTTCGCAGCGGGAGCCGAAGCGGCTGGACGATCGATCGCGGCACGCGGCGACGTTTGCCTTCGACGGGCGTCGTCGGCCGACACTCGCTGGCGAGTCTTTGGACAGGGCAGCCGGCCAATGACTTGACTCCGCCAGCGGAACCCCCTAAATAACGGGCGCCGTGCTCGATCCGCCGCCCGAGACCGGCCGTTGGTCGGTGGCCTCATCGAGGCGGGGACGAAGATGGACAAGCAACTGCGGAACGATCTCATTGTGGTGTGCTCCGGCCTGGCGGGTCTGGTCGTCGGTCAGGTGCTCGCCGATCGCCTAACGACTCGCTCCCCACAGGCGCCAAGTGCCGTGAGCGCCGCCCGCTTGGCGTCAGCCATGGCCTTGGCGCAGCGGACCGACCGCCTGTTGGGCGGCCGACGGGCTTCGGTCTCCACCCACGCCGTGCTGGCCTTCGCCTCGGCGGCAGCAACGGTGGTGGCTGTTCCCGCCCTGAGCCGGCTGCTGCAAAGCCAGGCCTCCCACCAGCATCGCAGCCGCGGCCGAGGATAGCATACTGGCCTTCGCCTTCCGCGTGCCGAACCGACCGTGGCACGCTTCGTATTAGGCCCGCTGGGCTTGGTGGCCGGCCAGAGCGGTGAAGTCAATCCCGGTACGTGCCCGCTCGGCGCGTGTGGGATCAACCCTGTTCGAGCCGAGAGAGCGTGACCGACCCCCCGCGATGTTGACCCGACTCCGCCGCCGATGGCAAACTACGGGCCATCGCTGGACCGTGGCCTGGAAGGGACATGACCCGGCTGGGCCGCGGGACGATCGCGTCATCAAAGGAGCTCAGCAATGGCTTTCGACGATCTGCGGCCGGTCGCCAAGGACTACATTACGCAGTTGGCAGGCAATGTGGCGAACGGCACGCACTCGGCCACCATCATCCGCTCGAGCGGATCGGTCAACGATCCACGAGACCGCATCACCCAGAAGTCCGCAGGTGAGAGCCCCGACCACGTCATCTACTTTGAGAGCTACGCTTCGGGCGACGCCTTCCAGACGTTGATCGTCCGGGGTTACATCAAGGGCGAGTGGCTGGACCCGGACACCTGGCAGGGTGAAGTCCAGGAGAAGGCTCTCACCGAGTACGGCAACTTGTAGGCGGCTGCGCGTCCTCTGTCTCGGTGGGCAAAGCCCACCTCCCACTGGGCGGCCCATCCGGCCGCAGGCGGCGAGGGCGGCAGCCCACACCACAAACCCAACCGAACTCGGGAGGCCTGGTCATGTCCGAATCCCTGGTGCTTGTCGAACGAGATCCCGCCATAGCGACGGTCCGCCTGAACCGGCCACCGCTCAATGTGCTGAGCCACAGCCTGATCGTGCAGCTCCTGACGGCACTCCGCGAGCTGGACGCCGACGATCAGATCCGGGCCATCGTGCTCACCGGCAGCGAACGAGCGTTTGCTGCCGGAGCCGACATCTCGGACATGGCCGAGGCAACCTTCGTTGACCACCTGCGAGAGGATCGGTTCGCCGCCTGGGCAGGCATGCGCGACATTCGCAAGCCCATCATTGCCGCGGTGAGTGGCTGGGCCCTGGGCGGAGGCAACGAGATCGCCATGGCCTGTGATCTGATTGTGGCCAGCGAGACCGCGCAGTTCGGTCAGCCGGAGATCGATCTGGGGATCATTCCCGGGGCCGGTGGGACCCAGCGACTGGCGCAGGCGGTGGGCAAGGCCAGGGCCATGGAGCTGGTGCTGACGGGCCGCCGGATCAACGCCCAGGAAGCCTTGGCGATGGGGCTGGTGAATCGGGTCGTGCCGGTAGCAAGCTACTTGTCGGAAGCACAGGACCTGGCACGAATGATCGCCGCCAAGGCACCGCTGGCCGTTCAGGCGGGCAAGAGAGCGGTGAACGCGGTCTTCGATGACTACCTGGATCGGGGTCTGGAGACGGAGCGGCTGCTGTTTTACGGCCTCTTTGCGACGGCCGATCAGAAGGAAGGCATGCGCGCCTTCGTCGAGAAGCGTCGTGCGGAATGGCAAGGCCGGTGAGAGCTTCGCACATGGCGGACCGGCTGCGCTCGACCACGGCGTGTTTCTGGACTTACTGGCTGGCGCTGTCGTCTTCGGTCTGGCCACCGCAGCCCGCACCACGGCCGGCGCCAGGGCCGCTCACCGCCGCGCGATGGGGTGCGCTGCTTGGCTCGCTGCTGGCCGCTCTGCTCAGCGGCTGCGCGACGCCCGGCATCACTCCGTCGCCGCCGGGTGCGGACAAGCCCCTGGTGGCCCAACCGGCCCCCCAGCCGCTGGTGGTTCTGCACACCAACGACAATTGGGGAGAGGTCGAGCCCTGTGGCTGAGGAGCGGCATCGACCGGCGGGTTCCGCCGGCGAGCAACGCTCGTCAAGGGCGAGCGAGAGGCGGCGCGACGCTACGTGGGCACCGGCACACCCCATATCTTGCTGTTCGACACTGGCGACGCTTGGACGGGGGGCGGTACCCTTGGCGACGCGACGAAGGGTGCGGCCGTGGTCGCAGCGATGAATGCCGTTGGCTACGATGCTATGGCGCTGGGCGTGAAAGAGCTCGGCCTGGGACCCGATGTACTCGCCCAGCGCCTGGAAGAGGCTCGATTTGCGACGGTGTCCGCGAATGCCCTGCGACGGGACGGCCGGGAGGTCACGCAGCCGTATGTCCTTCTTGACGTGGGCGACCATCGCTTAGCCGTCCTGGGCGTGACCCGACCGCCGGAGGAACCCATCGCCGGCTTCCAGGTAGGCGACCCAGCAGCCGCCATCGCCAAGTGGCTGCCGCAATTGCGCCAGCAGGCGCATGCCGTGGTCTTGTTGACCAATCTCACACCCGACGAAGCGCGGACGGCCGCTGGCAATGAGCCAGGAATCTGCCTGATCGTAGCCGCCAACCCCACCTGGGTGCTCGACCACGCCGAACGGCTTGCTGGCAACGGGGCGCTGCTGGTCGCCGCCGAGCGGCCCATGGAACGACATACCGGTCGCTATGTGGGGCGCCTGGCCGCCACCCTGGAGACGGATGGTCGGTTGACCAACGAGACCTGGCGCACCATATCGCTGGATGATTCCTTTGCCGACGATCCTGAGATGGCGGCGCTCTTGGATTCCTACCGTTAGAGGAAGGCCATGATGAACGACTCCCGGAGCCGGACCGAACGCGCAGCGCTTGCTGCGGCATTCATCCTCGTCCTCCTCTGCCTCCCCGCGGC
>DAOUCP010000109.1:0-2339 GCA_034432155.1 Anaerolineae bacterium
GCCAGCAGCGTGCGGAGCCAGCCGCCGTCGCGGGTGACCACGCGCACGGCCAGCGCCGGCGCCTGCTGAACGAACGTGTGCAGCCCCGGCGGCCGCGGCGGCAACCCTCCGCGCCAGCCGCCGTCGCTCCGCCAGCCAATCCCCAGCGCATCGAACTCGGTCACCAACAGCTCGCGGAGCTGCGGCTGCTGGGCAAAGAGCTCCTCGACGGTCAGGCCGTAAGCGACCGGGGCACGGTTCGAATCAAAGCTGCCACACCGGATCTCGCCGACCACGGCAAGGACCTCGCCGCCTGGCGCGTCGGCGACCACGAACGACCCGAACGCCGGCGGCACGATCCCGTCGTGCACCTGCGCCGTGAACCGGGAGGAGCCAGAGAGCAGGATTTCGGCGACGGGGTCAGGCATGAGCCGTCCCCGCTGAGTCGGTCCCCTCTCCCTCTGGGACCGGGCCAGCGTGAGGGCCGCAGGTGACCTCTTGCAGTGCTTCCCAGATGACCCGCAGGACAGTGTCCAGGTCAGTCAGGACATCATCGTTCCAGAACCGCAGGACCTGCGCGCCACAGCGCGACAGCCACGCATCGCGGCGGCGGTCGGCGGCTTCGTGCTCTGGCTCGGCATGCTGACCACCATCGAGCTCGATCGCCAGCCTGGCCTCAGCACCGTAGCAGTCGAGGATCCAGCGGCCGAACGGGTGCTGCCGGCGGAACTTGGCTCCCATGGCGCGGTTACGGAGCTGTTGCCAGGGTAGTCGCTCGGCGTCCGTCGACTCACGTCCTAGAGCGCGGGTCGGCGGAACCAAGTCGCCTTGATCAGCCACTGACCAACCCCACGGACTCGCCCACACTCACCCCTCAATCCGATACGTCGTTCCCTCCGGACCGTCTTCGAGCTGCACGCCCAGCTCCTTCAGCCGGTCGCGAATGCGGTCGCCGGTGGCGTAGTCGCGCGCCTTGCGCGCCTCCTGGCGCAGGCTGATCAGCAGCTCGATGAGGTCGCCCTCGAGGTGTCCGCCGGCCGTCGGGAGGACTTCCGGCACCAGCCCGAGGACGTCGCCGCCGAACTGCGTGAACATCTCGTTGACCGCCTCCAGGTCGGCGTTCGAGACGCGCTGGCCGGGCGCCGTGAGGCTATTGGCCGCGCGCGCCAGGTCGAACAGCACCGCCAGCGCCTGCGGCGTGTTGAAGTCGTCGTTCATCGCCGCGGCAAAGCGCCGGCGGTAAGTGTCCTCGTCGAGCGACGGGCCGACGGCCGCGTCGCCCTTGGCCCGGCGCACGCCCGCCACCGCCGTGTGCAGCCGCCGCAGCCCGGCTTCCGCCGCCTCTAGCCCCTCCACCGTGAAGTCGACATCGCTACGGTAGTGGCTGTTGACCACGTAGTAGCGCAGCACCAGCGGATCGTACTTGCGGCCGACGATGGGACTGACCGGCCAACGCGGGTCGATGACCTCCTTGATGGTGATGAAGTTGCCCTTGGACTTCCCCATCTTCTCGCCGTTGACGGTGACCATGTGGTTGTGCAGCCAGTACTTCGCGAAGCCCTTGCCGGTGGCGCCTTCCGACTGGCAGATCTCGCACTCGTGGTGCGGGAACTGGTTCTCTAGCCCGCCGCCGTGGATGTCGAACTCCTCGCCGAGGTATTTCATGCTCATCGCTGAGCATTCCAGGTGCCAGCCCGGATAGCCCCAGCCCCAGGGGCTTTGCCACTGCATGATGTGCTCTGGGCCGGCCGCCTTCCAGAGCGCGAAATCGCGCGGATCGCGCTTCTCGCTGCGCACCTCGACCCGCGCGCCCGCCTGCACTTCCTCAATCTGCCGGCCCGACAGCTTGCCGTATTCGGGGAAGCTGGTTACGTCGGCATACACGTTGCCGTCGACGACATAGGCGTGACCGTTGGCCAGCAGTCGCTCGCAGAGGGCGATCTGTTCGGGAATGTGACCGGTGGCGCGGGGCATGATGTCCGGCCGCAGCACGCCGAGGGCGTCCATATCCTGCAGATACGAGGTGGTGAACGTCTCGGCCACGGCCATCGGATGCAGCCCACGCTGCCGCGCCTCGGCAATGACCTTGTCCTCGCCCTCGTCGGCGTCGTCGGTCAGGTGGCCCACGTCGGTGATGTTCTGAACGTAGTTGACTTCGTAGCCCGAGTAGCGCAGCCAGCGGACGATCAAATCGAAGCTAAGGTAGCTCTTGGCGTGGCCGACGTGTGAGTGGCCGTAAACGGTCGGACCGCAGACGTAGATGCCGACCCGCCGGCCCTCGGGATCGCGCGGCACGAACGGCTCTTTCGAGCGCGAGAGCGTGTTGTAAAGCTGCAATCCGGCCACCGCTACACTCCCGG
>DAOUCP010000110.1:0-11494 GCA_034432155.1 Anaerolineae bacterium
CCCAACGGTCGACCAGTCGGTATGCCGGCCACAGCGCCGCCGCCGCCGGCCTGGTAGCCTGGCCACTGGCTACCGGCAGGACCAGGACGGCAGCCAACGCCAACAGGCCGAGGATGACGGCCGTCGTTGCCCGGTGCCTCATGGCATGCCTCCCCACGGGCGACGATCGTCTTGCCGCCCGTTTGTGGACAGCAATGATAGCGTTTGGGCCACCCGCCGGGATGCCATCTGCCCCTAAGCCGCACGTGCGCTTGAGCAGCCAGGTGGCCGGATCCGCATGGGCCCACGGGTGGGTGAGGGGTTCGCGTTGGGACCGGGAACGGCTGCGTTGCTAGAATTGCCTGTTCGCCATCGACCTAGGAGGTTGAGCGTTGGTTCGGGACGTGGAACTAGAGACCATCGCGCGGGCACTCGTGGCGCCGGGGAAGGGCATCCTGGCTGCCGACGAGAGCACCGGGACCATCACCAAGCGGTTTCAGGCCGTGGGCGTCGAGTCCACGCCAGAGACCCGGCGAGCCTATCGCGAGCTCTTGTTTGCCGCGCCGGGTGCGGAATCATCCATCAGTGGCGTGATCTTGTACGACGAGACCATCCGTCAGAGGGCCAGCGATGGCACCCCCTTTCCTGTTCTGTTGGCCGATCGCGGCATCCTGCCGGGCATCAAGGTCGACACCGGCGCCAAAGCGCTGGCCGGCTTCCCGGGCGAGAAGATCACCGAGGGGCTCGACGGCCTGCGGGAGCGGCTGGCCGAGTATCGGTCGCTGGGTGCCCGCTTTGCCAAGTGGCGGGCGGTAATCGCCATCGGCCCGGGCCTGCCCAGTCGCACTTGTCTGGAGGCCAACGCCCACGCCCTGGCCCGCTATGCTGCGTTGTGCCAGGAAGCCTCGCTCGTGCCCATTGTCGAGCCGGAAGTGCTCATGGACGGCGACCACAGTCTCGAGCGTTGCCAGGAAGTCACTGAGACCATGCTCGACGAGGTGTACCGCGCGCTGCGGGCCCATCGGGTCGCACTCGAGGGCACGCTCCCGAAACCCAACATGGTCCTGCCCGGCAAAGCGGCGGCCGCGCAGGCCTCGGTGGAAGAGGTGGCCGCGGCCACCGTCGCGACGTTGCGGCGCTGTGTACCGGTGGCCGTGCCAGGGATTGTCTTCCTATCCGGCGGCCAAAGCGAGCGGCTGGCGACGGAGCATCTGAATGCCATGAACCGCATGGGGCCACATCCCTGGGAGCTCAGCTTCTCGTACGGTCGTGCCTTGCAGGCGACGGCCCTCGAGACATGGCGGGGCCAGCGGGAGAACGTGGGGGCGGCGCAGCGGGCTTTCCTCCATCGGGCGCGGTGCAATGGGGCAGCGCGGTCGGGCCAGTACGGGCCGGAGATGGAGGCTGCCTAGCTCTGGCGCCGGCGCAGGACCGATGCCTGCCACCTCGGCGGGGAGGCTGCGGAGCCCTCCGGCTGCTCGAGAAGCAATGCCTGCCAGGCCGGCTGGCGGCTCGCGAACCGATACCTGCCACGCCCCCGTCTTGCCTGGGAGCTGAGTCAGGATCGCCTGCCGCCCTGCCTTGCGCCCGGGGACTTGGACACCGGTACTAGCTCCGGGCTAAAGGAGCTCCAGGAGGGGGCCCACGCTGAGACCGCAGTGGATCCGCCAGATGGCCTCGGCCAAGAGGGGCGCGACGGAGCGGACGACGATCTTGGGATGCGCCTTCGCCGGTGGCAGGGCGATGGTATCCGTGACCACGAGCTGTGCGATGTCTGGCGCGTCCAGGAGCTCCAGGGCGCTGGGCAGGAGCACGGCGTGCGTGATCGACAGGTAGGCCGGTCCCCGAGCGCCTGCCGCCAGGATGTCGGCTACCTGCTTCAGGACACTGCCACTGGCAATGATGTCATCGATGATAATCGGTGTCCTGCCGTCCAGATCGCCCAGGACGCCCGTGGTGACGGTCTCGGAGTAACTGAGGCGTCGTTTGTCGACGATCACCAGTGGTAGGCCAAGCCGTTCGGCGTACTTGCTGGCCAGCCGGGCACGGCCCAGGTCGGGGGACACGATGGCCGCGTTGCCGAACCGCTGGCGATCGACGAAGTGTTCCGCCAGCACCGGCATGGCGGTGAGTGGATCGACGGGAATGTCGAAGAAGCCCTGTGTCTGCAGGGCGTGGATGTCGACGTAGATGACCCGGCTCACCCCACAGGTCTCGAGCATCCGGGCGACCAGCTTGGCACTAATGGCTTCCCGGCCGCGTGCCATGCGGTCCTGGCGGGAATAGGGGAAGTAGGGGAGGACAACGTTGATCCGGCGTGCCGACGCTCGCCGCAAGGCATCGACGATCAGCAGCAGTTCCACCAAGTGATCGTTCACCGGCGCCGAACAGGGCTGGATGACAAAGACGTCGGTGTGCCGAACCAGCTCGTTCACTTGGACGTGGATCTCGCCGTCGGGCAGACGGGTGATCTCGAGCGCCGAAAGAGGAATCTGCAAGCGCGCCGCCACCGCCTCAGCGAGTGGCAAGTTGGCCGAACCGGAGAACAAGCGGACTTCGCCTTGCGTGGCAGTGCCAAGCTCGTGGGCCATGGGGCCGCTCCTCGCAACGGTCTGGGTCGGTCGGCAAGGCTAGGCCGGCCCGCGGCGGCGGTCAAACCGCCGAGGTGGTCGATCGCCGGCCAGCAGGCCTGACGATGGCAGGTGCCGGACCGACGAATCGAGGATCAGGGACTGCTCGATCGCCGGCCGCTCGTCAATCACCGACGACCTGGACCACCACCTGACGCTGCCGTGGCCGAGTGTCAAAGTCGATCAACACGATCTGCTGCCACGTGCCCAATGTCAGCCGGCCGCCGACCAAAGGCACCGTGATCGATGGGCCCAGCAGACTGGCCCGCACATGGGAGTGGCCATTGTCGTCGTGCCACGTTGCCTCATGGGCATAGTGGGCGCGGCGCGGGGCGATGCGCTCGAACGTGGCGCGCAGGTCGGTCGTGGCCAGGCCCGGTTCGAACTCTGTCGTCGTGACCCCCGCCGTCGAGCCGACGACGAACACCGTGACGACGCCATTCTGAATGGTGCCGCGCCGCAGTGCGTCCTCGACAGCCGAACTCAAATCGATGACTTGGCTGTCGCCTTGCGAACGGATCTCCAGACGGTGCGTTTGGACGGCCATAGCCGCCGACTCTCAGGTCGTGCGCACGAAACGCGAGCGGCGCGATTATACCGCGTCCGGGCCCGGAGGACCTCCCGAGGTGACGGCAGCCGGGGTCAGCCAGTAGCGGCGCCGCCTTGGCGAAGCGAGCTTGCCCGGCCAGCAATCCCTCGCCTACCATGGCTCCCTGGCTCCGTCTTCTCCCCGCCTGTCCGGCCATCGAGCGGACCACTGGGCGGTTGTGGTTGTCCTTTGGGTCGCAGCTCTGTTGAGGCTCGTGGAGCTCGCGCGCATCCCGCCAGGACTGCACTTCGACGAGGCGGTGTACGGTCTCATGGCCCGGGACATCCTGGCCGGTGCCCGCCCGGTCTTCTTCCCCGCCTATACAGGGCGCGAGCCGCTGTACATGTATCTCATGGCCCTGGTCATGACCATCGCCGGCTCGACGGCCTATGCCATCCGCCTGACCTCGGCGCTGGCGGGCATCCTGACGGTGGCGCTGAGCTACGCCCTTGGCCGCGCGCTCTATGGTCGGCGCGCTGGCCTGGCTGCGGCCACCTTGGTTGCTACCAATTACTGGCACTTGACTGTCAGCCGCAACGGCTACCCAAACATTCTCATTCCGCCTCTGGCTGCCGCCAGCGTCTGGTTCCTGCTGCGCGGCTGGCGGCGACGATCGGCGTCAGCCTGGCTGCTGGGCGGAGCACTCTCGGGCTTGATCTTGTACACCTACTTGGCGGCTCGGCTCTGGCCGGTATTCTTGGCCGTCCTGGCGCTCTATGGTGTTTGGCGATTCCCTGGCCAGCGGCGGCGCCTGGCAGGCGGGATGGTTTTGGCCACCCTGGCCGGGGCCCTGGTAGTGGCACCGCTGGCCTGCCATTTCGCCCGGCAGCCGGCTGACTTTTGGCAGCGGGCCAACCAAGTCCTGGGTTGGCAGGAATATGGCAGGCGCGAGCTTCTGTCCGCCTACGGCCAGAATCTGGTCCAGACGGTGACGGGGTTCGTTCGCCACGGCGATCCGCGTTGGCACTACAACCTGCCGGGGCGGCCGGTGTTCGAGCCGTGGCTGGCCAGCCTGGCGGTGGTGGGGCTTCTTGTTTGCTTGCGGCACTGGCGCTCGCCGCGCCACGGGTTGGCCGTGCTTTGGGTGGCGGTGATGGTGTTACCCGGAGTGCTCACCATGGAGATGCAGCCGGCCAGTCAGCGGCTGTTCGGCGTCTTCCCGGCCATCGTCTTCCTGCCGGCTCTTGGCCTGACCGAAGGCTTGCCTCTGCTGCTTCGACACCTGGCGCGAGCCGCGGCGGCCTGCCAGCCGCGCGGAGCCAACCATGGCCGGGCAGGCACCACGGCCGCGCCGGAGGCGCGCCGGCGCGGCCAGCGGTTACGGGGAGCAACCATCGGCCGGTGGCTGGCGGCCAGCGAGCCCTACCTCGTAGGAGCGGCCAGCCTTCTGGCGGGCGTGGCGGTGGGGCTAAACACCGTTGGCGACTACTTTGGTGACTGGGCGCGACAGCCGGAGACGGCTCACATCTTCCACGCCGACTACGTGGCCATGGCCGAAGCGGCGCAGCGGGACGTGGCGGCGGGGCGTCCAACGGTCCTGCTCAGCGAGCACTATCGCCACCCCACGGTTGCGTTCCTGGCGCCGCAGCTTGTCGAGAATGTCGTGTGGTGCGATCCGCGGCAGGCGCTGCCGCTTCCGCGGCCCCTGGCAAACACTGGCGACGCTCGGCAGGCCGCCGATCGAAAGGTCGTCTACTACCGACCGGTCTCGATCCTGCCTGATGAGGCGCCGGCGGCCGCGTGGCTGGTTCGCGAGGCGGAGGCGAGCTCGCCCGTTCCCGCGGTGCTGCCGGGAGGCCTCCCCTTCCAGGCCTCGGATGCGATGGTGCGGCAGCCCGGCAGGCCACGGATCGAAGTCATCCGCTACGTGGTGCCTTGGCGTGAGCACTGGCGGCCGAGGTCAGGGGGTCCGTCGGTCGGCGACGAGCTCCAGCTTCGGCCTGCAATTCGCCGCCTCACGGTGCAGCGCGACGAGGTTCTCGAGGTGCCCTTCGAGTGGCGAGTGCATGCCTTGCCGGCCGGCGATCGCCACTTCGCGGTGCACCTGCGAGACGCCACTGGCCTGACCTGGGCCCAAGCGGATGGTGCCGCCTACCTGGCCAACGAATGGCGGCCCGGCGATCAGGTGTGGGCGTGGTTCCGGCTCGGGCTGGACCGCGCCATGCCGCCTGGCGCCTATCGGGCGCTCCTCGTGGTCAGCGACGGGCAGGGCCGCGGATTGCCGGTTCGGTTCGCCGGGCGCGCCCGGGAAACCTGGCCGCTGGCATGGGTGCGCGTGGACGATGACGGTCGCCAGCGACTGCCCGTTGGAGCGGCTGTCGAATATCGGCTCGGCAACGGTCTGGCTGTCGTGTCCACCACGGTGTCGCCCGACGCCGTCGCGCCGGGCGATTGGCTGACGGCGGAGATCCTCTGGCTGCGGGACGGTCCGGTCGACGGCGGTGAGTCGGTGACCTTCGCGTGGCGCGACCTCGGCCGGTCTGGGGTGCTACCGCCGCTCCCCTTGGCAGCCGGCTATCCGCCGCAACGGTGGGCCGATCGCGAACTGCTACGGGGTCGCTACCGCGTTCGTGCTGCTGCCAGCCTGGGAGCAGGCCGCCACGAGTTGGTCGCCCGGGTAGCCGGTTCCTCGCGCTCCTTTGCTGTCGGCGAGGCGGCGGTGCGGCCTGCGCAGCGGCAGCTCGCCAGGCCTACGGCGATCGGCCAGCCGCTGAACGCCGAGTTCGATCAGGCAGTGCGCCTGATGGGTTGCGATGTGAGGCTGGGACGTCGCGCCACTGACGCCCTGACCGTCACCCTGACCTGGCAGTCGCTCCAGGAATCGCCGCCGGAGGCCAAGGTGTTTGTGCATCTGTACGACGCTGACGGCCGGCTGGTGAGTCAGCATGATGCTCCGCCGGCAGACGGCAGCCGCCCGCTGCCTGGCTGGATCAGGGGCGAGTACGTGACCGACCGGCACGTGCTCCACTTGCCCGGCGATCTGGCGGCCGGCAGGTACGCCATCGCGGTTGGGCTGTACGACGGCGAGACAGGTCGTCGCTGGACGCTCGACTGCCCTTGTCCAGTCCTGGGCGAGAATGCGCTGCGCTTACCGTTGTGGCTGCGCTGGCACGGCGGCTTCGGCGTCGTCGAGGGTGCGGACGAAGGCGATTAGGTCGGCGACGTCGGAGTCGGCCAGGGCAAAGCCGGACATCTGCGTGTCGGCCCGCCCGTGCGTCGCCAGGTGCCGAATCCAGCCGTCGCTGGCTACCTGTTGGAAGGTGCTGCCGGCCATGCTTGGGGCGGTCAAGCTCCAGCCGTCGGGTCCGTGGCAGGGGGCGCAGACGCCATAGACAGCCCGGCCTCGCTCGGCATCGCCCCGGGCGGCGAAGGGCTGTGGCGTGGCCGCTGGCTTGGACTGCCAGCGCCTCACGTGAGCCACGATCCGGTCGATGTCGGCTGCGCTCAGGGGCCCCCCCTCGGCAACACCGAACAGGCTCATCTTGTTGGCCCGCTTGCCGAAGGCGTTGCGCCCCGGACGTCCGCGGGCGATGCTCTGGTGGAGGAAGTCATCGCTAACCAGCGCCAGGAATGCCGGATTGCGAACCGAGGGCGCTGTCACGCCCACAACGGTGCGGCCGTCCATGCCGTGGCAGGCAGCACAGTACCGCTGGTACAAGAGTTCGCCGCTGGCCGAGGGAGCTCCTTCGTCTGGTTCCCTGCCGAGGCCGCCGGTGCGGCAACTTGCCACCAGGGCCAGGCTCAGCAGCAAGGCGATGATTGGGGCGGGAAGGAGGCCGGGACGGATGCTGGACACGGAGCAGGCACCTGGAGGGCAAGCTTGAAGCCAACACTACTCGGCGGATCGGAAAGCTGCAAGGCGGGCCGCAGGGGAAGCTAGGCATGTCCTTTGGTGGCCCGGGAGCCGATGGTTAGAATGGGGCGCCTCGGCCGGGGGCGCCTGTTGGGCCAACTGCCTGGCGGACGGCGCGGCCCTTCTCGGGCCGTCGGTGAAGAGAGAGGAGCAGACATGCACCACCGAGGGCTCCAGCCGAAGTTCGCCTGGCTCGCGGTGGCCGTCGGACTCGGGATTGGCCGTCTGGCTGTCGCCAGTCAGGTCGGTTCGCAGAGCGGATCGCTTGTGTGGCAGTCGCTGCCGGCGGACCGACCGCTCGGCGGTCACACGGCGCTGGTGGATGGCGCGCCACCGGCCATGATCTTGTACGGTGGCGAACGGGATGGCATGCAGCCACCGCTGGCGATGCGGCAGTTCGACCTGTCTGCCGAGCGAGATGGCTGGTCCGACTTCCGGACGACCGGCAGCGGGCCGGTGCCGCGACTCGAGGGCCGCGGTTTGCCCGGCAGTGCGGCCGTCCTAGATCCCCAAGAGCGACTGGCCTTGGTGGTGTGTGACTGTCGCAATGGATCGACGCATCTGCTGGATCTTGCCAATCGGCGCTGGTCGCGCGCGCCCAACGACCGTGCGCTGCCCCTGTGGTATCCGCTGTTGGCGTACGACCCGGCCAACGATCGGGCCATTCTCTACGGCGGCGACGAGCAGGGGGATGCCGTGGTGAGCAACGCCGGCTGGGCGTACGACTTGACTCCCGCCCGGCGAGGCTGGCGGGCGTTGCCGGATGCACCGTTTCGCCTCGTCTACCAGGCGGCTGGCATTGATGACCGGACGGGCCATCTGGTGGCCTTTGGCGGCCAGGATGATCGCGGCGCCGCAGTAGCCGACCTCTGGCGGCTGGACCTGCGGCGTGCCGAGCAACCTGGTGCTTGGCAGAGGCTCGTTCCCCTTGGGCCTACGCCCGCAGCTCGCTACGGCGCCTCCCTGACCTTCTTCCCAGGCACGTCCAAGGCGGTCCTGATTGGTGGTTGGTCGCCCGAAGGCGATTACGGCGATCTCTGGCTCCTCGATTACGAGGATCCGGCGAATCCACGGTGGTTCTCCCTGGGAGATCGAGGCCCGGCGGGCGCCCGCTCGGGTCACAGCACCGCCTGGGATCCGGTGGGCGGACGGCTGGTGCTGTATGGTGGCGTCCGCGGTTACGATTTCTTGGCGGACACCTGGGCGGTGCAATGGTTGCCTCCGGGTACCCCTTCCCCGACCGCCGGCACGCTGGTCCCGGCTGAGACAGCCACGCCGACGGAACTGGCGACCACCTCGCCGACGGTTTCACCCACCGGCGAGCCGACGCAGTCGGCCACCGCGCCGCCCCCCGAGCGGCCGATCTACCTGCCGCGGGGCGAGCGTTCCTAGCGCGGACGGTGACCTCACCGTCGGCCGAGGCGAGTCACGTGTCCAGCGATGCTATAATCGATGCCCGGTGCACCCCCTCGGCATCGAGCGGGCGCGGAGTTGGCGGGCGCCCAGGGCGACGACCCGGCGCCCGCGGGTGATCTGTCGATGACGGAGCCGCCTGCGACCGTTCCCCTCAGCGAGACCGAACTGGAGATCCTTCGCCAGCTCGCCACCGGCGCGACGAATCGAGAGATCGCGCACGACCGAGGCATCAGCGAAGCGACGGTCAAGAAGCACGTCACCAACATCAACGCCAAGCTGGGCACGGCAAACCGCACGGAGGCGCTGCGCCGGGCCATCGAACTTGGGCTGGTCCATGTCGCGGGCCCAGAGCCGGCCGCTTCGAGCGCACACTCCGACATGGTGCGGCAGTTGGTGGGTGAGCTGGCTCGTACGCGGCAACACAGCCGGCGCGCGACGCGCTTGTGGCTTCTGGCAAGCCTGACGGTGTTGGTCGTGGTGACGGTGCTGGCATACACCGCCGTGCGGCGGCAGACCCGCGCGACGGCGGGCCAGACGGTCGAGCCCCAGGCCACTCTGGCCAGCGGCACCGTCTGGGTGTCAGGCCTCGATCTGCCGACGCCACGCTCCGGCTTGGCACTGGTCGCCGATGGGACGCAGCTCTACGCCATCGGCGGGCGAGATGCCCGCGCCGTCCTATCCCAGGTGTTGCGCTACGAGCCGACCGGACCGCGCTGGCGCCCGCGGGCCGCAAAGCCGACGGCGGTAACCGATGCTGCGGCGGTCATGGTCCAGGGCAAGGTGGTGGTTCCGGGTGGCTGCGATGCGTCCGGTCAGGCTTTGGCGGTAGTGGAGCTGTACGATCCGCAATCCGATCGTTGGTCCGTGGGCGCACCGCTGCCCGAGCCGCGGTGTGGATATGCCTTGGTTGCGTTGGAGGGACAGGTCTACCTGTTTGGGGGTCGTCGCAGCGACGACGTGGCAACTGCCTCGGCGGCCGTCTATCGCTACGACCCGACGGCGGACCAGTGGCAAGGACTGGACCCGATGCCGCTGCCGAGAGCGGACTTGGCTGCCGTCGCGGTGACGGCCAGTCGGATCCACGTGTTGGGTGGGCGCGATGTGGCTGGCCAACTGCAAACCAGTCACTGGTCCTTCCAACCGTATGCCGAAGGCTCGTGGAACACCGAAGCCGGGCCGCCCCTGCCCGAGGGCCGCGCCGGTCTGGCGGCGGCCGCCCTCCTCGATCGGATCTACGTCGTGGGCGGCGGCTGGGATCATCGACTGGCGGATGGCGCGGTGGTCTGGGATCGCGCCAGCGGCGCCAGCCACTGGGAGCGCTTCGCGGACGTCCGTGGTGCTACGCCGCAACGTGGCGCGGCGATGACCAGCTCAGCAGACCAATGGCTGCATCTCGCGGGTGGGGAGGCGGATGGCCGCCTTCTGGCCGCCATGCAATCCGTGCAAGTGGTCTGGCGAATCCTGCTGCCCTTGCGTTGAGAGGCTTGGCAGACAGCGGTGCTTGCCACGGTGCGGACGATGTGTTAGACTGGCGCTCGACCGCGCGCCGAACGCACTTGGCGCGGAGCGCATGATGCGCGGCGCGAGCCGCGAGAGGGGGAGAACGAATGAGAATGCATCGCCATCGATGGTTGCTGCTCGTGGGCTTCTGCGCGCTGCTCGTGGTGGTCCTGGCGGGGCATGGCGAGCGGGCGGGCGCGAGCCATGCCCGCGAAGTCGCCGACGGGGCACGGATCGCTGCGGCCCTGCAGCACGGTCGCCTTGAGCAGCGCAGCCTTGTCGTGGACGGGAGGGTGCCGAAGGCCGAGCGCACCCATTCCTTGGCGCCAGTGGTGATTGAGCGCCAGGGCTTCGAGGGCGACTTCCCGCCAGCCGGCTGGCAAGTCCTCGATCGGGCCGCGCAGAGCGACCGGGTTCCGGCGCGCTACCAGTGGGCCAAGGAGACCTGTGAGGTAGAGCCCCTCGTGGGCGGATCGGCGGCGGCGTGGGTCGCGGGCGGTGGTAGCGAGGGCACCAAGCTGGGCTGTGTGACGCCGTATCCGGCGGCGGCGAAGGTCAATGCCTGGCTGAGCTACGTCATGGACCTGACTCCGTATCCGATGGGCTTCACGCTGCGCATGAAGCTGTTGCTCGACCAGCCTCTGAACGAACGCGGCGCGCAGACGAACATGCAGATTGCGATCATCGACCTCGAGACATCGGAGGGCATCGCCTACAACATCTCATCGCCGGCGCCGCTCACTTGGCTGCCGCTGGTGCTGCCGGAGGAGGATCTGGCGCAATTCGGTGGCCTGGCGCAGGTGGCGGTGGTGATCGCCTACCAGGACAATCCTGCCCCCGGCGGGCACGTTGGGGCGGTCGTGGACAACGTGGTCCTGGAGGGCCTGCCCGTAGAGCACACGGCAACGCCGACGGCAACGAGCACCCCTGTGGCCACGGCAACCCCGACACCGACCGCCACACCGGTGCGCAAGTACCGCTTCCTGCCAGCGCTCCTGCTGAACATTGAGGAGTTCCCGCGACCTACGCCGATGCCGATGGTCGGTGCCGAAGTGGTGTTTGGTACGGCGGTCGATTCGGTCACCGGGCGGGTCACGAATCAAGGTCGCCGTTTCCCGGCCGGAGTGGCCCAGTTCTGCGCCAAAGAGCGCTGGTTTGGCCAGGTCGTTGGCACCTCCTTCCGCTGGCAGTGGTATCGCAACAATAATCCGGTGGACTATCCGGGCCTGAACGACCAGATCACACTCGACACGGCGGAGGGGTTCCGTCATCAGTGCGTCAGTCAGCCACCAAACGGAACCTACGAAGTGCGGGTCTACGTGGGTGGTGCGGTCGAGCCGACGGCCGCCCAATCAGCCACCATCGGCCCGTAGTGGGGCGTTGCGGCGCTCGGTCGACGCCGCCCTTGGCTCGTTCGACAACGTGATTCCGCGGCCTCTCATCCGCCGCGTGCAAGCGTCCGCCCTGGCATTGGCGGTCACCGTTGCCGCTCTCGCCTGGAGCCAGCTGTGGAGCCCAGGCGAGGGC
>DAOUCP010000111.1:0-24418 GCA_034432155.1 Anaerolineae bacterium
CCAGACCCGCACGGCCCCCGCGACGGCATTGCTCCACCGCGTGGAGCGCCGGCGCATCCGATTTGTATTAACCGTTGACCAGCCGCCACTGGACAGCCGGAGTCGATCGGACAGCCGGCGGTCCCGGTCGCACCGCCCGGCTCCTGTCACTCCTCCGGCGGGCCGGCGCGGGACAGCCCGGCTCTAGTGCTCCGCCGCTCGGGCCGGCGCGGGACAGCCCGGCTCTCGTGCTCCGCCGCTCGGCCGGCGCGGGACAGCCGCGCGTCTGTCCCTCCGTCAGGAGAGACGACGAGCTGTCCTGTCGCCAGCCTGGCGCATCTGTGGCGTCCAACCAGACGACGGAGAGCTTGCACGATGCTAGCCTGGCGGCCGAACTGGCAGACGACACCGGTGTCCGAGGTCCGCGAAAGGCCCCTCCGCACCCATGCCTGTCGCCCATGCGATGCCGCTGGCATGCACGAGACGCGTTACGAGCCCTCCGCCCCGCGCCTGCCGCCTACGCTGGCAGTCCTTGCCGTCGCCTGGCTGGTCGGCATGCTGCTTGGCGCGGCCTTGTCGGAGCCGCTCGGCCAGAGGCAGCCTGCAGCCTGGCCGCTCGGCGGCGCCTGGTCGGGGCCGCTGGTTGGCCCAGCCTTGCCCTGGCAAGCGGCGGCCATCATGGCGCTGGCGTTCGCCTCCGCGACCACGCTGTTCGCCTGGCAGCGTGCCGCCCTCGCCAGCGCGCCTGACTTGCGCACGCCTGACAGGCGACGAGGAGACGAAGCGGCCCTTACAGGCACCCCGTCTGGCCGAACGGTTCGCGGCCTCGCCGTAGTCGCCGCGCTGTGGTGCCTGGCAGGCGGCCTACGGTACGGCGCAGCCATACCTAGGATCGACAGCGGCCATGTGGCTGCCTATCACGGAACCATGGTCGAGCTCGTCGGCCGCGTCGCTGCCGAACCTGACCGCCGCGACGGGCGCGTCGGCTACCGCCTGGCGGTCCGTGAGGTGCGGACCGACAGCGGTCCCGCTTTGGCACACGGCCTGGTTATCGTCTGGGGTCCCGTGCACCCCGTGCAGCCGTACGGGGCCGTCTTGCGTGTGCGCGGACGGCTGGACACGCCACGCGCCATCGAGGGCTTCGACTACGCCGGCTTCTTGGCGCGCCAGGGCATTCATTCGGTGATGGAGCGGGCGACGATCGAGCGCATCGCTCGCGGCGGCGGCAACCCGCTTGTGCGGACGCTGTTGCACCTCAAGGCCCGCGGCCGCATGGTCCTCGCCGCCAGCCTGCCGCAGCCGGAATCTGGCCTGGCAACCGGCATCTTGCTCGGCGATGACAAGGGCATCCCCAGCCACACGGCCGACGCCTTCCGGCGGACCAACACCTCCCACGTGATCGCCATCTCCGGCTCGAACATCTCCCTTCTGGTGGCGGCCCTGAGCACCCTCCTCGCCCCCCGGCTGAGCGCCCGCCGCTCGCTGCCCATCATTCTGGCTACGCTCACACTGTACGCCCTCCTCGTCGGCGCCGATCCGGCCGTGGTGCGAGCCGCGATCATGGGTGGCCTGATGGGGGTCGCTCAGGCACTTGGCCGCACCGCCGACGCCCTCATCGGGCTCCTGGCCGCCGCCTGGGCCATGACCTTGTATCGCCCGCTCTACATCGGGGATTTGGGCTTTCAGCTGTCCTTCGCCGCCACGCTTGGCCTGATCGTCCTGGTGCCGCGGCTCAACTATCTCGGGGCGACCTGGACGAGGCGCATCTTCCTGCCGCGCCAGCAGTTCCCAGCCGACCGATCGCCCCTTTCCGCACACAGGGCAGCGGTTGTCGGGCCGAGCGCTGTCACCATCGGCACCGACCAGCGCCGGCATGCCCTGCCCATCGCCCAATGGCTCGGGGAGGCAGTCAGCACGTCTGTCGCCGCCCAACTCACCACCTGGCCGATCCTCGCCCACCAGCTCGGCCAGATCTCCGTAGCCGGCCTGCTGGCCAACTTCCTGATCGTCCCCGTGCAGCCCCTGGTCATGGGATTGGGCGCTTGCACCATCCTGGCCGGCCTGGCCGTGCCTGCCTTGGGGGCCGTCGTTGGTGCTCTGGCCTGGCTGCCGCTGGCCTTCACCATTCACATCGTGGAACGAGCGGCCGGTTTGCCGCTGGCCGCTGTGCCCTGGAGGATGCCCGCCACCGCCATGGTACTCTATTACACCGGGTTGGCCCTCGCGCTTCTCCTGCCCGAGTGCAAGGGGACCCGGCAGAGTCCCCGCCCACAAAGCGCAACCCCTGACCACCGGGAGGCAACCGACGACGCGGCCGTGCAGTCGAGACGAGCGGGACAGCCGCCCCGCGGCACTCCGCCAAGAGAGCACTGCCTGGGGCCCGAGATCGCCGTCCGGCTGCGGGCGCAGGCCAACCGCCAGGCCAACGCGCTGCTGGCCGGTCTTGCCGGCGTGGCCATCCTCGTCTGGCTGGCTGTGTTTCACCAGCCCGATGGTCTCCTCCACATCCGAATGCTGAACGTCGGCCAGGGCGACGCGGTGCTGGTGGTGGCCCCCAACGGTCGCCGCATGCTGGTCGACGGAGGTCCCTCGCCCAGCGCCGTTCTCGACCGACTGGGCCGCTACCTGGCCCCCTGGGATCGCCGTCTGGATGCCGTTGTCCTCACCCATCCCGATGCCGACCATGTCGGCGGCCTGCCGGCAGTGATCGAGCGCTACCGGGTGGCGCTCGTTCTCGACTCGATCGCCAGTGCCGACACGCCGAACGCCAGGCAGTGGCAAGAGGCCCTCGCCCGAGCCGACTGCCGGCCAATCATCGCCACCGCCGGCATGCGCATGCGCCTTGACGACCGCCGGGGCGTTTGGGCCGATGTGCTCTGGCCACCGAGCGGCCTACTGCCGGCGAACGAGGAGGATCCAAACGCTCTGTCGACGGTGCTTCGCTTAGAGTATGGCCGGACGGCCATCCTGCTGACAGGCGACCTCGAGGCCGAAGGCGAGGCGGCTCTCTTGGCTGCCGGAGCTGCCCTGCGTGCCGATGTACTCAAAGTGGGTCACCACGGCAGTGCATCCTCGACCGGCGCCCCCTTCGTCGCCGCTGTCCAGCCCCGGCTGGCTCTCATCGGCGTCGGTGCCGGCAACCGTTTCGGGCATCCCTCGCCGGAGGTCCTGGCTCGTCTGGCGAGCGTGCCGGTCTTGCGGACCGATCAGAACGGGGATATCGAGATCTTGTCCGACGGTCGGGAGATCTGGCTAGTGACTGGCCGTCGCGGCAGCGTCGAGGGGCCCACCCCCGGCCAGTGACCCATAGCGGCGGGCATAGACCTTGGTGAATTCGGCCCCCAGGAAGAGTACCTGCGCCGAGTAGTTGACCCACAGCATGATGACCACCAGCGACCCGGCCGCCCCGTAGGCAGTCACGATCCTGGCGTTGTACAGGTAGATCTGAATGGCGAGCTTGCCGACGGCGAAGAGCACACCGGCCAGAAAGGCGCCCAACCACACGTCTCGCCACGCGACCGCCGCGTCGGGCACGAACTTGAACACCAGCGCGAAGAGCACAGTGGCGAAGGCAATCGACAGCAGAAGGTCCACCATCTGCAGCGATCTGGCGGTCGCCAGAATCGGCGCCAGACGCTCCGCCAGCAGCGGCGAGTGGCTCACCAGATCCGGCATCGCCAATTCCACACCGGGCACGTCGATGGCCACGCGCTGGGCCTCGATTCGCAGTGCCGCCTCTAGGTCGCGTCGCAGCACCGAAAGTGCCGCCCCGAGAACGAACGAAGCCACCACCAGCACCGCAGCCACCAGCACCATGCCGAAGGGAATCATCCGATCTCTTAGGAAGCTCACCACTGGGTTGCGCGGCGGCGGCTTGACCTCCCAGATAACGTTCATTGCTGCCCGCAAGCGCCCGAAAACGCCCGAGGCGCCATAGACCAACATCAGCACGCCTAGGGCCGTCGCCAGGAAGCGGGCACTGTCGGCGGCCGCTCGATCGATGAGGCTGATCACCGCCGCGGTGGTGTTGGCGCCGAGCGTGCTTTCGAGCTGGGCCGCGAGAGCCGCCCGGGCCGCCTCCGGTCCGAATACCGCTTGGGCGACGGTGACGACAATCACCAGCAAAGGCACTAGCGAGAACACGGCGTAGTAGGCCATGGCGGCACTCAGGAAGGGACCCTGGTCCTTGCTCCACGCCGCCTGCAGCTCGCGCCCAAACTCCCAGCAGAGTCGACACAGCGGTCGCAAGCGCGCAAGACGACGGCTCACCGCCAGCCTCTTTCGGCCACCGCCCGCAACGCGGTTAGGGCTCGCTCGACGTCCGACTCGTCGTTGTAAGCCTGCACCGACATGCGTACCAGGCTGCCACCGGCCCAATCTTGGATCCCCAGCTCGACACCATACTCCTCGCTGAGCCGGCGCGCCAGAAGCCGCCCCTTGGGATACGGCGTCCATACCGCCGCCATCTGCAACTCGGGGGGCGCCGCCGAGCGCCGCACCGGCGCGGTCGCCGGCAAAGCCAGCATGCGCCTGACGCCTTCCGCCAGCAGGTTCCTGCAGCGCTGCTGCACGGCCGGCCAGTGGTTCCTCGCCTGGAACTCGATGGCCGCCGGAACGGCCAGGCACGCCGCGTAGTCGCGCGTGCCGCCGTATTCGAGCTCGTCCACGAAGCGCGAGGGTCCCGGCTCGCGATGGGTGCCTCCCCAGCTGACGATGAGTGGTTCCAGTTGGTCCTGGACCTCCGGTCGGGCATACAGGAAGGCCGATCCCTTGGGCGCACATAGCCACTTGTGGCAGTTGCCGATATAGACATCGCATCCCAGCTTGTCGAGCGCCAGGTCCACGTGACCAGGCCCATGGGCGCCATCCACCACACTCCACATCCCGGCGCGGCGCGCCAGGGAGCACAGCTCGGCCACCGGCAGTAGAAGGGCGCTGGCCGAGGTGATGTGGCTCACGAAGAGCACGCGGCTGCGGTCGCCGACTGCGCGTTCCAACGCGGCCACCAGTTCCGCGCCACTCTCAACCGGCAGTGGCCAGTCCACGCGTCGGTACGTGGCCTGCACCCGGCGGCTGACAGCCTGCCAGACGCGATCGCACGCCCCATACTCGTGCGTCGTGGTCAGCACTTCGTCGCCGGCGGCCAAGCCGACGCTCCGGGCCACAAGGTTGACAGCCGTCGTGGCATTCGGCTGGAAGACGAGATTGTCGGCACTCGTCCCGACGTATGCGGCCAGACGCGCCCGCGCTTCGGCCATGAGACCTTCAAAGCGATCGCGGAAGAACCGCACCGGCTGAGTTTCGATCTGCTCCTGCCAGCGCCAGTAGGCCTCCAGCACCGGCCGCGGGCACGCACCAAAAGAGCCGTGATTCAGAAACGCGATCCCGGGGTCAATCAGGAACTGCCCACGCAGCCCCTCGGGCGAATCGGGCGGTCTGGCGGGCGGATGGTGATAGGCCATGCGCCTCAGCTAGCCGGCGGCGATCCGGCGAACAGCGCCTCGTACGCGTCATAGGTCTTCTCGGGATCGAAGGTTCGAAGAGCGAGCTCCCGGCGCTGCCGGTAGGTTTCGAGGTTGCTGGCAACGCGGGCGATTCCTTCTGCCAGCGCCGCCGGATCGCGCGGCCGAACCAGCTCGCCCATCCCGGTGACCCGAACGATCTCTCGTGCTCCCGGGATGTCAGCGGCCACTACCGGTGTGCCAGCCCGGACTGCCTCGATCTGGGTGCTCGGGAAGCAGTCCGATCGGCTAGGCAGCGCGAACAGGTCGATCAGGCCATAGAAGTCCGCCATGCGTTGACGGTCGCGGATCAGCCCCAGGAAGGTAAAGCGATCCTCGTGCGCCGCCAGGAGGTGCCGATTGGCGTCAAAGAACCGCTCGTAGGGGATGTCGCGCTCGCCGGCGAAGACGAAGTGAGCATTGGGAATCCGACGCACGATCTCCGGCACGGCCATGAGCAAGTAGTCGAACCCCTTCTC
This sequence comes from Anaerolineae bacterium, assembly GCA_034432155.1. GTDB lineage: Bacteria > Chloroflexota > Anaerolineae > Epilineales > Epilineaceae > DAOUCP01. Next base: position 5,960 of record DAOUCP010000111.1, read on the forward strand.
CTCCACGAAGCGGCCGGCGAAGCCGATCACAAAGCGATCCGCGAGTCCCAGCTCCTTGCGCCAAGCGGCTGCGCTGGCCGCATCGGGCGGCGGTAGGTCCACTGGAGCGTACACGAATCGCAACTTGGGCCAGAGCGGCGAGAGAAGCTTGCTGCTCCGGGCGTAGTCCTGGGTCTGTGGGATCACCGCTGTCGCGAGTCGCCCTGCTAGGTACGTGGTCAGGTAGTAGAAGCCCTCCAGCACCGGCTTTTGGAGGCCGCCGGGGAGCACCAGATCGCCATTGTGGGTGATGAACACGGCAGAGCCGCGCGCTCGGGCAAGCACAGTCGCCGGCAGTACCTCCGGAAAAGGGATGTGGATGCTCACTGCGTCCGTGCCTGGCAGGAGTCGCCACAACTCCGGCAGCAGGCCGAGCCCAATGGCTGAGCGGCTGACGGTGAGCTGCGCCGGCACGCGATGCACCAGCACCCCATGGACCACTTCCTGGCGTGGCAGGGCAGGATCGTACTGCGTGGTGAGGGCGTGCACGCTGTGGCCGCGACGGGCCATGGCCTCGGCAATCCGGCGCGCGTAGGCGGTCAGGCCAGTCCAGTGGGGATAGTAGTACGTCACCAAGAAGAGCAGGCGCACGAGGCGGGATTGTAAGGGGCCTGCTAAACGGGCGCAAGTCGCGAAGGAACCGCCCGTGCCCCGTTCGAGGGGCGTTGGGCTGAGCCCATGTGCCACGCCAGGGGGCACGTCGTTGAGGGCAGCCAACGGGCAACCCACAGCCGAGGCACGCGTCCCCAGCGGCGGCTAGTCTGGTGACCACGCCTGGCCACCAGCAAAGGTCAGCACATGGTCCCGCGATCTCTCGCGCGGACCGTCCGGCACCGTATCCGGCGGTCCGGCCGTCCGTCGCGCGGTCCGTCCGGCAGTCTGTGGGGGTGTGCGCCCAGCCGTCCGCCGCGCCCTCCGTCCGGCAACTTGCCCCGCCGTGCGGCCTGCCTTCCGTCGCGCGGAGTCTGTCCGGCAGTCTGGGCCGGCACCGGCCCGGCCGTCCGTCGCGCGGTCCGTCCCGCAATTCGGCGAAGCGCTAGTCGCCCTTTCGGGTGGACAGGCCGATCACCGTGTACAGCGGACAGAAGCTCACCAGGCTAGTCAGGACAAAGATGACGGCCACGATCCCGAGAATCGCAGCCACGACCCCGGTAAGCTTGCCCGCCAAGAATAGCAGGGCGATCACCACGGCAATCAACACCCGCACACCACGATCCACTGTTCCCATGTTCTTCTTGAGCTTCATTGTCTTCTCCTTTCCATTGACTTCAGAACACGCGATGAAAGATCTATCAGGAGTAGGTTAGTATCATCATCTTGTAAAAACAGAATCCGCAGTACAGCTCTATGTTATCCAATATACGATGGTGTTGGCTCATCTGCTTGGTATGTAACCCTATTCTTCCTCAAGCTGTATGTGATTCTTCCTGGACGTTACCGCCTGTGCCGTGCCGCACCCGGCCAAGCACGATCGGCTATTCGTCTCCTAAAGGGCTGACATCATTCTCTTGACATTGGTATGCTTGGTCTAGGCGCGCTTGCGTTCGGGTCGTTAGCTCTCCCCCTCACCGTCTTGCCGCACCTGCGACCCAAGCTCCAGATGAAATCGATGGTATAGTCGATGAACGATAGGGGCAAACAACACTCCTATTGCCATCAGGAATACTATGCCAGAAAACAGGGCATATAGAGACGCAAACAGCTTCGCCGAATCGCTGTGGAGATCATTTACTGGCCCCATACCGCCCAGAATCATCGCTGCGTTGACAGTCGCATCGATCCAAGTCATACCTTCTGTCATGTGATAGCCTACGATCCCGATTCCCCACGAGCCGAGCACGATCGCCAGAGCAACGCCGCTGTAACGCACGAAGCGGAGGATGAACTTCCGTCGGGGCAACAGGGGCTGGCTCCGGTGCTCAAGGGCCATGCCGCGGCCTCCCGGAGCGCGGCGTCACCGCCGCCGCCGACCTGCCCACGCCCCCCCGACCGGTCCCTCCGGAGCCAGGTGGCCCTCCCACAGCGCCGATTTCCCCCTGCCGCCTCATTCTATACCCCCACGGCCTCGATCCTTCGCATCATCCGCCATACCAAGAGTGTCAGCCATCGAGAAGGCACCTTTCTTTGTCCCAATTCCCAACCTTTCCACGCAGTCCAAAACGATCCTGGCGCAAACCGTCCCTCTCGATCCCCATTGCTCTTCACAATATCAAGCATTTCCAGTAACCGGCGATCACTGTTGAGCCATTCGAACCGCGACAAAACATCGAGAACATGCATAATATCATACCAAACAAACGGAACCTTCAGTTGTTCGCAAATACGCTTTACTATTACATCAATACCTGGATCTTCCACCAGAAATCCGAGATCGGCCAAGAAAGTTAGTTTGTGGAAAGGTTGACCAGCGCTCTTGTGACTGACTATCACCATTCTTGGCCAGAGAGCAAGTTCAGCCATCAATGCCTTTACTTGAGGACTCCCAAGCATACCTCGTCGAGACGCCTGTGTTTCAGGATCATTCTTAGGCTGCCCAAGCAAATCGCGTCTTGTGCGATATGCAATCCAGGACTCCCCCTCCAATAGCCACTCAATAGGCATTTGCATCCGCTGTATCCTTAGCGGCAGCGTCCTGTCCCGGTGCTCACTCTGGCAGGCCAGTGCAGCACGCAGCGCCGAGGGGGGCCTTCCGTCGCCGCAACGACTGTTGATGCCGCATCGGCCGCCAGCTCGCCCCGCGCAGCCACGATCTTACGGTAACTACCGGCGACGAGTCCAGCGATGCTCTTGGCAGACCACAGCGCGCCTCTGACCACCAGCCAGAACCCGGCGCGACCACGCCTCCCCTATCCCGGACCTCCACGAACCGCCCACACAGCGCGTCCTCGCCAGGCCAGCATCCTCCTATGCCCTGGCGGAGCCGCGCTTCGCGCCCAGCGCTACCTCGGACGGTACAACGCGAGTAGCTCCGCACTGTGATCCCACAGCGCTTCGGCAAGCTGCGCGTCCCTCACCTGTCGGTTTATCCTCCAGGCCGGAGGAACTCTTTTCTTCTCGTAGTACTCACCGGATATCCAATCCCTGCCTGGAACTCCTTCAATAAACCAGGCCAGGATGGCACCTGCATCCTCTGGTGGTTCGAAAAACCATCGAAGCAGTGGGCTACGATAGATCCGAAACACCCAGTCGAACTCGTAAGCAAAATTACTTACGATACTACCAGGATGAAATGCTACAGAGTTGATTCCCTTGATGTGAAAGCGGCGATGTAACTCTTTCGTAAATAGAATGTTAGCAAGTTTAGAGTCAGCATAAGCTCTCAAAGAATCCTTCTTTCCATCGTTTGCAAAACTTCCAATGTCGATTCGAGCCAAAGTCGATGATACGATGCTGGACGTCTGGATGATCCTAGCACCAGATTCGATCAAGCGTTCTAGAAGAAGATTCGTGAGTAGGAATCCTGCAAGGTGGTTAACTTGGAAATGCTTTCCGAAACCATCAACCGTTGTCGACTTTCTGAACAATCCACCTGCATTGTTGGCTAGCACATCTATACGTGGATAGCTGGCGAGAAGCTCGTTCGCGAATCGCACGACCTGGGCGAGCTCTGCATAGTCCGCAACATGGTAGGGCGCGTTTAGTTCCTTGGCAATGGCAGTGGTCTTCTCGGGCGAGCGACCGTGCACCACTACCTGATAGCCTTTCCTCACCAGTAGACGAGCTGCCGCAGCGCCGATGCCATCGCTAGCGCCGGTAATCACGATCACCTTGTCCATATCCACCTATCCGAAAACGAACGGAATACTTGTGGTAGTGGCCAGGGGCGCACAGGGCGGTAGGTCCCCCCGGCTGCAACCGCGCAGCCGCAGGCAGACGGCCGGCAAGCGAGCGCCGAGAAGAAAGCCGCTTTGGATAAGGATTCGCCTCCGGATGGCAACGGGCGTCGCCCATCGCCGACACAGACGCGTCCCCGCACCATCGGCGTCCCACGCCGGTAAGGTGCATACTCCGGCGCACGAGCGTCCTTGCCGAGGAGCGCGTGACGGCGCCGGGCGCGCATTTAAGGTTAGCACGGATGGAACGTGCATTCGTGCAGCAACGTCTACGCGGCGCTCTCCCGGTCCAGCTGGAACCGGACATTCGGGAGTCGTGATGTACAAACTCGTGACACCCGCCGACGAACGTCCATGGCCACACCGAGGCGGAGGCACTTCGCGCCAGACGAGAAGGCTGGCATCGTCCGCGAGTAGGTGACTAGGGACGACCCGTGGGGCGGTGGGTGAGTCATTCGGCGCGCGGACCGTCGATCTGCACTCCGGCGGTTTTGGAGAGCATCGAGAGGAGGCACGCCGTATCCCGATACGGCTTCCATCATAGGGCCCCACTGCGGATTGGGTTCTCCCCGCCTGATGACTACGAGGGCGTGGGAGTCCCAGGCGGATCGGGAAAGGGCTCATGCTCTCGCTCCCAACGTGGACAACCGGAGGGAGCCCACGTTCCCGGAATCCCGCGGCTGAGCGACCGGGTCCGCAGCTACGCAGGATTTGGCAGCTTCGGGGCGTGACGCCGCGGACCTGGACGAGTTGCTGCTGCGCGGCCAGCATCTGGCAACGCAGGTAGTGACCTGAGCGTCGCAACAGACGACCTGGCCAACGGCCAAGGCAGTGCGCTCCGCCCTTCCCCCGCTCGTCCGATGGCCTCGAGAGCCGTAACCCTTCCTTGTGGCCATCGGCCTGCCGGTGCCCTTCGCCTTGACCCGTCCGCTGGGTCTCGTCCATAATCGCCAGCGCTGACCCAGTTTCCAAGGCCGGTTGCGAGTCGATCAGTATGGGTTCGTCCGCGAGCGAGGCCGGCGCCTGGATCGGCTAGGGCGGTGGTGCTGCATCGACGGCGGGCAGCGGAGGCGGTCCTCCCGCATCGACGGTGGGCAGCGGAGGCGATGCTCTGGCATGGATGGCCCGGGCCCAACCGGTCTGATCGCCTGTGGCGCCAGCTTCCGACCTGATCAACCCATTCGTACGCCGTGGGAATGGCCACCGGGGGGATTGGCCCGTTCTGGCGACCAGACGTCTGCGCAGCGCATGACCGCCGCGATCGTAGCCGCGTCGCGAACTTCTCCGAGCCCATGTGGGGCGCTGCTATGCCGACTGTCTCGGGGGACCGCCGGCAAGGATGCCCGGCAAGTAGGGCGTGCAAGGGACTCTACCAGGAGCAACGATCCGTCTCCGGAAGCTCGTAGCTCCCCACAACGAGGCTAGCCGAGCGATGCTGCCACCACGGGAGCCCACCACGCCGGCCAGTCTTACCGGCGCCGACTCGGCGACGGCGCAGCTGTGTGCCATCCTGCGTCACGATCTCCCCGGCGACTGGACAGCGGCAGACTGGCCAGCCGTGATGGCGACCGCGACCCGTCACGGGCTGGCGCCCATGCTCTACCTCGGCCTGGCGCAGTCGGCGCTGCAACCGCCAGCCGAGTTGGTCCACACCCTGCGCGTCCGCGTCGCAGAGACCGCCGCGCGAAACATGTGCCTCTACGCGGCATTGGGGCGGATCCTGCCATCCTTGACAGACGGGGGGATCGATGCCGTGGTGCTGAAGGGCGCGGACCTAGCCGCGCGCGTGTATCCGACGATCGCGGCGCGGCCGACGTCGGACCTGGACCTGCTGATCCGAAAGGAACACCTGGACCGCGCGGTGACAGCGCTGGGTCCCGTCGGCTATACCCGCTGGGCAGATGTGCCACTGACCGGAGACAGCTACGCTCGCTGGCGGAAGGCCCGCAATCTCGTAGCCGAGCGCACCGACCTGCCGCCACTCGACTTGCACTGGCACCTCCTGGACCGAAACTGGGCCCTGCGGGAGCGGATCAACCTTGACTGGTTCTGGGAGCAGACGGAGGAAGCCGAGGTCGAGGGCGTGCGCCTGCGGCGGCTCAGAGCGGAAGCGCTGCTCCTCCACCTGTGTTTGCACGTCGACTATCATGGCGTCGGCACCCGGTTGCTGTGGGTGTACGACATCGACCGCCTGTTGCGGACGCAGGCCCAGTGGCGATGGGACGTATTCGCCGCCGAGGTCAAGCGGCTGGGGTGTGAGCGCGCAGTCGGGACGGTGCTTAGGGCGGCTGACGCGCATTTCGGGACGCCGCTGCCGGAAGAAGCACTCGGCTGGGTGAACGCCACGCGGCCGCCGGCCGAGCGGTTGCTGGTGGCGATGCTCGGGCACGGGGTGGTCCCGGCGAACATGGTCGATGTCGTGAACAGCTTCACCATCCCCGACCGTCGGCAGCGCTTGGTGTTCTTGCGGGACCAAGTGTTGCCTTCGGTGGCCTATATGCGAAAGCGCTCCGGCGTGCGGCATGACGCGTTGCTGCCGCTCGCCTACTGCCAACGCTGGCTGCGCGGGGTGGTTGGCTTGGCGCGGCTGGCTAGGGCATGGGTGGGACTGAAGTTGCGAAAGGACCTCTAGCCGGCGCTCAGACTCCCGGCGGGGTGGGCACGAACGTGCTCGCGGGAACCGGACAACAGCCGGCACCGCGCCGCGGTCAGCGGCCGCCACCGGCGGTCCATGTCAGCCCGATGCGGGACGCAGGGTCGCCGGCCCGCTTGTCTCGTGCGAAGGTTGGGTGTATCCCCATGGCGCTGCGCATGCTGTGGACGCTTCCTGGCGAACGCCGACCGTCTGGATGGAGCTCTCGAGGTTGACTGCGACTGCGGATCGACACGCCGCCGCGCGAGTGCGCTCGAGGAGAACGGCCGCGAGGTTGCCGCCGCGTCACGCGGCGTACTTCTTCATCGACTTCCGCACGTAACGGTTCCATCCGGCGTTTGGAATCCTCGGCGCGTAGGCCCGGCCGCACCTCGAGCCCAGCGACGAGGGCTACGATGCCTCAGGCGGCAGCCTCAGTGGCAGAGGGAGCGGCGCAGCAACACTGCTCGTGCGAATCGGCGCTCTGCCGTTCGAGGCCCGCGATCCTGCGCGACGCGTCTCGACACTTCCTCAAGGCCGCGGTCGGCGGCTGGGGTTCTGCCCGCGAACGTGCTCCACGGCGGCCTCCCTCCGGGGCAGCCCCGCGGAACCGCTTGCGCCCCTCTCGGGCCGGGCGTACACTGCCAGAGACGATCGTCGCTGCAGCATGGCTGGCGACGCCGCGTCCGATGGCCGACGCGCGCGGCGAGCGTCGACGGTGTCCTGGTTCCCGCCCCTCACCGTGCGCCCCAGCAAGGAGGTTCCCGATGCGCGTGTCCCGTGTCGCCTCGCCCGTTGCCCTTGTGCTGTTGCTCCTCTATGTGGCGGCACTTGGCCCGGCCGCTCTGGCAAGTCCGGCCGGCCAGTCCGGCAGATCGGAGCGGGCGGTCCAAGCTCATACCGCTGGCGCCCGCAGTGGCTTGGCGTCCCTATCCGCACGTCAGGCTCCAGGGACGCGGCCGGACCTGGCAGGGATGAGCCGTGCCCAAGCCCCCGTGGCTCGCCGCGGCCAAACCTTGTTGGTCCAAGCACAGGCCGGACCGGCGCAGGTACCATCGCGTCTGTACTACCAGGGCCGGCTCTGGAACGAACAAACGCGTGAGTGGGTCTCGGGCTACCGAACACTCGTCTTCCGCCTGTACGAGACACCCACGGGCGGTGCGGCGTTGTGGACGGGGACGGAAACGAATGTCATGGTCCGCAACGGCCTCCTCCAGGTCGACCTGGACATCCCGCAGGGCCACTTCACCGGTCGTGACCTATGGCTGGAGGTACAGGTGGACGGCGACGCCGAGCCGATGCTGCCACGCACCCAGCTCTTGCCCGCGCCTTACGCCCTGAGTCTGGTGCCGGGCGCGACCATTGACGGCCACAGCCGAACCGCCACACTGCGCGTGTTCAACGACGGCGCGGGCGCGGGGCCCGGCGACGCTGGGAGCCATGGTATCCAGGCCACCTCCGGCTTCACTGGGACAGCCGGGGTGTACGGCTTCAGCGCCTTTGGCTACGGCGTGCGTGGTGTGAGCAGCCAGAACGTGGGCGTCTTCGGCTTTGCCGGGCGCACCCGCACACCCCCGCTGGCCACCGGTCACTACGGCGTTTACGGCCTCAGCGAGAGTGCTGCCGGCATCTACGGCCGCACCACGGCCACCCAGTCTCCGGCCATCGTGGGTGAGGGCGTCTCCATGGGCCTCCACGGCGTGGGCATGACCGGCGTGTACGGAGAGGGTGACGTTGGCGTGAAGGGCGAAGGCACGGTGGGCGTGTCTGGGGCGGGGACGGTGGGTGTGAGCGCCACCGGGACCGGCGCTGCCGTGAGCGCCGAAGGCGACCAGGTCGGCGTGAGCGCCGAAGGCGGCGATGTTGGCCTCCAGGCGACCGGCGGCATGGTGGGTGTCTCTGGTACGAGCCGCAGCACTGACTCGACCGGCATCGGCGTGCAAGGCCAGGCAACGGGCAAAGCCTCTGCCGTCAAGGGCAACTCCGACGCTGGCTTCGCTGGCAGCTTCTGGAGCAAGAACAGCATCGCCGTGTACGGTATCAGCAACCCGTCGGCGGTGGGCCTGGCGGTGAGCGGCCGTCATGGCGTCTACGGCCAAGGGGGCAATGCCAGCGACGCCTATGGCGGCTACTTCGTGGGCACGAACGGCGTCCTGGGCCGCGAAGCGCCGGACTCGGCCAGCGGATTGGCCGGTCGGTTCGAGGGCGACGTGACCATTACGGATGCCCTGGTCGTCGAGGGGCCGGCCACTTTTCGCGGCAGCAAGTCGGGATACGTCGTGGACATCTGCCAGAGCGACGATCTAGCACCGCTGCGACGCGGGGATGTCGTCGTCGTGACGGGCGTTGCAACGCCGCTGTTGGGCGACATCCCCACGCCACGCGTCCGCCGGTCGGCTGCCGCCGGCGAGGCTGGGGTGATCGGCATCGTCGACCGGCACTACGTGCCGGGGAAGGAGGGCAGTCCTCCCGGCTACAGCCTGCAGGCCGTGGCGACGGGCGAGTACCTGAGCGTGGTCACCCTCGGTGCGTTCGCCAGTGTCTGTGCCGACGCGTCGTACGGCGCCATTGCGGCCGGCGATTTGCTGGTGACTGCACCTACGCCGGGCTGCGTGATGCGGTCCGCAGCTCCGGCGCCCGGCACGCTCGTTGGCAAGGCCCTCGGATCCCTGGCGGTCGGCCGTGGTGCACTGCCCATTCTCGTGACGCTGCAGTAGGAGGCGACGAAATGGCGCACCGCCATCGAGGCGCTCTCCTCGTCGCCGCGCTCGGAGCCGGCGGAGTCTTGCTCGTGACGGCCGCCCTGGCTCTGGCGCCCCACGTCGTGGACTGGTATGCCGTCGTTGCTGGGGGCGGACCGGCAAGTTCGGTCGGCTACACGCTGTCTGGCTCCGTTGGTCAGACGGCCGTCGAGGTCGTGCAGAGCGACCGCCACCAGCTGGCCCTCGGCTTCTGGCCAGGAACGCTCGCCACGGCGCGACTGCCGACCCCCGGCCCGCCCTCACGAACGCCCACGGCTACGGGCACGGCGCCGACCGCAACGGCCAGCGCAATCGCCAGCGCGACGGAAACGCGCACGCCGCGGCTCACCGTGACACCAACGCGCACGCGACCGTTCGGCCGCACGCCCACGCCGACAGCCACGTCCACGGCGGGCACCGCAACGCCCGAAGCCACGGCTCGTACGGCAACGGCGACATCGGAGGCGACGGCCGAGGCGCAGACACGGCTGTACTTGCCGCATGTGGTGCGCGACCACGCGGTGTGGTAGCCCGGACGCAGTCAGCGAGCACGGCCATGCGTTGTGGCTGGCCCCGCGCCGCCAGCGAGCACGACCACGCGTTGTGGCAGGCCCACGCGGTCAGCGAGCGCGACCGCGCGCGGTGGTAGGTCCCGCGCGGCCAGCAAACGCGCCGCGGCAGCGCGCGCGACACTCCGGCGAGCTCTAAGCTGCGGCAACCGCGACGCAGCGGGCGCGGCGTGGTCAATCCGGCGTCTTTCACGCCAGGACAGCCGTTGGCGGGCGAACTGTGCCATCGGTGGCGCGCTGGGCCTCCCACCCGGCGACCCAAGCGTGTAGACTATCCTTGGAGCACAGGACGCCCACCGGGCGCAGCACGGCCGTCGGCCGCGGACGACATGGCGTAGTCCACGGTGCCCAGCCAACTCTCGCCAGACAGCCGCGGCGCGGAGTGGCGGGGCCCTCGACGTCCGACGGGGCGGCCCACGGGGCCAGCCGCGCCTCGCCAAACAACCGCGGCCGGGGGTGACGGGGGTGGGCCACGTCCCACCAAATGTGGGATGTGCCGTCCGCCCGGCGCCCAGTGGGCATATGGCTACCGCACATGAAGAGGACTGCGTCGGAGAACGCAACAGCGCCACTCGGCCAGCGTGCCTTCCGGTTCTTCGATCGGCTGGTCGTCGTCACCAGCGACAGCGCCGAGGTCCTGGAGGCCCTGGACGCAGTGTACGATCGGCAGCGGGTGCTGCTGAGCGACGCTGGCGTGGCGGACATCGCCGTGCGCGTGCTCGCGGCGGGCACTGCGCCGAGGGCGTCTCTCGAGCCGGTCCGAGCGGCCGGCGCATCGCCAGAGCTGCCAACCGATGCGGCTCCGTGCGGCCCGCGCATCGAGGTCGGCGGCCGGACGGTGCGCGTACCATCTCCCGATCAACTGGTCCACTACGCCCACCTGGTGCTCGCCAACGTCGCGGCAGCCCAGGTGCGCGACGCGGTCGTCTTGCACGCCGCCGCCGTCGCGCGCCGTGGCCGGGCGCTGCTCCTCGTCGGCCCGTCGGGCCAGGGCAAGACCACCCTGACCACCGAGCTGGTGCGGCGCGGGTGGGGCTTCATGGCCGATGACTTCGCCGCCCTTACGGCGGGCGGCATCGTCCGTCCCCTGCCTCGGCGCGTCAATCTGACCGCGGAGACGGTGCGGCTCCTGGGGCTCACCTTGCCCACTGAGACGTTGCGGCTGGCCACCTTCGCCGGGGTGCGCAAGTGGATGGTCGACATGGAGGACCTTTCCCCTGGCTGTCTCACCGGTCCGACGCCACTCGGCTGGGTGGCACTGCTGGGCACCCCGCCGACCAGCGTCGGCGAAACGCCGCCCGACCAGCCGGTGCGCTGGCGGCTTCAGCTCGACCACCTGCCGGCTGGCTTCGGCGCGGCTCTCGCCGCGTTGCCAGGCGTCACGGAAGTCGAGATGGTGACGGACGAGGAGGCGATCATCGCCGAGGTCGTGGCCCAGGCTGGCTCTCGCATCGTCAGGGCGCTTGATGACGCCTGCGCCCGCTTCGACGTGACGGTTCTGGGCGCCCACCGGTTGGCTGGCGGGACGCGCCCCGAGCACACTGTCACTCGCTGGCGAGCAGGCGACCCTCTGCTCACGCCGCTGACAGCCGAGCAGGCTTTGCCGGAGCTGCTGGCCAACGCCCTGAGCGTCAGCGGCGCTCGTTTCCTCGGCCGCCCGGGCGAGCTCGAACTGCTGCGAGCCATCTCCCTCTTGCGACACGCCCTCTCGCCCGAGGTGCTCAACTTTCACCTCCAAGCCAGCAGCCCCGATCGTACGGCCGACGCGCTCGAGGCCTACCTGTGACGCGCCGGCCACAGCATCCCGATCTCGGCGACCCCCTGCTCAGCGCCGCGGCCACACTCTGGGCCCGCAGCGAGGCGGTCGGCCGCCTGCCGGCCGTCGGCAACAGCATGGCGCCGACCATCCAGGCTGGTGACAAGATCCGGCTGCGCGCTGGCGAGCGGCCTCGGTGGGGCGATGTCGTGGTCGCCGTGACCGATCGCGGGCTCCTGGTCCATCGAGTGGTCGCCCGGCGCGGAGACGAGCTCGAGCTACGAGGCGACAATTCGCCACGGCCCGATGCGCCCATCGCCAGTTCTGCCGTTCTGGGCATCGTGAAGAGCGTCGAGCGCCACGGGGGCCGCGTCCGTCGGTTGGACGGGCCCGGCTCGCGCGCCGTGGCCATCGTGACCGCCGCCTACAGCCGCGGGCAGACCGCCTTGCGGCGCGGTCCGCGGCCCAAGCACCTGCCGGCAGCTTTCCAGCGCCTGGCCGATCGCTGCCTGGGCGTCACCACGCCTGAGGAGGCATTCGTGCTTCGGGTGGCGCGGCGTACCGTCTCGCCGGAAGCCGCCGAGGAAGCGCGCTGGCTCGCTTCGCGCGGTCTGGACTGGGACTGCGTCCTGCAGCTGGCCGTACTCGGACAACTGGGGCCACTCCTCTACCTCGGCAGCCGCCAACTGGCCGCCGACGACTGCCCGCCCGCCGCGGTGGCGCAACGACTGCGCACGCTGTACGCCGCCAGTTGGACGCGCGGACGGCGCCTGGAAGAGCTGCTGGTGCGCGTCCTCGAGCGGCTTGCCGCCGAGGACATCCCGGTGCTGGGACACAAGGCTGCGGCGCTCGCCGTCCTGGTCTTCGGCGACTGGGCTTTGCACCTGAGCGGCGATCTCGACCTTTCCGTGCCGGATGCAGACCACGACCGGGCATCGCGCGCCACGCACGACATCCGCCAGCCTCTGGCGGCCGCCCATCCGGACCGACGGGACCCGGCCGGCTACCACATCGAGCTGGACCGCTCGGCGCACCACGACCTCGATCCATCGCGACACGGTGGCGGTCGTTGGCAGGCCGAGCCGCTGGACTGGCCAGCCATCTGGGCCGCCGCACGGCCGGTGACCGTCGGCGGCCAGCCCATGCTCATCCCCCAGCCGACCGATCTGGTGCTGACACTCGTCGCCAACGCCGTCCGCCGCGGCTTCACCCCGGTGCGGCTGGTTTCCGATCTCGCCGAGACGATCCGGTGCTACGGCGCCACCGACCATTGCCCGCCGTCGCCCGTCTCGAACTCCGGGCCAACGGAACCCCTCGCAGCCATCGACTGGCTGCGCCTTGAGCAGGCCCTGCGCCGAAGCCGCCTCGATCGGCGTTCCTGGATCGCCCTGGACCTCTGCGCCGACTGGTTCGGTGCTGCGGTCCCGCCGGCTCTCCTCGAGCCGCCCGACGACCTGCGCCCAGCGGCGCACGAGTGGTGGATCCTGGAGCACAAGCGGCGGCGCCCCTTCTGGCGGGTGCCCAGCCGCGTGCTGTGGGCCGGAAGCGCGCGCCACGCCGTCGTCACCGCTGGCCGGCTGCTCTGGAACAGCGCCAAACACCGCCGGTGAGGCTGAACCGCAACACCGTTAAGCACCGCCCCTGAGGCTGGACCGCAACACCGCCAAACACCGCCCCTGAGCCTGACCTCGGCTACAATACGCGGTCCGCCTGTTTGGGGAAAGCCACCTTGGACTTGGATACCGTCACGTTCGCCCACATTTCAGACACCCACTTCGGGCCGCAGCCCTGGCACCAGCGGTACGGCTTCGACACGCTCGCCCATGCCGAGCGGCTCGTCGACCGTCTGAACGGGCTGCCCTTCCCCTTGGACTTCGTGATCCACACCGGCGACGTCGCCACCGACCCGGACGATCGGGCCTTCGAGTTAGCGGCCAAGACGTTCGCACGGCTGCAGGTGCCGGCCTACTACGTCACCGGCAACCACGACACCGCCGGCCGCATTCGGCGGTTCTTGCCCATGGGCCCTCGCCAGGACCTGACGGACGATCCAGAGCTGCTCTGTTACCGCTTCGCCGTGAGGGGCCGAGCCTTCCTGGTGGTTGATGCCCGCGCGCCGGTTGAGCTCGATCCGCAAGGCCAGCTCTCGGTCGAGCAACTCGCCATTCTGGATCGCGAGCTGACACCCGAAGGACCACCGCTCGCTGTCTTCTGCCACTTCCCGCCACTGCCCCTGGGCGTGCCATGGCTGGATCGCATGATGCTGATGGTCAACGGCCAGGAGTTGCACCGTCGGCTCGTCGCGGTCGGGCCGCGGTTGCAGGGCGTCTTCCTCGGACACATCCATCAGGCGATGAGCTGCTACCAGGACGGTGTCCTGTACAGCGCCGCCCCCAGTGCCTTCGCCCAACTCGGTGGCAGCCCCTCGGACGCCGAGCCGGTAGTTGACACACTCTCGCCCCCCGGTTTTGCCGTCGTGCGACTGACACGCAAGCAGACAGTGATTCGATTCCACGCCTTCGAGCGACCCTGATCGCTCTCCGTGGCATAAGGAGACCTGGTGACCCCGAGCGTCCTCTGCGCACGCATCCTCATCGTTCTCACCCTCACAGCGGCCTTCACGGGAGTGGCGGCTGGCGGTCCGGAGTCGGCCGCGGCCAACGGCGGCACTTTTCCCGACAGCCCGTTCAACGGCATGTCCATCGCGTACAACATCGAGGGCGCCGAGCTGTGGCGACCGGCCGACCGTCATGACTTCACAACCAGCCGCACGTATCGCGGCCGCGTCCTCGGGCCGGTGTTGCGCGTCTCAGGCGCCGTCAGCCAGGACTGGGGCTACGGCGCCAGTGTGACGGTCGAAGTCAGCGCCGGAGGCGAGCACAAGTCTTTCACCGCCCAAGGGGAAACTCCGTGGCGCCAGAACTACGACGTGTCTGTCACGGTGCCACCCGGCACGACCACCGGGGCGGTGTCGGTCCGCATGGTTGGCTATTACAACGTGGGCACCCGCGGCCTGGTCGTCAGCGCTTACCTCGACAACCACGCGCCCACCGACACCCCTGAACCGACGTCCACACCGACGCCCACCCCGACGCCGGCGTATGACCTGCAAGTGGGCGACGTGGAAATCACACAGGTCATTCAGTGCATGCACACCGCCGCCGGCGCGGCCGACTGCCCTGACAACAGCATCTCACCGGTGCGCGGCAAGCGAACCGCGATTCGGGTCTACCCGCTCATCCAGGCACCGGACGAGCGAAACCGGCCGCGCGATGGCCAACGGGTCAGCGCCGAGGTGTCCCTCGCCGCGGGCGGAGCGAAGTACGGGCCGGTGAACGATCCGGCACTCTGGAACTGGCCGGCCGTGAGGCAGCGCCAATGGCGCGACCTGACTGCCAACTTTCACCTGCCGGGCGACTGGTCGCGGCGCGAGCAACTCGTCCTGAAGGTCACCATCAACCCCGATCATTCGCTGCCCGAGACCGACTACGAGAACAACAGCCGAGAGATCACGATCGACTTGAAACCGCCCCGCAGGCTGACGGTCCGCTACCACCCGGTGAGACTGCTCCTGCCTACCGCCCACGGCACGAAGAAACTCAGCCCCGACAAGGAAGTCTACCGCACCGGCGGGCGCATCCTACAGCAGTGGTTTCCCTTGGCCGACGGCTCCTTGGTCTATCGCCGTGGCATCGGTCTCACATACTGGGCCTCCTTCGATACCGCCGCCGCTGAGCCTCCTTACGCGCAGACCTCTGCCCTCCTCAAATGGATCGATCGTCAGTCGGCCATCCCAGCGTTGCTCGGCTCGCCAGCTGACCAGACGGTGGCCTGGATCCCCATGCCCGCGGTGGCTGGTGCGTTCTGGTACGGCCTCTCGGATCCGCCTTGGCAGAACCCGCCGGGCGTTGGCCGGACGGTGCTGGTGCGATCTTACAGCGGCGCGGCATACGGGCTGGCTCACGAGATCGCCCACAACCTGGGTGCCCGTCATCCCAACCGCGAGCCGAGCGGCTGCGGTGCCCGCGACCCCCAGACCGACTGGCCGTACGCCGACGCCACCATTCAGGAGTTCGGCTACGACTTGTGGTCGGGCGACGCCAAGGGCACCCTGGTGCAGGCAGGCCGCAAGGACCTCATGAGCTATTGCGACGACAGCCAGAAGTGGATGTCACCGCACACCTACCGGGTGGTCACCAACGGACTGGCCCCCGCGGCCGGGCGGGTCGGCCATGCGCAGGGCGTGGACGATCAAACCCTCGCCCAGGGCACGAGCGAGCTGGCCGTCGTCAGCGGCACCATCCACCGCGAGAGGCGCGCCGAACTGGACCCGCTCATCCGCGTCGCCGCTGCGAACGCGCCGCCTTCGCCGCCAGCCTCCGGTCCCTACTGCGTCGAGCTTGCGTCCGCCGACGGGCCTCGCGAGTCGCGTTGCTTCGATGTCGACTTCGTGGACCACGATGGGCACGCCGTCGATCGCGAGACCTTCTTGTTCGTCATGCCCATGCCCAGGGGCGCTGACCACTTGCGCGTCAGCCGGGCCGGGAGCTCGCTCACCGAGCGACGGGCAAGCGCTCATCCGCCGGTTGCGCGTGGGCTGGAGCCGGCGGCCGGCGACGTTTGGGACGGCCCCCGTACCTTGCGTTGGCAAGCCAGCGACGGCGACGGCGACCCGCTCAGCTACACCATCGCCTACAGCCAGGACGGCAGCGACTGGCAAACGCTGACCGCCGATCTGACGACCAGCGAGCTGGCAGTGGACACGAATGAGCTACCGGGCGGCAACGAGGCCCGTTTCCGCATCTGGGCGAACGACGGCTTCCACAGCGTGGCCGCCGACGCCGGACCCTTTCGCGTGCCGCCCAAGCCGCCGCAGCCTATGATTCTGCAACCGCGCGATGCCACCGTCATCCGACCCCGCGAGCCGTTGGATTTCCTGGCCGGCGGTGACGATCCGGAGGACGGCGCGATCGACGAGGCGACGTTCGCGTGGTCGTCCGATCGAGATGGCGAGCTGGGAGTGGGACCGGCGCTTACCGTCGCCGCCCTGTCGGAGGGCACGCATCTGGTCCGCCTGGTGGCCCGGGACCAGGACGGCAATCCGGGCAGCGACACCATTCTGGTCCACGTGCGCCGGCCGCACATCTATCTGCCGGCGGCGGTGACCGGCATCGACCTGCGGGCGGTGCCGCGCCCAACGACGGGCGCGCCACGGCCCACCGCCACCCAACCGCCCAATGGCGAGCTGGCCGGCCAGCTGGTGGCCGAGGTCAACCGCGTTCGCGCCCGTGCCGGCCTTGCCCCCTTGGCGCTGCAACCAGCTCTCGTAGAGGCCGCGGCCTGGTACGCCCGCGACATGGCCAGCGGCAGCTACCTCGACGCCGACGGCTATGACGCCCAGAACCGGGAGCCCGCCGATCGGGTACGCGCCTTCGGCTACGAGTCGGCCGGCTACGTCACCTGGCGCCATGCGGAGAGCGTGGGCGCCGGGCCCAGGACAGCCCAAGCGATGGTCGCGCAGTGGCTGGCGCGTTCGAACGACCGCGCCAACGTGCTCCATCCAGCCGTGTGCCACGTCGGCGGCGGTCATGCCTTCGATCCGGCCAGCCAGCATGGCAACTACTGGGTGCTGGAGGTGGGCTGCCGTGACGTGCTCGGCCCGACGCCGGCGCTGGCCAGCCGCACGCCCGCAAGGACGGCCACGGACGTGCGACCGACGGCGAGCGCGACGCCCGCGTCGGCAACGGCCAGGCCGTCGGCCACGCTGGAAATCGAGACGCCCGCTCCGGCCACGTCGGTCACGCCGACGGAACAGGCAACGCCCGAGCCGTCCGCGACGCCCAGCACGCCCGGTGCCCTCGTCTTCGCCGACGACTTCTGCGACGTCCGCAGTGGCTGGCCGACCCAGTCGAGTACCGACGTCGTGTACGGCTACGTTCTCGGAATGCTCTGCCACTACCGCATTGCCATCCGGCCGGCCGATCGCTGGTTGTGGGTCAAGCCAGGCGTTTCGGCAGATGACGAATTCGACCTTGAGGTCACGGCCTCGATGAGCGGCTCCGGCGCCGCGGGGTTGATGTTCGGGCTGAGCGCCGATCGGCGAACCTTCTACGTATTCGTCATCGATACCGCCCGCCGCTTCGGACTGTACTACCGGGACCGCGATGTTTGGCAGACGGTCATCCCGCGTACCGATTCCGGCCAGATCGATCCCGACTGGGGAAGCCGGTTGCGCGTCGAGAGCCGAGGCACTGGCCTCCGGCTGCATATCGACGGCGTGCTGGTCAGCGGCATCGACGATGGGCGACGGCATGGCGGCGAAGTCGGGCTACACGCCGAGAGCGGCACCGGCAGCTTCGACGCCCGTTACAGCGAATACCGGCTCTACCGGGCGCCTTGAGACGGCCTCGCCGCGCTCTTCGCCGGCCATCGACCGGCTCACGCGTCGCGTCGGCGACGGCCGGCCACCGACCGGTGCGGGCAGCATTGAATTGCCGAGCGTGCGCCACCGACCGGTGCGGGCAGCATTGGATTGCCGAGCGTGGGGCACCGACCGGTGCAGCCATCACGGCGCCGGTGAGGTCATCCAGGGCAGATACGCCGCCGGCCGGTGGCTGATGACAACGAACGGTCCTTCCCGTCCAAAGACGGTGCGTTGGCCGTTCACGAGCACCTGCCGCACCGCCGGGCCCCAGACGCGCACCGGGCCGCGCAACGCCTCCGTCAACGACACGGCGAGCGCACGCCCGCCTTCCCCGTAATCCACCTGCAGACCAGGCACGAGCGACGCCGAGACAACGAGAACGCCGTCGGGCCCCCGGAGCAGCTTCCCTTCCGCCAGGGCCAGCCGCCGTGGCTGACCCTCGTTGCCCAGCCGCACCAGGCACAA
>DAOUCP010000112.1:0-4927 GCA_034432155.1 Anaerolineae bacterium
CACGTTTCACGCTTCACGCATCACGCTTCACGTTTCACGCATCACGTCAGCGTGATCACCGTCACTTCCGGCCGGCAGTTGAAGCGCACGGGCGGGGTGATGCAGCCGATGCCGCGAGTGACGTACAACTGCATCCGCCCGATCCGATACCGGCCGGCGGGGTAGCGCTGCGCCAGGTAAGGCAGCACGGGAGGGCCGAGCCAGGGCAGGCGCACCTGGCCGCCATGCGAATGGCCGGAGAGCTGCAGCGCCACGCGACCGTCGGCGGCGACCTCGTCGGCGAAATCCGGCTCGTGAGCCAGGAGCACGGTCAGCGCGCCGGATGGGACACCGGCCAGCGCCGCGTCCAGGTCGGCCTGGCGCTCCCAGACATCGTCCACTGCCGCCAGCCAGAGCCCGTCGGCGACCTCGACCGCCTGGTTGCGCAGCACGCGCACGCCCGCCGCTTCCAGCGCCGCAGCGACCGTCCCGGCGTCGGTCCAGTGGTCGTGGTTACCCAGGCAGGCGTAGACGCCGCGCCGGGCGTGCAGGCGGGCCAGCTCCACCGCGCACGACTCAGCATAGGCCGCCGACCGCGAGACGAAGTCGCCGGCCAGCAGCACCAGGTCCGCCGCCGCGCCCTGGGCCAGCTCCACCGCCCGGCCGATCAGCGGCTGCTCCACATAGGGCCCGCGGTGCAGGTCGGAGAGGAGCGCCAGGCGCAGGCCGTCCAGGTGGGGCGGCAGGCCATCCAGGGTGATCTCGACCCGCTCCAGGGCCAGCCAATCCGGCTCGACCAACAGGGCATAGGCGGGGCCGCCCATGCTGGCGGCCACCAGCCCACCCAGCGTCCAGCAGAGAAACTGTCGTCGCGAGAGCCGCCGCGCCACGGCCCGATTATAGCCGGTTCCGCTGGGCGAAGCAAGCAGCTTGACAAACTCGTGCTGGCGAGTTATGCTCTTTCGAAGATAACTGCTCATCTCACCCTCCCGCAGCTTCGGAAGTGGCCGGGCAACGCATCGAAGTGGCCATTGCAGTGCGATTTGGGCTGCCAATTGCGCCCAAACCTGCGGGAGGGTGAGCAGTTACCTTCGAAGACAAGGAGATCACCATGGCCAAAACACGCACCCAATGGGTCTGTCAATCCTGCGGACGCACCAGCCCACGCCAGATGGGCCGCTGTCCCGGCTGCGGCGAGTGGGGCACGATGGTCGAGACCGTGGAAGAGCCGACGGCGGCCCCGTCCTCCCTGGCCGTGCGCAGTGAACCGCGCCCGCTGTCCCAGGTGGAAGCGGAAGGGCTGGATCGGCTGCCGCTGCCGCTGGAAGAGTTCTCCCGCGTCCTGGGCGGCGGGCTGGTGCCGGGATCGCTCGTCCTGGTCGGCGGCGAACCGGGGATCGGCAAGTCCACCCTGCTCATCCAGGTCACCGCGCTGATCGCCCAGACCAGCGGGCGTCCGGTGCTCTACGTCTCCGGCGAAGAATCGGCCCGTCAGATCAAGATGCGCGCCGACCGGCTGGGATTGCGCAGCGAAGGGGTCTTCCTCCTGACCGAGACCAGCCTGGAGACGATCCTCCACCATGCCGACCGGTTGCAGCCGGCCTTGCTGGTAGTGGACTCGATCCAGACCGTCACGTCGGGTGAGCTGACCTCGGCAGCCGGTTCGATCAGCCAGGTGCGCGAGGCCGCCGCCCGCCTGCAGTGGTGGGCCAAGTCCAGTGGCGTGCCCGTCTTCGTCGTTGGCCACGTGACCAAGGAAGGGGCTATCGCCGGGCCGAAGGTGCTGGAACACATCGTGGACACCGTGCTCTACCTGGAGGGCGACCCCTTCCACGCCTATCGGCTGCTCCGCTCGACCAAGAACCGCTTCGGGGCGATTGCCGAGGTGGGGGTGTTCGAGATGCGCGAGGAGGGCCTGGTCGAGGTCGCCAATCCCTCGGAGGCCTTCCTGGCCGAACGAATGGTCAACGCGCCGGGGTCGGCCATCGCCGTGACCCTCGAGGGGACGCGGCCGCTGCTGGTGGAGATCCAGGCGCTGACCAGCCGCACCAGCTTCGGCAACCCCCGCCGCACGGCCAACGGGGTGGACTTCAACCGGCTGTTGCTGATCGTGGCCGTGCTCAGTCGGCGAGTGGGGCTGCGGCTGTTCGAGGACGACGTCTTCGCCAACGTGGTCGGCGGCCTGCAGATCACCGAGCCGGCGGCCGACCTGGCCATCGCTGCGGCCATCGGCTCCAGCGTGCGCGAGCGCCCGGTCGCCGCCGATCTGGCCCTGGTCGGCGAGGTGGGCCTGTCCGGCGAGGTGCGGGCGGTGGGTCAACTGCCGGCGCGGCTCAAGGAGGCGGCCAGGCTGGGCTTCCGCCGCTGCATCGTCCCCAAGACCGTCCGGCGGGGAGCGGCACCGTTGCCGCCCGAACTGGAGCTGCTCCCGGTGCGCTCGGTCGCCGAGGCGCTGGAGCGGGCGCTGATCTGACGCCGACCGGACAAAGGCATTCTATGGGACATCCACCGGACTATCACACTCACAGCAACTTCTCCTGCGACAGCCAGGCAACGATGGAGGCGGTCTGCCGGGCGGCGCTGGCGCGGGGGATGAGCGAGATCGCCATCACCGACCACGCCGACTACGAGCCGCTCGACGCGTGCCACGGCTACTTCCGCCCCGCACCGTACTGGGAGGAAATGAACCGCTGCCGCGCCCTCTTCGCCGGGCAGTTGGCCATCCGCGCCGGGGTGGAGTGCGGTGAGAGCTATATCTATCGGGAGCCAGTGGCCGCGCTGCTGGCCGCCCACAGCTACGACGTCGTCCTGGGCTCGCTCCACTGGGCCGACGGGCGGCCCACCTACGCCGGGGACTTCTTCGACGGGTTGGGGCTGGACGAGGGGCTGGCGCTCTACTTCGACCACCTGGCCCGCCTGGCCGCCGAGGGTGAGTTCGACGTGCTGGGCCACCTGGACATCATCCGCCGGGCCACCGCCCTCCGCTTCGGGATCGGGGAGCTCGACCTGCGCCGGCACGAGGCGCGGGTGCGGCAGGTGCTGCGCCTCCTTGCCGGGCGAGGCAAGGGATTGGAGGTAAACACATCGTTCGTGCGCAAGGGCATCGGAGGAGCGGGACCGTCGCTGGAGGTGCTGCGCTGGTTCCGCCAGGAGGGCGGGCAGATCGTCACGCTCGGTTCGGACGCCCACCGTCCGGAGGATGTGGGCGGCGATCTCGACCGTGGGCTGGCGCTGTTGCGTCAGGCCGGCTTCGAGCGGCTGGCCACCTTCGAGCGCCGGTCGGTCGTGTGGATTGCGCTGACCGATTTCAGCCAGAAAGGAGAGTAAGGATGAACGCGAAGAGGATTCTGCAGTGCGCCGGCATCACCATCCTGCTGCTGTTGTTGGCCCTGCCGGCGCAGAGCGCCACGCTCGCTCGCCCGCCATCGGGGCGGGTCCAAGCCCTTCCCACCGACCCCGACTTCCCCATCAGTGACTCAGGGATCCACGAGGAGATGCACCCCGCCGTGGCCTACGACGAGGACACCGACCAGTACTTGGTCGTCTACGATATGGATTACGGCGGAGCCACCGACCGCGACATCTACGGCGTCATGGTCTCCGCCGACGGCCATACGATTGGCATCCCCTTCTGGATCGCCGCCACCGGCAACGACGAGTCCTACCCGGCCGTCGCCCGCAACCCCTATGGCAACGACTTCCTGGTTGTCTGGCACGAGTATCCGCAGGGTGGTGGTACGGCCGACGTCATTGGGCGCATCGTCACCCCGCCCACCGTCGGCAGCCGAATCTACATCGCCACAGCCACGGATAACCAGGTCTTCCCGGACGTGAGCTACGCCACGGCGGCACACTACTACCTGGTGGTGTGGGAGGACTGGGACTCCAGCCTGCCCAACCCCTCCAACATTCGGGGGCGCTGCGTGAACAACGATGGGACGCTGGTCGGGAATGCCTTCACCATCAGCAGCCACGACACCGCGCAGTATCGCCCGGCCGTGGCGGGCAACGGCTTCGACTATCGCTGGCTAGTGGCGTGGGAGGACTCTTGGAGCAGCACCGATCACGACATCCGCGCCCAGGCGGTGGACCCGGCCGGCGGCACATGCCATTTGGATGGCAGCGAGATCTATGTTGCCGCCAATGTCGGCATGGCCTCGCCGCCCGACGTGGCCTGGGCGCGGGACGAGCCTTACACCTTGGTCTATGGACAGTTCCTGGTTACCTGGGCCGAGAACAACCGCGTCCGCGGCCAGCGGGTGGACGGGCAGACCCTGGCGCTGAACGGCAGCCAGATCATCATCTCCGGGGCTGCCAGCAACAAGTACCCCCCGGCGGTCACCTGGTCGAACAGCGATCAAGCCTGGTGGGTAGTCTGGCCCGATAACCGCGCCGCCGCCCCGGACGGCGGTGAGCCGACGTTCATCTTCGGCGAACGGGTCAACTTCGACGGCTCCGTGGTCGGCGCCAACTTCAACGAGCGCGTCTCGCTCGACCCGCCGGCCTACCCGCCCAGCAACAGCCAGACCGAGGTGGAGATCGCCTACAGCTACGGGTCGGAGAGCAGCCTGGTGGCCTGGCAGGACTCCGGGCACATCCTCCCCATGCCGCCGTACCTGGGCATCTGGGGGCGCATCTGGTGGCCGTCCGATCCGATGTTCCTACCGATGATCCGACGCGTCTGGTGGTAACCGCCGAGGGGCGCAGGCTATGCGCCTCTACGAGCAGCGACCGTAACTGCCTACCCTCCCGCAGGTTTGCGGCGCACTCCCACGCGGAGATTGCGCCCAAACCTGCGGGAGGGTAGGGGTAAGTCATTCGTCACAACTTAAGCCAGGCCGCCGTGGGCTAAACCCCACGGCTCAAAGCGAAAGCCTGCTCCGCAGGCTCACGCAGCCCCCGAAGGGGGCTTCAGCTATGAGCCCGCCGGTTTAGCGGCGGGCGGAAG